>NZ_CP040887.1:629716-944575 GCF_006337125.1 Serinicoccus chungangensis
GCCGTCCCGGCGCACGAGCGGCCGCGGTGGGAGGACCCCGCCGAGGCGCTGGCCGGGCTGGCCCGCTCCGCGCGGGCGCAGCGGGGGGCGGTGGGACGACCGTCGTCCACCGGCCTCGTCGACCCCTACCGTCGCCCGGACGAGGTGTACGCCGCCCTCAAGCAGCAGGTCCGTGAGGTCCTGCCCGCGCTGGCCCGGGCGCTCGGTCAGGGCTGAGCGGCCCGCCGGAGCAGGCGCGGCGGGCGCGCCGGCCGCCACCGGGGCAGCCGCAGCAGGGCCACGGCGATCAGGGCGCCGGGGGTGAGGTGCCCCAGCTGGCGGGAGTCCGTGCCGGTGCCGTCGGAGCTGACCCAGAGCGCGCCGTCCGGGCGCACCGAGGTGAGGCGCTTGACCGCGACCGGGCGGGGCAGGCCCTGCGCGTCGGGCGGGAGCGAGACGACGACGACCGCGCCGACGCGGGGCCGCCCCCCGTGCAGGACCACGAGGGTGTCCCCGGCCTCGAGGGTGGGCGACATCGAGCTGCCCGAGACGCGCGCGAGGCCGAGGCGGCGCGCGTGCTGACGAGAGGTGGGCACGAGGGCTAACCTAGGTGACCGAGGGGGAGTCGAGGACGACGCCCAGGCATACCCAGGGGAACCAGAGGTTGTCGGGCAGTCGAACATCGGGGGAGTTTCGGGGTAGACGTGCCGCCGGTTCGGTGCTTAACTGAGAAGTAGGTAAAGATTTGGCAAGGGGATTTGCTCTGGGGAGAGCATTCTTCGCGCAGGGACAGGATGGAAATCTCCCGTGACCGTGATCACAGGCACAGCACCAGGGACCGCCCTCAGGGACTCGCAGGACACCGCGGTGTCCCGTGTCCTCGACGCGCGACCGTTCGTCATCCCGGATGCCCTGAGGCAGTCCGAGCGGCTCCCGAACGGCGGCCGCAAGGCGCCGCACCGGGCCCGCCGCTACCTCACCGGCTACCTCACCACCCTCAAGGTCCTCGACCTGCTCCTGGTGACGTCCGCCGTGCTGGTGGCCCACGTCACCCGGTTCGGGATCGACGAGCAGACGGTGGGCGGGCTCGGCATCGGCTACGGCTACGTCGCCCTCGGCCTGGTCGTCGCCTGGGTCCTGTCGTTGAACATTCAACGCGCCTACGACGGTCGCACCGTGGGGCACGGCGTGCAGGAGTACCGCCAGGTGTTCCAGGGCTCGACGTGGGTGTTCGCGGTGCTGGCGATCACCGGGTTCGCCTTCCAGATCGAGTTCGCCCGTGGCTTCGTGCTGCTCGCCTACCCGCTCGGCACGCTGCTCCTGCTGACCGGTCGCTGGGGTGCGCGGCGCTGGCTCGTCGCGCGGCGCAGGACCGGTGAGCTCTCCGACCGGGTCATCCTCGTGGGGGACACCGACCACGTGGCCGGGCTCGTCGGTGCGCTGCGGCGGACTCCCGACGCCGGCTACCAGGTGCTCGGTGCCTGCGTCGACGACGCCAGCGGTGAGGTGGCCGGGGTGCCGGTGCTGGGACCGGAGTCCGACGTGCTCCTCAAGGCGTTCGAGCACCACGTCGACGTCGTCGCCGTCTCCTCCTCGGCGGGTCTGGGCACCACCGGTCTCCGGCAGCTCGGCTGGGCGCTGGAGGCCACCGACATCGACCTCGTGGTCGCGCCCGGCATCATGGACGTCGCCGGACCCCGCGTCCTCACCCGGCCGGTGCAGGGTCTGCCGCTGATCCACGTCGAGGCGCCCCGCTTCGTCGGCCCCGAGCGGGTGCTCAAGAACGTCATGGACCGGCTGGCCGCCCTGCTCGTCACCCTCATCCTCGGTCCGGTCATGCTCGCCGTGGCGCTCGCCGTCAAGCTCGAGGACCGCGGCCCGGTGCTGTTCCGGCAGGAGCGCGTGGGCCAGGACGGCCGCAGCTTCTCGATGTTCAAGTTCCGCAGCATGGTGCTGGACGCCGAGGACCGGCTGGCCGACCTCACCGCCGCCAACGAGGGAGCCGGCCCGCTGTTCAAGATGCAGCACGACCCGCGGGTGACGAGGGTGGGTGCCTTCATCCGCCGCTACTCCCTCGACGAGCTGCCGCAGCTGCTCAACGTGCTGCGCGGCGAGATGAGCCTGGTCGGGCCGCGGCCGCCGCTGCCCCGCGAGGTGGCGGAGTACGCCGAGGACACCCACCGCCGGCTCCTGGTGCGGCCGGGTATGACCGGTCTGTGGCAGATCAGCGGTCGCAGCGACCTCTCCTGGGACGAGGCCGTGCGTCTGGACCTCTACTACGTCGAGAACTGGAACCCCATCCTCGACCTCATGATCATGTGGCGCACGGCGCGCGTGGTGGTGAGCAGGGACAGCGGGGCCTACTGACCGGTGGCTCGGCTAGGGTTCCGGGGGTGACCTCGCGCATCGCCTACCTCGGCCCGGCCGGCACCTTCACCGAGCAGGCGGTGCGGCAGTGGGACTCCCGAGGACTCCACGAGGCGACCCCCGTGCCGACCGCGGCCGAGGCCGTGCAGCGGCTGGTGGCGGGGGAGGCGCACGCCGCCGTCGTCCCGTTCGAGAACTCGGTCGAGGGGTCGGTCCCCGCCACCCTCCAGGCCCTGCTCGACCAGGACGGGGTGCGCATCGTCGAGGAGGTCCTGGTCGAGGTCCAGTTCGACCTGCTCGTCCGCCCCGGGACGAGCCAGGACCAGGTCCGGGTCGTGGCCACCCACCCGCACGCGGCCGCCCAGACCCGGGAGTGGACGGCACGACACCTGCCGCAGGCGCAGCTCGTCCCGGAGTCCTCCACGGCCCGGGCCGCGCAGGCGGTGGCCGAGGGGACCTACGACGCGGCCATCGCCTCGACCGAGGCCGCCCGGTCCTACGGCCTGGAGCGGGCGGCGGAGCGCATCGCGGACCGCGCCGGGGCGCTCACCCGCTTCGTCGTGCTGCGGCACGGTGCACCCGCGGCCGCGCCCACGGGCGCCGACCGGACGACCCTCGTGGCCCTCATCTGGCAGAACCGTCCGGGTGCCCTGCTGGAGCTGCTCGAGCAGTTCGCGGTGCGCGGCATCGACCTCACCCGGCTGGAGTCGCGCCCGACCGGCGAGGGGCTGGGGGAGTACTGCTTCTGGATCGACGCCGACGGCCACGTCGGCGAGCCGCGGATGGGTGAGGCGCTGCTCGGCCTGCGCCGGACGTGCAGGGACGTGCGCTTCCTCGGGTCCTACCCCCGGGCCGACGGGCACGCCCGTCCGGTCCCCGTCCACGCCGACGAGCAGGCCTACGCCGAGGCGCGGTCCTGGCTTGAGGCCCTCTGACCCCGGCCCTCACCCACCCGTCGGACGCGCTCGGCGCGGTGCAGGATCAGCCGTCGAGCTGCAGCCAGGTGGCCCACCCACCGTTGAGGACCAGCCAGGCCATGAGCCCGTAGCCGGCCTGACCGGGGTGGACGGTGTCGCCGGCGGCGAGGTCGGACTGCCACTGGTCGTGACCCAGCAGCGGGGTGAAGCAGTCGACGAACGGCACACCTCGCCGCGAGCAGACGTCGGCGAGCGCGTCGGCGAGCGTCTGCAACCGGGCGTTGACCTCGGCGTCGAGGGTGGGGGTGGGACCGACGACGAAGGTCGCGATGCCCGTCGAGCTCGCCTCGTCGAGCACGTTGGCCAGGTTGAGCCGGGAGCGGGCGGTGGTGATCCCCTGCTCGACGTCCTCGGCGCCGACGCCGACGACCAGGCGGCGCTCGCCGCGGCCCTGCCACCGGGCAGGGCACTCGGCCCGCCACCGGTTCATCACGTCGGCCGAGCTGGCGCCGCGGACCCCGAGGTTGTAGCTGGTGATGTCGGTGTCGGTCCCGCCGCGGTCGGTGCGGCCCACGACGCGGTTGACCCAGCCGAGGGCCTTGGGGTCGCCGTACCCGGCGACGAACCCGTCGCCGACGAAGCACAGCCCGATGTCCCGCGGGCCGTCGGTCACCTGGAAGTCGGCGCTGGGGGCGTACTCCAGCTCCACCCGTCCGCCCTGGTCCGTGGTGCTCACCGTCCGTCCTCCGGGTCGAGGCTCACCATGCGGTGCCACGACTGCGTGACGTAGCGGGTCTCCCACCCCAGCGAGCGGTAGAGCCCGTCGGCGCCGGTGGGGGAGTCCGCGTCCACCTCCAGACCGACCGAGGAGCGGCCCCGTGCCGCCGCGTCCGCGACGACGGTCCGCAGGAGGCCCTTGGCGACCCCGCGACCGCGCGCCCGTCGGTGCACCCCGATGTAGTCGATGTAGGAGCCGTCCGGCTGCGCCGTCCCGTCCGCGTCGACGCCGCCCCGGCTGATGGAGGCCACGACCGCCCCCGCGGGCTCGCCGTCCACCGTCGCCAGCCACCAGTGGTCCCAGCGGTGACCCGGGTCCTCGCGCAGACGCGACACGAACTCCTCGAAGGTCTCGCGGTAGGAGTTGAAGTGGTCGGCGAACGACTCCTCCAGGACGAGGTGCACGGCCCGCAGGTCCTCCTCGTGGGGCATCCCGACGCCCTCGTCCTGGCGCACCCGGAAGATCTCGACGCCCTCGCGCAGCTCGGGGGCCCCGGCGTCCGCCGCCGCGTCGACCGGCCGGGTCATCTGCCACCAGTCACGGACGTGCTCGTAGCCGGCCGCCCGCAGCCACCGCTGCTGGCGCTCGTCGTCCTCGAAGGCGCCGGAGTCCAGCTGGGTGCGCTCCATCCCCCGCTCGTCCAGCAGCTCACGGCCGAGCTCCTGCACGCGGTCGAACGCCCAGGCCGCCAGCGGGTCCGCCTGCTCGTCCGGCAGGTCGGGGTCGATCGTGACCCCCACCAGCACCCGGCCGGCGGCCCGGTCGTGCAGGCTCAACCAGGCGCGGGTGGTGCCGTCGGCGTCCCGCACCATCTCGTGACGGTGGGTGCTGGCACCGCGACCGCTCACCTCGGCGCGGACCGAGTCGCTCTGCGCCCCGGGCCACCCGCGGGCCTCCCGCTCGTGCCGGCGCAGCAGCCGGACGAGGTCGTCCAGGTCCGCCTCGGTCGGGCTCGAGGCCGACATGCCCTCGGGGAGGGGTGCTGGCGCGTGCGTCGCCGTGCTCATGCGCGCCGGGAGAAGGCCTCGTCGTGCAGGGCGGCCTGCTCGACGGCGTGGACCTTGGCCGACCCGGTCGCGGGTGAGGCGGAGGCGGGGCGGCTGACCACGCGCAGCGGCCGCTCCTCGCCGTGCTGCCGCAACGCGTCCGGCAGGTTGAGGGCCATGAACGGCCACGCTCCCTGGTTCTTCGGCTCGTTCTGGACCCAGACCAGCTCCGCGTCGGGGTACTGCGCGGTGAGTGCCGCCAGCTGCTTGCCGGGGACGGGGTAGAGCTGCTCGACGCGCAGGATGGCGGTGCGCTCGTCCTCGCGCTTGCTGCGCTCGTCCTCGAGGTCGTAGACCAGCTTGCTCGAGGCGATGAGCACCCGGTCGACGGCGGCCGGGTCGAGGTCGACCCGGTCCGGCAGCACCGGCTCGAAGGTGCCGCCGGTGAAGTCCTCGACCGCGCTCGCCGCGGCCTTGAGGCGAAGCATGGCCTTCGGGGTGAAGACCACGAGCGGACGACGGGGGCGCGCCGCGGCGTGCGCGCGCAGCAGGTGGAAGTAGGACGCGGGGGTCGAGGGGTAGGCGACCCTCATGTTGTCCTCCGCGCACTGCTGCAGGAAGCGTTCGATGCGGGCGGAGGAGTGGTCCGGTCCCTGGCCCTCGTAGCCGTGCGGCAGCAGGAGCACCACCGAGCTGCGCTGGTCCCACTTCTGCTCCGAGGAGCTGATGAACTCGTCGACGACCGTCTGCGCGCCGTTGACGAAGTCGCCGAACTGCGCCTCCCAGAGCACGAGGGCGTCGGTCTTCTCGACCGAGTAGCCGTACTCGAAGCCCATGGCCGCGAACTCCGACAGCAGGGAGTCGTAGACCTCGAAGGGGGCCTGGTCCTCGGTGAGGTGGTCCAGCGGGGTCCAGGTGGCGGCGGTGCCGTTGTCGGTGAGCACGGCGTGCCGCTGCACGAAGGTGCCGCGCCGGCTGTCCTGACCGACGAGGCGGACCGGGGTCCCCTCCGTCACCAGCGAGCCGAACGCGATGAGCTCGGCCATGGCCCAGTCGATGCCGCCCTCGCGGGTCATCTGCTGACGGGAGGTCAGCAGCTTGCCGAGCTTGGCGTGGACGGTGAAGTCCTCCGGCGGGGAGGCGAAGGCGTCCCCGACGGCCCGGACGGCCTCCTCCGAGATCGCGGTGGGACGTGGCCGCGTCGACGCGTCGCCGTCGTCCTGGGCGTGCGGGCGCTCCAGGCCGCCGCCGCCGTCGTCGGTCTCGCCCTTGAGGGCCTTCTTGGTCTCGGTGAAGACGTTCTCCAGCTGGCGCTGGTAGTCGCGCAGCGCCGCCTCGGCCTCGTCCACCGAGATGTCCCCGCGGCCGATGAGCGACTCGGTGTAGAGCTTGCGGACCGAGCGCTTGGCCTCGATGAGGTCGTACATCAGCGGCTGCGTCATCGAGGGGTCGTCCCCCTCGTTGTGGCCGCGGCGCCGGTAGCAGACCAGGTCGATGACGACGTCCTTGCCGAACGTCTGGCGGAACTCGTAGGCGAGCTCGGCGACCCGGACCACGGCCTCGGGGTCGTCCCCGTTGACGTGGAAGATCGGCGCCTGCACCGTGCGCGCCAGGTCGGTGCAGTAGACCGAGGAGCGCGAGTGCTGCGGGGCGGTGGTGAAGCCGACCTGGTTGTTGATGACGACGTGCAGCGTCCCGCCCGTGCGGTAGGCCGGCAGCTCGGACATCTGCATCGTCTCGAGCACGACCCCCTGCCCGGCGAAGGCCGCGTCGCCGTGCATGAGCACCGGCATGACCGTGCTGAGGTCGGCGTCGGTCTCGCGGACCAGGCGGTCCTGCTTGGCCCGGGTGATGCCCTCGAGCACCGGGTTCACCGCCTCGAGGTGCGAGGGGTTGGCCGCGAGGTAGACGCGGGTGGTCTTGCCGTCCTCCGTGGTGAACTCGCCCTCGGTGCCGAGGTGGTACTTCACGTCGCCGGACCCCTGGACCGAGCCGGGGGCCTGCTTGCCCTCGAACTCGCGGAAGATCTGGCCGTAGGACTTGCCTGCGAGGTTGGCGAGGACGTTGAGCCGGCCGCGGTGCGGCATACCGATCGTCACCTCGGTGAGGCCGTCGTCCGCCGCGCGGTTGAGCACCTTGTCCAGCAGCGCGATGACCGACTCGCCGCCCTCGAGGCTGAACCGCTTCTGCCCGACGAACTTCGTCTGCAGGAAGGTCTCGAAGGCCTCCGCCGCGTTGAGTCGCCGCAGGATGCGCAGCTGCTCGGCCGGGGCCGGCTTCTCGAAGGGGACCTCGAGCTTCTCCTGGAACCACTCGCGCTGCTCGGGGTCCTGGATGTGCATGTACTCGATGCCGACGGTGCGGCAGTAGGTGTCGCGCAGGATCCCGAGGATGCGGCGCAGGCTCAGCCGTGGCTTGCCGCCGAAGCCTCCGGTGGGGACCTCGCGGTCGAGGTCCCACAGGGTCAGGCCGTGGTTCTCGATGGCCAGGTCGGGGTGCCGACGCTGGCGGTACTCCAGCGGGTCGGTGTCGGCCATGAGGTGGCCCCGCACCCGGTAGGCGTGGATGAGCTCCTGGATCCGGCTCGGCTTGGAGATGTCGTCGTCGTGCGTGGCCGCGATGTCCGGGTTCCAGCGGATCGGCTCGTAGGGGATCCGCAGCGAGGTGAAGATCTCGTCGTAGAAGCCCTCCTGCCCCAGCAGCAGCTGGTGCATGATCTTGAGGAACTCCCCCGACTGGGCACCCTGGATGATGCGGTGGTCGTAGGTGGAGGTCAGCGTGAGGATCTTGCTGACCCCGTTGGCCAGGATGCGCTCGGTCGCGGCGCCCTGCCACTCGGCCGGGTAGTCCAGCGAGCCGACGCCGATGATGGCGCCCTGCCCCTGCATGAGCCGCGGCACCGAGTGCAGGGTGCCGATCCCGCCGGGGTTGGTGAGGCTGATCGTCGTGCCCTGGAAGTCCTCGAGGGTGAGCTTGCCGTCGCGGGCCTTGCGCACCACCTTCTCGTAGGCGCTCCAGAACTCGTAGAAGCTCATCTCCTCGGCGCTCTTGATGCTGGGCACGAGGAGCTGCCGGGTGCCGTCCGGCTTCGGCACGTCGATGGCCAGTCCGAGGTTGATGTGGGCGGGCTCGACGAGCTGGGGCTTGCCGTTCTCCTCGGCGAAGCCGTTGTTCATGGCCGGCATCGCGCGCAGCGCCCGGACCATGGCGTAGCCGATGATGTGGGTGAAGCTCACCTTGCCGCCGCGGCTGCGGGCGAGGTGGTTGTTGATGACCGTCCGGTTGTCGATGAGCAGCTTCGCCGGCAGGTTGCGGGCGCTCGTGGCGGTCGGCACCTCCAGCGAGCTGTTCATGTTGGAGACCACCCGGGCCGCGGCTCCCCGCAACGGCGTGAGGGTGACCTCCTCCTGGGGGCCGGCCTTCTTCGGGGCGGGTGCCTCGCGGGACATCGGTGCCTTCTGATTGGTGCTGGTGCTCTCGTCCGGGGCGCCGGAGTCGCCCGACCCCTCCGTCGACGGGGCCCTCTTCTGCTGCGTGCCCCCGGTCTTGTCCGTGGTGCTGGACGCGTCCTTCGTCGTGCTGCCGGACGTGTCCTTCCTCCCCGACCCGTCTGTGCCGCCCCCCGACGTCGTGCCGGTCCCGCGGGCCTGCGAGGACCTGCGCGGTGGCGCCGGCGCCACCTTCGGTCCGGAGGAGGGGGCCGGGCGGGTCTCGGTGGAGCCGCGTGCGGGGTCCGAGCCGTTGCTGCCCGCCCGGTCCTGCGCGCCGGACGTGCCGTCCTGCGCGCGGTCGGACGGCCCCGAGCCGTTGTTGCCGGGGCCCGTCCGACCCTTCTCGAAGTAGCGTCTCCAGGACGGGTCGACCGACCCCGGATCCTGGTCGAACTGCTCCCGCATCTCCTCCACGAGCCACTCGTTGGCTCCGAAGTCGGTGGTGGTGTCGCTGCTCGGCGGGTTGGCCACGGGGTTAGCGCCTCATCTCACGTCCGGGGATCACCAGCATGCGTCCGCTGCATGTGCGCCGCCCAGCCTATCGCCCTGCCTCTCCGGCCGCAGGGGCAGGGGCGAGGTCAGGCGACGTCGCGCCGGGCGGTGAGCAACCAGCCCAGGGCGGCCATGAACGCGGCGTATCCCAGCAGCACCAGCGTGCCCCAGCCCCACGACAGGGCGTCCTGCGCACCGCCCAGCGACTGGGCCATGCCCGGGTCGACCCCCGCGAAGAGGTCGAGGGCGCTCATGCTCGCCTGGCTGGGGAAGAACTTCGAGGCGTCCGCCAGCTGCTCCACGAAGGTGAGGCCCAGGCCCAGCAGGGGCTCGACGAGGAGGGTGACGCCGACGCCGACGAAGAGGGCCACCACCTGGTTGGTGATGAGCACGCCCAGGCCGAAGCCCATGAGCCCCCAGAGGACGAGCACGAGGATCATCCGGGCGAAGGTGGCGAGCAGCCCGGCCGGGTCCGGGAAGAGGCTCACGTCGCCGAGGGCCAGGGTGAGACCGCCGCCCACGACGCTGCCGAGGGTGAAGGCCACGGCGTTGACGGCGACGACGACCGCGACCGAGGCGAGCTTGGCGGCGATGAGCCGGCCGCGGCGGGGAGCCGCGAGCAGGGTGGCGGTGATCGTCTTGTGCCGGAACTCCCCGCTCATCGACAGGATGCCCAGGACCAGGGCCAGGAGGTAGCCGATCTGCACGCCCCCCGTGTAGACCAGACGGGCCACGACGTCCTCGCCGAACATCTCGGCCGGCACGATCATCGAGCCGTCCGGGCCGGGGAACTCGCCGATGATCGCGAGGAACAGCCCCTGCAGGGCGGCGAAGAGGCCACCCAGGATGACCATGGCCAGCGGCATCGACCAGGACAGACGGGTGGTGGTGTACTTGCGCAGCTCGGCGCGCACGAGCGAGATCATCAGGCGGCCTCCGTCCCGGTGGCGAGGTTGCGGTTGCGGTGCTCGGGCGACTCGGTGAGCTCGAGGAACAGGCGCTCCAGGTCGGTGCGGAGCGGGCGCAGCTCGTGCACCGGGTGACCGGCCGCGTGCGCCGTCTCCCCGATGCGGGCGCCGTCGGCCCCGGTGACCCGCAGGCCACCGTCCTCGGGCTGCACCTCGAGGCCGGCGTCCTGGAGCACCCGGGCCAGCCCGGCCGGGTCGGCGACCCGGACCAGCACGGCCGGGTCGCCGCGCAGCTCGTCGATGGTGCCCTGGCGGGCCATCCGCCCGTTGGCGATGATGACGACGTCCTCGACGGTCTGCTCCACCTCGCCGAGGAGGTGCGAGCTGACCAGGACCGTCTTGCCCTGCTCCTGCGCCAGGTGACGCAGGAAGCCGCGCATCCAGCGGATCCCCTCGGGGTCCAGGCCGTTGGCGGGCTCGTCGAGCAGCAGCACGTCCGGGTCGCCGAGCAGCGCGGCCGCGAGACCGAGGCGCTGGCGCATGCCCATCGAGTAGCCCCCGGCCTTCTTGCGGGCGGCGGCGGGGATCCCCACGAGCTCCAGCAGCTCGTCGACGCGGCGGTCCGGGATGCCGTGGCTGGCCGCGAGCACGCGCAGGTGGTTGCGACCGCTGCGGCCGGGGTGGAAGCCGGTGGCCTCGAGGGCCGCCCCGACGGTGCTCATGGGGGCGGCCAGGTCGGCATACCGCTGGCCGCCGATGAGGGCCTGACCGGAGGTGGGGCGCACCAGGCCGAGCAGCATGCGGAGGGTGGTCGTCTTGCCGGCGCCGTTCGGGCCGAGGAAGCCGGTGACCCGGGCGGGCGCGACCTCGAAGCTGAGGTCGTCGACGGCGGTGAAGGAGCCGAAGGTCTTGGTGAGGCCGCGGACGCTGATGCCGGTCCCCGTCGGCGACGGCGCAGGTGGTGTCGTCATGGTCGTCAGTCAACCAGCCGGCGCCGGCCCGGACATCCACCGGGGGAGGGATCCGTGGGGCCCGCCGGCTCATCCTGCGGGGGGAGGGATCAGGTCAGCCGGACGACCACGGTCTTGGTGTGGGTGAAGCCGGCCAGCGCCTCGATCCCCTTCTCCCGCCCGTAGCCCGACGCCTTGACGCCGCCGAAGGGCAGTTCCACGCCGCCGCCGGCACCGAAGGTGTTGACGAAGACCTGGCCGGCCTCGAGCGCCCCCGCCAGGCGGTGCGCCCGTGAGAGGTCGCGGGTCCACAGCGCGGCGATGAGCCCGTACGCCGTGCCGTTGGCGAGCGCGAGCGCCTGCGCCTCGTCCTCGAAGGGCAGGGTCACGAGCACCGGCCCGAAGACCTCCTCCTGCGCGATCGGGTCGCGCGGGTCGACCCCGTCGATGAGCGTGGGCAGCCAGAACGCCCCGCCGGCGAGGGCGCCGTCCGGGGGCGGGGCCGAGCCGCCCACGACGACGTCGCCGCTCGAGGCGCCCTCGACGTAGCCGCGCACCCGCTCCTGCTGGCGCAGGGACACGAGGGGGCCGAGGTCGGGGTCGTCCAGGCCGGCGCCCAGCGTGGTCGCCCGGAAGCGGTCCGCGACCGCGGCGACCAGCTCGGCGCGGACGTCGGTGTGGACGACGAGCGCGACCCCGCCGAGCAGGTCTGACCGGCGTTCTGGAGGATGCTGCGGGTGATGGCCTCGGCGGCGGTGTCGAGGTCGGCGTCCGGGAAGACGACGTGCGCCGACTTGCCGCCCAGCTCCAGCACCGCGGGGACCACGCGCTCCGCGGCGGCGTGCGCCACCTGCCGCCCGGTCTGCGTGGACCCCACGAAGCCGAGGTGGGCCACCTGCGGGTGGGCGGTGAGGGCCGCCCCCGCCTCGGCACCCAGGCCGGGCACGACGTTGACGACGCCCGCGGGCAGGCCGGCCTCCATCGCCAGCCCGGCCAGCCGCCACGGCCGTCCGCGGGGTCTCGTCGGCCGGCTTGAGCACGACGGCGTTGCCGGTCGCGGTGGCGGCGGCGATGGAGCGGGAGGCGAGCTGCAGCGGGTAGTTCCAGGCCACGATGCTGCCGACGACGCCGTAGGGCTCGCGCCGGGTGTAGACGTGGGTGTCCGGGCCGAGCGGGATGGTGTCGCCGTAGGCCGCCTCGAGGACGCGGCCGTAGTAGCGGAAGTAGCGGGCGGCGACGGTGGCGTCGGCGCGGGCCTGGGAGAGGGGCTTGCCGGTGTCCTGGGACTCGGTGCGGGCCAGCTGCTCGCGGTCCCGGTCGACGAGGGCGGCGAGGCGGGTCAGGGCGTCGGCCCGCTGCTCGGTGGGGGTCGCCGCCCACGCGGGCTGCGCCTGCGCGGCCGCCCGGACGGCCCGGTCCACCTCCTCCGCGCCGCTGCGCGCGACCCGGCCGAGGACCGACCCGTCGGCCGGGTCCACGTTGTCGTAGGTGTCACCGACCGTGAGGGAGGAGCCGGCGACGAGGGGGAGGGTGAGCTCGGTCATGCCCTCACCGTAGAGCGCCGCCGCGGGCACCGGCAGGACGGCCTCAGCGCAGGGTCAGGGTGGGTCGGGGCGAGGCGACGGTGCGGCCGACGACGGTGCCCACGCCGGGCGGGAGCTCCCCGACGAGGAGCAGCCCGCCGCTGGTCTGGGCGTCCGCGAGCAGGAGCAGGTCGTCCTCCTCGACGCCCGCCCCCACCTCCAGGTGGGGGCGCACCCAGTCGAGGTTGCGGCGGCTGCCGCCGGGCAGGTAGCCGGCGGCGAGGCTCTCGCGGGCGCCCTCGATCGTGGGGACGGCCGCGACGTCGAGCTCGGCGCCGACGCCGGAGGCGCGGCAGAGCTTCCACAGGTGGCCGAGCAGGCCGAAGCCGGTGACGTCGGTGCCCGCGCGGACCCCCGCGGCCACCGCCGCCTCGGAGGCGCCGCGGTTGAGCGCGGTCATCGTGGCGACCGCCTCGGGCACGACCTCGCCGGTGCGTCCGTGCCGGTTGTTGAGGATCCCGGTGCCGAGGGGCTTGGTGAGGGTGATGGGCAGGCCGGGACGCGCCGCGTCGTTGGTGATGAGCGCGTCGGCGCGGGCCGTGCCGGTGACGGCCAGGCCGTAGAGGGGCTCCGGAGCGGTGATGGAGTGGCCGCCGGCGAGCGGGCAGCCGGCCTCGGCCGCGAGTGCCGCCCCACCGCGCAGCACCTCCCGGGCCAGGTCGTCGTCGAGCCCGTCGGGCCAGCCGAGCAGGTTGATCGCGAGGACGGGGGTGCCCCCCATGGCGTAGATGTCGGACAGGGCGTTGGCCGCCGCGATCCGGCCCCAGTCGGCCGGGTCGTCGACGACCGGCGTGAAGAAGTCCGCGGTGGACAGCAGTGCCAGGCCCGACCCCTCGTCGAGGCGCACCGCGGCGGCGTCGTCCCCGTGCTCCAGCCCGACCAGCAGGGACCCGTCGGCCGGCGCCCCGAGACCGGAGACGAGGTGCTCGAGCCGCTCGGCCGGGATCTTGCAGGCGCACCCCCCACCGGCCGCCAGCGTGGTGAGCCGCGGTCGGGCAGTGCTGCTGCTCGCCGTCATCCCGTCACCCTAGCCAGCGGGCCCCTGACCAGGTCACCCCCGGCCGCCCGCCCGTCCCGTGACGCTGCGTCGCCCGTCGGGACCGCGGTGGGTGAGACCGCGGGAGTCGAGGTGCTCCAGCAGCGGGATGAGCACCCGGCGGCTGGTGCCGAGCGAGGCGCGTGCCTGGGCGGGGGTGAACGGCTGCGGCAGCCCGCGGAGCCGGTGGACCGCCTCCTCGACGGCGGCGGCACCCAGCAGCACGTCACCCGGCAGCCGCAGCACGCCGGCCGTGCGGGCCGCGGCGGCGACCTCGCGCGGGCCCAGCCGCAGCTGCTCGAGCTCGGGCCGGGAGGGGGAGTCCAGCGGGTCCGCCCGCAGCCGGCGCAGGACCTCGGCCAGCCCGTCCGGCTCCTGCGCCCCGCGGTCGCGCCCGAGGCGACCACCCTCGGTGGCCAGCCCGGCCTCCTCCGCGACGGCGTGCAGGGTGGTGAGGTCCGGCATACCGACGCGGCGGCGCAGCTCGCCCAGGGCGACGTCGGCGTCCACCCCCGGGGTGAGCGGGTCGCGCGCGGCCTGTCGGTCGACCAGACCGAGCAGCGCCTCGCGCCAGGCGCCCGCGGTGGCGGCGGAGACGGACCGTCCCCCCGCCACGACGGTACGGCCGGTCGCCGGCCCCAGCGCGGCCGCGCGGTGCCGCGCCGAGCCGGCGCCGCGCAGCGGCGGGGTGACGGCGTCGAGGACGAGGGCACCCACCAGGGCGCCCTCGCGTCCGGGCTCGCGCAGGATGAGGCGGTCGCCCGGGGCCAGCGGCAGGGGCGCCTCCCAGGAGACCCGCGCGTGGACCCCGGCCAGCGTCCGCACGCGGGCGGGGACCGCGGCCGTGCCGACGTGCAGGGTCACCTCGGCCGGCAGCCGGTCGTCGTCGAGGAGCACGTCGGCCCGGGTCGAGGGCCACCAGGGGTGGTCGGGGGACAGCAGGGCCTGGCCCCGGCCGACGTCGGCGACCTCCACCCCGCGCAGGTTGAGCGCCACCCGGACGGGACCCAGGGCCTCCGCGACGGCGCGGTCCATGCTGTGGACGCCACGCACCACCACCGCCCGGGTGCGTCCGTCGCGGACGGGCACGAGGGCCAGGGTGGCGCCGCCGCCCACCCGCCCGGCGGCCAGGGTGCCGGTGACGACGGTCCCCGCGCCGCGCACGCCGAAGCTGCGGTCGACCCACAGCCGCACGGGGGCGTCGGACGGGGGGCGGGGCATCCGGCGGGTCAGCGCGGCGAGCTCCGCGCGCAGCCGTGCCACGCCGTCCCCGGTGCGCGCCGACACCGTCACCGCCGGTATGCCCTCCAGGCTGGTCCCGCGCAGGCGCTCGCGGGTCGCCGCGAGCGCCGGAGCGGGGTCGGCGAGGTCGGTGCGGGTGACGGCGAGCACGCCGTGCCGCAGCCGCAGGGCGTGGACGGCCCGCAGGTGCTCCTCGGACTGCGCGCTCCAGCCTCCGTCGGCGGCCACGACGAGCAGCACCCCCGCCGCCGGCCCGATGCCGCTGAGCATGTTGCCGATGAACCGGCGGTGCCCGGGCACGTCGACGAAGGCCACCGGGCCGACCTCGGGGAGGGTCGTCCACGCATACCCCAGGTCGATGGTGAGGCCGCGCCGGCGCTCTGCCTCCCAGCGGTCGGGCTCCATGCCGGTGAGGGCGCGGACCAGGGCCGACTTGCCGTGGTCGACGTGACCGGCGGTGGCGACGACGCTCATCGCGCCGGCGGCCCACCCGCCGGAGGCCCGCCCGCGGTGACGTCGCCGACCCCTCCGGCGGCGGCGAGGACCGCACCGGCCAGCGCGGCGTCCTGCGCGGGCGGCACGCACCGCGGGTCCACCAGGCAGCGCCCCTCGTGCACCCGCGCCAGCACGGCGGGGTCGCCGAGGCGCAACGGTCCGGCCAGGCCCTCCGGCAGCGCCAGCGCCCAGCCGGGCAGCGGCACACCGGGGGCGCCGCCACCCCCGACACGGCCGTCGTGCGGCACGGCCTCGGCGGTCAGCCCGTGCCGGGCCAGCGTCCACCGCAGGGCCTCGACCCGCTCGCGCAGCTCCTCCGCACCGGCCCGCCGGGCCGCCGTGACCGGGGCAGGGCGCGGGTCCCGCAGCGTCGCGCCCAGGGCGGCGAGGGTGAGCTTGTCGACCCGCAGGGCCCGCGCCACCGGGTGCCGGCGCAGCCGCCCGACGAGGTCCGCGTCGCCGAGCACCAGCCCGGCCTGCGGCCCGCCGAGCAGCTTGTCGGCGCTGGCGACCACCAGCCCGGCCCCGTCGCGCAGGGCTGACCGGGCGTCGGGCTCGTCCGGCAGCGCCGGGTCCGGCTCGAGCAGCCCGCTGCCGGTGTCGACGACCAGGGGCAGGCCCGCGGCGCGGGCGACCTGCGCCAGGTCGGCCACCGGCACGGCGGAGGTGAAGCCGGTGACGCGGTAGTTGCCGGGGTGCACCTTGAGCAGGGCGGCCACGCCGGGTCCGGCGGGGGAGCCGGCGAGCGCGCGCTCGTAGTCGGCCCGGTGCGTCCGGTTCGTCGTGCCCACCTCGAGCAGTCGCGCCCCGCTGGACCCGACGAGGTCGGGCAGCCGGAAGCCGTCACCGATCTCGACGAGCTCGCCGCGGCTCACCAGCACCTCGCGGCCGGCCGCCAGCGCGGTCATCGCGAGCAGCAGGGCGGCCGCGCCGTTGTTGACGACGAGCACGTCGCCCGCCTCGGGCACCGCCCGCAGCAGGGCGTCGACCACGTCCCCGCCCCGACGCCCCCGGCGCCCGGTCGCGAGGTCGAGCTCGACGTCGGCATACCCCGCGGCGTCGACGAGCGCCTGGGTGGCCGCCGCCCCGAGCGGGGCCCGGCCGAGGTTGGTGTGCACGACCACGCCGGTGGCGTTGAGGACCGGCCGGGTGCCGGCGGGCGCCGTGAGCCCGCCCAGGCGGGCGGCGACCTCCTCCACGACGTCGTCGGGGGGGAGCGCGCCCTCGCGCGCCTGCCGCAGCACCGCCTGCGCGACCCCCAGCGCCCGCTGCCGGCCGACGAGGGCGACGTGGTCCACCACCGCGGGGTGGCGCAGGACGCCGTCGACGGGGGGTATGCCGCGGCGCGGGTCGGGCGCGGCAGGTGCGGGAGGGGGTGGGGGTGGGTCACCGGACATGGTGGTCCTCCCCGGTCTCTCGGAGGTGGTGGCCCGGCTGCGGGCCGTGGCGGAGGCGGACAGGAATCGAACCTGCCAACGACGACGGGTCGCCGTTCCACGGGTTTGAAACCCGGGGGGCCCACCAGGAACCCTGACACCTCCCTCGCAGGAGTGTTGCCTGCGCCTCCTCCCGAAGGAGGGGAGCGCCCCCGGCAGGATTCGAACCTGCGCACCCGCCTCCGGAGGGCGGTGCTCTATCCCCTGAGCTACGGGGGCAACAGCCGACAACTCTAGCAGCGTCGCAGGGGTGGCTGAAATCCCCGTGCGGGGGCCGCTGCGCGGCGGCCCTAGACTGCAGCGGGTGACCCCCGAACAGCTCGCTGCAGCGATCCATGCCGTGCTCACCGAGGCCGCCCGCGCCGGTGACCTGCCCCTGGCCGAGGGCGACCTCCCGGCCGCCGAGGCGCTGCGTGTCGAGCGACCGCGGAGCCGGGAGCACGGTGACTGGGCGAGCAACGTGGCGCTGCAGCTGGCGGGGCGCGCGGGGATGCCGCCGCGCCGGGTCGCCGAGGTGGTGGCCGCCGGGCTGGGGGGCGTCGACGGGGTGGCCGGGGTCGAGGTCGCCGGACCGGGCTTCCTCAACATCACCCTGGACGCCGCCAGCGCGGGCGCTCTGGCCCGGGACATCGTGGAGGCCGGTGCCGCCTACGGCCGCAACGAGACCATGGCCGGCCGCACCATCAACCTGGAGTTCGTGTCCGCCAACCCGACCGGACCGCTGCACATCGGGCACACCCGGTGGGCCGCCCTGGGCGACGCGCTGCACCGCCTGCTCGCGGCCAGCGGCGCGGACGTCACCGCCGAGCACTACACCAACGACGCGGGCGCGCAGACCCAGCGGCTGGCGTCCTCGGTCCTGGCCCGCGCCCGCGGCGAGGAGGTCCCGGAGGGTGGCTACGCCGGCGACTACGTCGACGCGCTGGCCGAGCAGGTCCGGCTGGCCCGCCCGGACCTGCTGTCGCTGCCCGAGCCGGAGGCGCTCGAGGTCTGCCGGGAGACCGGGATGGCGCTGCAGGTCGCGGCCAACGAGCAGACCCTGACGGCCTTCCACGTGACCTTCGACGTGTGGTTCAGCGAGAAGAGCCTGCACGACGCCGGCGCGGTCGAGCAGGCCGTGGACCGGCTGCGCGAGCAGGGCCACGTCTTCGACGCCGACGGGGCGGTGTGGCTGCGCACGACCGACTTCGGGGACGACAAGGACCGGGTCCTCATCCGGGCCAACGGCGAGCCCACCTACTTCGCCGCGGACTGCGCCTACTACCTGTCCAAGAAGGACCGCGGGTTCACCGAGAAGGTCTACATGCTCGGGGCCGACCACCACGGCTACGTGGGGCGGCTCAAGGCGATCGCCGCCTGCGCCGGGGACGACCCGGACACCAACATCGAGGTCCTCATCGGCCAGCTCATCAACATCAGCGGGGAGCGGATGGGGCGCCGCCGCGGCAACGCGGTCTACCTCTCCGACCTGCTGGAGTGGATCGGGGCCGACCCCATCCGCTACAGCCTGGGCCGCTTCCCGGCCGACACCCCGCTGGACCTGGACGGCGAGGAGCTGCGCCGGCGGTCCAACGACAACCCGGTCTTCTACGTGCAGTACGCCCACGCCCGCACCTGCAACGTCGCCCGGCTCGCCGGTGAGGACGGGGTGCGCCGCGAGGACGGCTTCGACCCCGGCCTGCTGGGCCACCCCACCGAGTCGGTCCTGCTCGCGGCCCTCGGCGACTTCCCCCGGGTCGTCGCCCAGTCCGCCCAGCTGCGCGAGCCGCACCGGGTGGCCCGCTACCTGGAGGACCTGTCGAGCCACTTCCACAAGTGGTACGACGAGTGCCGGGTCCGGCCGACGAGCGCCGAGGAGGAGATCACCGACCTGCACCGCTCCCGCCTCTGGCTGAACGACGCCACCCGCCAGGTGCTGGCCAACGGCCTCAGCCTGCTCGGCGTCAGCGCTCCCGAGCGCATGTGACCGAGGGCGCCGGGCCCGCCCCCGGCGCCGGACCGCCCCGCCCCCGACTCCTGGAGCCACCCGTGCCCTCCCCCGCCTCCTCCTCCGTCCTGCGCGTCGCCCTGCTGGGCGGCGGCACCGTCGGCGCCGCCGTCGCCCGTCAGCTGCTGCAGCACGCCGACCGGTATGCCGCGACGCTGGGTCGACGCCCCGAGCTCACCGGGGTCGCGGTGCGCGACGCCACCCGGGTGCGTGACGGCATACCGGCGCCGCTGCTGACCACCGACGCCACCGCGCTCGCCGAGGACCCGGACGCCGAGGTGGTCGTCGAGGTCATGGGCGGGACCGAGCCCGCCGGGTCGCTCGTCGAGGCCGCCCTGCGCCGGGGTGCGCAGGTGGTCACGGCCAACAAGCAGCTGGTGGCGCGCCGGGGTGAGGAGCTGCACGCGCTCGCCCGCGAGCACGGGGGCGGGCTGCACTACGAGGCGGCGGTCATGGCCGCGGTGCCCGTCCTCGCCGTCGTGCGCGAGGCGCTGGCCGGCGACGAGATCACGACGATCCGGGGGATCGTCAACGGCTCCACCAACTACGTGCTCGACCTCGTGGCCCGCGAGGGGGTCCCCTTCGCCGACGCCGTCCGCCAGGCCGGCGAGCTGGGCTACCTCGAGGCGGACCCCACCGAGGACCTCGAGGGCCTGGACGCCGCCGCCAAGGTGGCGATCCTGGCCCGGACGGCCTGGGGGGTGGCGGTGCCCCTCGACGAGGTCGAGACCACGGGCATCTCGGGCCTCACCGACGCCGACTTCGCGCAGGCCGCCGGGCGGGGCGAGGTGCTCAAGCTCGTGGCCGACGCGCGGCGGGACCCCGACGGCCGGGTCCGCACCCGGGTCGCCCCCACCGCACTCACGGCCGACGACCCGCTCGCGCAGGCCCGCGGCGGCACCAACGTCGTGGAGATCGACGCCGTGCTGGCCGGGTCCGTGCGGCTCACCGGAGCGGGTGCCGGCGGCGACCAGACGGCCTCGGCCGTGCTGGGGGACCTGGTGCGGGCGGCCCGGGCCCGGTGAGGCCGTGGCCGGTAGGGGCCCGGCCCACCACCGTGTTATCGTGAGGACGCCTCGTGACACGGCCGGACACATCGGTGCTCGGCTCCGAGGCACTCCACGCACGGGCCGTCGGCTTCGCGACGTGTCCTGATACTGAGGCCGCTGCACCGGTCGTCCCCGTGCCGAGTCCGACAGCGGTGCCACCTTCCGTGCACCGCGACACCCTAGGCCCCGAACCGGTTGCGACCGAGGGGGAAGGAATCCCACGTGACTGAGATCACCGACGCCAGCGCGACCCGCACGGGCGCGCTGAGCACCCTTCGTCTGGCCGAGCTCCAGGAGCTCGCGTCGGGCATGGGCATCACCGTGAACAACAAGATGCGCAAGGCCGACCTGGTCTCCGCCATCCGGGAGCGTCGCGGGGGCGCTGCCAGCACCAACGGCTCCGCCGGCCGCCAGGACGCCATCGAGGCCGCCCTGGACCGGGCGCAGGCCGAGCGCGAGGACACCACCGGCGCCGCCGGGGCCTCGCGCACGCGGCGCAGCCGCCGCGGAGGCTCGGGCGCCGGCGCACCCCGCAGCGAGCAGGAGCGGCAGGCCGACCAGCAGGAGCGCACCGAGGGGCAGGACCGCTCCGGGGGCGACCCGGCCGCCGGGGGCTCCGCGCCGACCGGCGAGGAGCACCGTGACGGCGGCCAGCGCACCCAGGACGACCGCCAGGGTCAGCAGGGCCGCGACCAGCGCCAGGACGACCGCCAGGGTCAGCAGGGCCGGCAGGACGACCGCCGCGAGGGCGGCCAGCGCACCCAGGACGACCGGCAGGGTCAGCAGGGCCGCGACCAGCGCCAGGACGACCGCCAGGGTCAGCAGGGCCGGCAGGACGACCGCCGCGACGGCGGCCAGCGCACCCAGGACGACCGGCAGGGCCAGCAGGGCCGCGACGGCGAGGGCGACTGGTCCGACGACGAGGGTGGTCGCCGCGGACGCCGCCGCAGCCGCAACCGCAACCGCGACCGCAAGCGGGGCCGTGGCACCCAGCCGACCACCGGGGGTCAGCCGCAGCAGCAGGACACCGAGAGCTACTCCGAGGAGGACGTGCTCGTCCCCGTCGGTGGCGTCGTCGACCTGCTCGACAACTACGCCTTCATCCGGACCACCGGCTACCTGCCCGGCCCCACCGACGTCTACGTCCCCATGGGCCTGGTCAAGAAGCACGGCCTGCGCAAGGGTGACGCGGTCACCGGGGCCATCAAGGCCCCGCAGGACGGCAGCGACGTCGGCCAGCACACCGTCTCCTCCACGGGCAACAAGCGCGACAAGGGCAAGTTCAGCGCCCTCGTGCGGCTGGACAGCATCAACGGCCAGGAGCCTGACCAGGGCCGGCGCCGGCCCGACTTCTCCAGCCTCACCCCGCTCTACCCGCAGCAGCGGCTGCGGCTGGAGACCGAGCAGAAGAACCTCACCACCCGGGTCATCGACCTGGTGACGCCGATCGGCAAGGGGCAGCGCGGGCTCATCGTCAGCCCGCCCAAGGCGGGCAAGACGATGGTCATGCAGTCCATCGCCAACGCCATCACCACCAACAACCCCGAGGTCCACCTGATGATCGTCCTGGTGGACGAGCGTCCGGAGGAGGTCACCGACTTCCAGCGCAACGTCAAGGGCGAGGTCATCTCCTCGACCTTCGACCGCCCGGCGAGCGACCACACGATGGTGGCCGAGCTGGCGATCGAGCGGGCCAAGCGCCTCGTCGAGCTGGGCCAGGACGTCGTGGTGCTGCTCGACGGCATCACCCGCCTGGGCCGCGCCTACAACCTGGCGGCCCCGGCCTCGGGCCGGATCCTGTCCGGTGGTGTCGACTCCGCCGCGCTCTACCCGCCGAAGAAGTTCTTCGGTGCCGCGCGCAACATCGAGGAGGGCGGCTCGCTGACCATCCTCGCGACGGCGCTGGTGGAGACCGGGTCCAAGATGGACGAGGTGATCTTCGAGGAGTTCAAGGGCACCGGCAACATGGAGCTCAAGCTCTCCCGCCACCTGGCGGACCGCCGGACCTTCCCGGCCGTGGACGTCAACGCCTCGAGCACGCGGCGCGAGGAGATCCTCATGTCCTCCGAGGAGCTCAAGATCATGTGGAAGCTGCGCCGGGTGCTGTCCGCCCTCGACCAGCAGCAGGGAATCGAGCTGCTCCTCGACCGGTTGAAGAAGACGAAGCACAACTACGAGTTCCTCACCCAGGTCCAGCAGACCAGCTCGGTCCGGCTGGACGACGACGACTGAGCGGTGCACCGCACCCGCCCCGGTCGCGTAGACTGATCCGCTGGCCCACCGGTTCACGCCCGTGCTCCCGCACGGGCGACCCGGGGACACCACGCCACCCAAGGAGAGACATGCAGAAGGACATCCACCCGGACTACGTCGAGACCCAGGTCACCTGCACCTGCGGTGCGTCGTTCACCACCCGCAGCACCGCCACGTCGGGCCGCATCAGCGCCGACGTCTGCTCGCAGTGCCACCCCTTCTACACCGGCAAGCAGAAGATCCTGGACACCGGTGGGCGCGTCGCCCGCTTCCAGGAGCGCTACGGCAAGAAGGCCGCCAACTAGCACCCACGTTCGCCGGTCCCGCGACAGCTCGCGGGGCCGGCGTTCGTCGTCCCGGCCCGGGTCATCTCGCCGTCGCCCACGCCCGTGCCGGGCCGCGCGGCGCCCCATCCCGGCTCGTGACCCCAGGAGGACACGGTGTTCGACTCCGCCCGGCCGCTGCTCGAGGAGCACGCCGACATCGAGCGCCGGCTCGCCGACCCGTCGGTGCACGGCGACCCGGCGGCCCTGCGCCGCCTCAACACCCGGTATGCCGCGCTCACGGCGACCGTGACGGCCTACCGGTCCTGGGAGGCCGCGAGGGGGGACCTGGAGGCCGCGCGCGAGCTCGCCGCGGAGGACGAGGGCTTCGCCCAGGAGCTCCCCGCCCTCGAGGCCGCCGAGCAGGACGCCGCCGAGCGGCTGCGCCGTCAGCTGGTGCCACGCGACCCCGACGACGACCGGGACGTCATCCTCGAGGTCAAGGCCGGTGAGGGGGGAGAGGAGTCGGCCCTCTTCGCCGGTGACCTCCTGCGGATGTACCTCCGCTACGCCGAGCGCCGCGGGTGGCGCACCGAGCTCCTGGACGCCACCCCGTCCGACCTCGGGGGCTACAAGGAGGCCCGGGTCTCGGTGACCGCCCCCGGGACGCCCGCGCCGGGAGAGGCGCCGTGGGCGCGGCTGAAGTACGAGGGCGGCGTCCACCGCGTGCAGCGGGTCCCCGTGACCGAGAGCCAGGGGCGGGTGCACACCTCCGCCGCCGGGGTGCTGGTCATGCCGGACCTCGAGGACCCCGCCGAGGTCGAGCTGGACCCGAACGACCTCAAGGTCGACGTCTTCCGCTCCTCGGGGCCGGGGGGTCAGTCGGTCAACACCACCGACTCGGCCGTACGCATCACGCACCTGCCGACCGGCCTGGTGGTCTCCTGCCAGAACGAGAAGAGCCAGCTCCAGAACAAGGAGTCCGCGCTGCGCGTGCTGCGCGCCCGCCTGCACCAGATCGCGGTCGAGGAGGCGGAGCAGGCGGCGAGCGCGGTCCGGCGCAGCCAGATCCGCACGGTGGACCGCAGCGAGCGGATCCGCACCTACAACTTCGGTGAGAACCGCATCGCCGACCACCGCACCGGTTTCAAGGCCTACAACCTGGACCAGGTCCTGGACGGCGACCTCGACCCGGTCGTGCGGTCCGCGGTCGAGGCCGACGAGGCCGCCCGGCTGGCGGCGGCGGGGGAGCAGTGACGCCGGTCCCGGGTGCCCTGGTGGCTCCGGCTCGCCAGGACGGCACGGACCCACCACGCCGTCGGCGTGGGGCGGTGTCGTGAGCGTCGACGAGCTCGTCCGCGCCGCCACCGGCCGGCTCCGGCAGGCGGGGGTCGCCAGCCCGGAGGTGGACGCCGAGCTGCTGCTGGCCCACGCGATGGGGCTGGACGCTCCGCAGCTGCGCCGGGCCCGGGTGATGCGTGAGCAGGTGCCCCCGGAGGCCCACGGCGCGTTCCTCGACCTCGTGGTGCGCCGCGCCGACCGGGTGCCGCTGCAGCACCTCACGGGGACCGCCTGGTTCGCCGGCCTCGAGCTGCTGGTGGGGCCCGGGGTGTTCGTGCCCCGCCCGGAGACCGAGACGCTCGTCCGCCTGGCGCTGGCGGCGCTGGAGCCGCGGCCCAGCCCCTCCGTCGTGGACCTGTGCACCGGCAGCGGGGCGATCGCGCTGGCGCTGGCCCACCGGCGTCCGGACGCCCACGTGGGCGCGGTCGAGCTGTCGCCGGACGCGCACCGCTACGCGCAGGCCAACCTCGCGCGCACCGGCCTCCCGGTCGACCTGCGGCTGGGTCCCGCGCAGGACTCCTTCGACGACCGGCGTGGTCGGGTGGACGTCGTGGTGAGCAACCCTCCCTACATCCCGCCCGACGCGGTGCCGGTGGACGTCGAGGTCCGCGACCACGACCCGGAGCTGGCGCTCTACGGCGGGGGAGCGGACGGGCTCCTGCTGCCGGGCCTGCTCGCCGCGCGGGCGATGGTCCTGCTGCGCCCGGGCGGGGTGCTGCTCATGGAGCACGCCGACGTCCAGTCCTCGGCGGTCGTCGCGCTGCTCACCGGTGCCGGGTGGTCGGACGTGACCGACCACGACGACCTCACCGGGCGCCCGCGGGTCGTCACCGCGACCCGTCGCTGAGACCCACGACCCACCGGCGCCGGGGGGGGCACCCCCGGACCCGCACGGCCCCGGGCACGCACGAGCCCCGGTGCCGTCGGCGCCGGGGCTGGTGCGGACCGTCGGGCGGACCCCTCAGGGGCCACCGACGTCAGGGTCGGGGGTGATCAGAAGATGAAGATCAGCAGGGCGATGATGAGCAGAACGCCCACGATGGTCCAGATCAGGCCGCTACCGCGCATACGGGTCACTCTCCTTGTGTCGAGGCGGGCACGTCTGTTGCGCCCGCCGTGGGCAACACCTCACCCAACTGGTTCCGCAGGCGCCGTGCAAGTCGAACCGCCTCCGGTCTGACGTGGGAAGATGGGGCCGCCCACGCCCAGCACCCCGAGGGAGGCCCCATGTCCGGCACCGCGCCGCTGCAGGACCGGTTGCTCGACTGCGTCGACGAGCAGCAGCGGGAGGACGCCCTGGAGCGCGCTGCCGCGGTCGTGCGCGAGGGCAAGGTGGTCGTCCTGCCGACCGACACGGTCTACGGCGTCGGCGCCGACGCCTTCGACGTCGTCGCCGTGGCGATGGTGCTGGCGGCCAAGCATCGTGGCCGGGAGATGCCTCCGCCGGTCCTCGTGCCGAACCCGCGGACGGTCGACGGGCTGGCGACCGACGTGCCGATGTACGCCCGCATCCTCATGCGGCAGTTCTGGCCCGGTCCGCTCACCCTCGTGCTGCGCGCCCAGCCGTCGCTGCAGTGGGACCTGGGGGAGACCAACGGGACCGTGGCGCTGCGCATGCCCGACGACGAGATCGCCCTGGCGCTGCTCGCCGAGGTCGGCCCGCTGGCGGTGACCAGCGCCAACGTCACCGGTCACCCCGCGGCCACCACCGCGCAGGAGGCCCTCGACCAGCTCGGCGGCGCGGTCGCCGCCTACCTCGACGGGGGTCCGCGGACCGGGGGCCGGCCCTCGACCATCCTGGACTGCACGGGGGAGGAGCCCGTCGTCCTGCGGCTCGGGGCGCTGTCGGCGCAGGAGATCCGTGGGGTGCTGGGCACGACCCGGCTCCACGACTCCCCGGAGGCGGCGGAGGCCTCGGCGACCACCCCGGCCGAGACGGTGGAGGGAGAGCCTGCGGACGGGGCGGAGGGTGAGTCGGCGAGCCTGGTCGGCTCGGTCACCCCGAGCGGGGTTGCCGTGCCGGCCGACGCCGTGCGCACCATCGCCGCGCCGCGGGCCGACGAGAGCGCACCCACCCCATAGAGTGGGCCGCATGACGACGCGCGTGACCCCGGACTCCTACTACGGCCCGTCCTTCGGCGCCCTGCTCGAGCAGGACCCCCAGGTGGCCGAGCTCCTCGTCTCCGAGCTGGACCGGCAGCGGGCCGGGATCCAGCTCATCGCCAGCGAGAACCAGACGAGCCCGGCGGTGCTGGCTGCGCTGGGGTCGACGTTGTCCAACAAGTATGCCGAGGGCTACCCGGACGCCCGCTACTACGGCGGCTGCTCCGAGGTCGACAAGGTCGAGAAGCTCGCGATCGAGCGGGCCAAGGAGCTCTTCGGGGCCGACCACGCCAACGTCCAGGCCCACTCGGGGGCCAGCGCCAACCAGGCCGTCTACGGCGCCTTCGCCTCGCCCGGCGACACCATCCTCGCGATGTCGCTGGACCACGGCGGTCACCTCACCCACGGCTTCAAGGTGAGCTTCTCCGGCAAGTGGTTCAACGCCGTGCACTACGGCGTCGCCGAGGACACCGAGCACATCGACTACGACCAGGTCGAGGCGCTCGCGAAGGAGCACCGGCCCAAGATCATCCTGGCCGGCGGATCGGCCATCCCCCGCCTCATCGACTTCGCGCGCTTCCGCGCCATCGCCGACGAGGTCGGCGCGATCTTCTGGGTCGACGCCGCCCACTTCATCGGCCTGGTGGCCGGGAAGGCCATCCCGTCCCCGGTCCCGCACGCCGACGTCGTGTCCTTCACCACCCACAAGGTGCTGCGCGGCCCCCGCGGCGGCGCGATCGTCTGCACCGAGGAGCACGCCAAGAAGATCGACCGCGCGGTGTTCCCCATGATGCAGGGCGGTCCGCTCATGCACGGTGTCGCGGCCAAGGCCGTCAACTTCGCCGAGTGCATGACCCCGGCCTACCAGGACTACGCGCAGCGGGTGCTGACCAACGCCTCCGCGCTCGCGGGCGCGCTCGACGAGCGGGGCATCCGCCCGGTCACCGGGGGCACCGACACCCACCTGTCGCTGCACGACCTGCGCGGCGTGGGGGTGACCGGGGTGGACGCCGAGGCGCGCTGCGACGCCGCGGGGATCGTCCTCAACAAGAACGCCATCCCCTTCGACCCGGAGAAGCCCAACGTGGCCTCGGGCATCCGCGTGGGCAGCCCGTCGGTGACGACGCAGGGGATGGGACCCGAGCAGATGGCGGTCGTCGCCGACCTCATCCACCGGGCGGTCACCGAGACCGACGGCAGCCCGGACCACCCGGTCGCCCGCGAGGTCCGCGAGGCCGCCGGCGAGCTGCTCACCGCATACCCCGCCTACCCCGAGCCCACGGCCGGCTGACCGACCGCGGGGTCGGGCCGACGGCATACCTCGACGGACCGACCGCCGGGAGGGGTGACACAGACCAGTGCGCGAGTTCCTCATGGTGCTGCTGACCGCAGCGGTCGTGACCTATCTCGCGACCCCCCTGGTCCGGCGCCTCGCGCTCCGGGTGGGCGCCATCACGGCGGTGCGGGACCGCGACGTGCACTCCGTGCCGATCCCGCGGCTGGGCGGGGTGGCCATGCTCGCGGGCTTCGCCGCGGCGGTCCTCCTGGGCTCGCAGCTGCCCTACCACGGCCAGCTCTTCGACGCGACGCCCCGCCTGTTCGGCGTCCTGGCCGCCGCGGTCCTCATCACCGCGCTCGGTGCCGTCGACGACGTCCGGGAGCTGGACTGGATGACCAAGCTGGCCGGTCAGATCCTGGCCGGCGGGATCATGGCGTTCTACGGCGTCCGGCTGCTGTCGCTGCCCATCCTCGGGGTGACCTACCTGCCCGAGCCGGTCATGGTGACGCTCACCATCCTCGTCGTCGTCATCTCGACCAACGCGGTCAACTTCATCGACGGCCTGGACGGCCTGGCGGCCGGGGTGGTCCTCATCGCCGCCGGCGCGTTCTTCAGCTGGACCTACCTGGTGAGCCGCGGCTTCGACCCGCCCAACGTCTTCTCCGAGGCGACCTTCATCAGCGCCGCGATCGTCGGCGTGTGCCTGGGCTTCCTGCCGCACAACTTCCACCCCGCGCGGTTGTTCATGGGGGACGCGGGGGCGCTGCTGCTGGGGCTGCTGCTCGCCGCCGCGACCATCTCCATGACCGGGTCGGTGGACCCGAGCTCCTCGGTGGCCAGCGCCTCGGCGGTCACCGCCATCCTGCTGCCCGTGGTCATCCCCCTGGCCATCCTGGCGCTGCCGTTCCTGGACATGGTCCTCGCCATCCTGCGCCGCACCCGGGCGGGGCAGCTGCCCTGGAAGCCGGACCGGGGCCACCTGCACCACCGGCTGCTCGACATCGGGCACAGCCACCGCCGGGCCGTCGTCCTGCTCTACCTGTGGTCGCTGCTCATCGCCGCCGGGAGCGTGTCCTTCGCCTACCTCCCGGCCTGGGTCTCCCTCACCGGCATCGCCGGGCTGCTGGCCCTGGCCGTGGCGCTCACCCTGCGCTCCGCGCCCGACCTCGCCGGCGGGCGGCGGTAGCGTGGTCACCAGCCGGACGCGACGGCCTCCCGTCGGCCGCGCGGATTGGCTGCGACCAGGGCGCTTGTGATAGTTTTCACAAGCGCCCACGCCCCTCCTTCCCCGTCCGGAGCCACGACGCCATGACCCCCACCGTGACCCCCGACGCCGCCCGTCCGGCGGCGCGCACGATGATGCTGGGTGCGCTCGTGGCCGGCGCCCCGGTGGCCGTGCTGGTCCCCCTGCTGACGTGGGCCGCGACCGGTGGCTGGGGCGCGGTGTCCGCGCTCGTCGGGAGCGCGCTCTCGCTCGTGGTCTTCGCCCTGGGGGTGGTCGGCATCCGTGGCGTCCTCGCGGGGCCGACGGCCACCACGATGGCGGGGGCGTTCGGGGTCTTCGTCCTGCAGATGGCGGCCCTGGGAGCGGTCATCTGGGCCCTGGCCCAGACGACCTGGCTGCAGATCGTGCCGCTCGTCGTCGCGTTCGTCCTCGTGGGCCTGGTCTTCCAGGCCGGCCTGGTCGTCGGCTACCTGCGGTCGCGGTCCACGCTGACCCTGTCGACCTCGGGGGGTGGGGTATGAGGGTGCCGTCCCCGCACGGCGGGCACGAGCCGGAGGTCGAGGGCATGAGCGCCCAGACCGACGTGGCCAACGGTGCCCTGGCCTACCTCCTCGCGGGGCCGGCCGGCTTCGGGCTGGTGGGGTTCGCGCTGGACCACTGGTGGGGGACCGTCGTGGCCCTCCCGGTGGGTGTGGTCCTCGGGATGGTGGCGTCGATGTACGTCATCTGGCTCAGGTACGGTAGGTCATGACCTCGGAGCCGGGTCCCGTCCCTGTCCGCCCAGGGGCTTCGACGTCCGACAAAGACTGTGTGGAGGAGAACGCGTGAACGCGACCATGACGGCCGCTGGCCTCGTCCTGCCGACGGCTGGTGAGGGGAGCCACTTCCCGCCCACCCCCGGCGACTTCTGGCAGCCGCTCTTCGCGATCCCCGGGACCGAGTACTACTTCACCCGGCCCATGCTGCTCATGGCCATCGCGACGGGGCTGCTCATGGTGGCGCTGCTCGTCACGACGCGCCGGGCCGCGATCGTCCCGGGCAAGGGGCAGTGGCTGACCGAGCAGGTCTACAACTTCGCCCGCAACGGCATCGCCCGCGACATGATCGGCAGCAAGGACTTCATGCCCTTCGTGCCGTTCCTGTTCTCGCTGTTCGTCTTCATCCTGCTCAACAACCTGTTCGGCATCATCCCGCCGTTCCAGAACCCGACGATGGCGCGGATCGGCTTCCCCATCGGCCTCACGCTCATCGTCTACGTCGTCTACCACTGGGTGGGGCTGCGCAAGGCCGGCGGGGTCGGTCGCTACATCGGCGGCATGCTGCCGGCGGGGCTGCCGGGGTGGATCAAGCCGTTCATCCTCTTCCTCGAGCTCATCACCTTCTTCATCACCCGGCCGCTGACCCTGGCGCTGCGGCTCTTCGGCAACATGTTCGCCGGCCACATGCTCCTCGTGGTCTTCATCGTCGGCGGCTGGTACCTCTTCAAGACCTTCGAGCCGGGCCTCATGCTCGTGGCCCTGCCCGCCTGGATCCTGGGTGCCCTGCTCACGGTCTTCGAGGCGCTGATCCAGTTCCTGCAGGCCTACGTCTTCACCCTCCTCGCCGCGTCCTACATCGGCGGGGCCCTGGCGGACGAGCACTGACCTGCCCGTCCCCTCCCCGACCACAACTGAATACGCACTAGAAGCCTCCGGCGCCCGACGGGTGCCGGGACCTCAACAGAAAGAGAACTGACGTGTCTGGTGACATCACCCTCCTCGGCTACGGCGTGTCGACCATCGGCCCGGCGATCGCCGTGGGTCTGATCTTCGCGGCCTACATCAACGGCGTCGCCCGCCAGCCCGAGGCGCAGGGCAAGCTGCAGCCGATCGCCATCCTCGGCTTCGCGCTGGCGGAGGCCCTCGCCATCTTCGGCCTGGTGCTCTTCTTCATCGCGTTCTTCGTCGGCTGACCCACCCTGCCCCTTCCCCAGACCCGTCCGCAGCACCGGTCCGCCGGTGACGGACACGCACACGTGAGGAGCCGCTCGTGGACTACACCACGATCGTTGCGGGCGCGCTGAAGGCCGCGACCGAGGACGACCACTCCGAGCCCATCGGGGCCGGTGAGGGAGCCATCCCGATCCTGCCCTACATGCCGGAGCTCATCTTCGGGCTGATCGTCTTCGGCATCTTCTACTTCTTCGTCAAGCGCAAGATCGTCCCCAACCTCGAGAAGGCCTACGCCGACCGCACGTCGGCCATCGAGGGCGGGATGGAGCGTGCCGAGAAGGCCGAGGCCGAGGCAGCCGCCGCGAAGAAGAAGTACGAGGACCAGCTCGGCGAGGCGCGGGCCGAGGCCGCCCAGATCCGCGAGCGGGCCAAGGAGCAGGGCGCGCAGATCATCGCCGAGATGCGCGAGCAGGCCCAGGTCGAGGCCAACCGGATCACCGAGACCGCGCACAAGCAGGTGGAGGCCGAGCGTCAGCAGGCCTTCGTCCAGCTGCGCAGCGAGGTCGGCGAGATCTCCACCGCCCTGGCCAGCAAGATCGTCGGCGAGTCCCTCGAGGACGAGGCCCGCCAGCGCGGGATCGTCGACCGGTTCCTCGCCGACCTGGACTCCGGTGCCATCGCCCCCGACAGGCTCGGCGCCCGCGACGAGGTCCGCTGATGGACAGCGCCTACCGGCGGTCCTACCACGGGGCACGCGAGGGTCTGGAGCAGGTGCTCCAGCACGAGGGCGGGTCGGTGGACACGGCCCGCGTGGGTGACCAGCTCTGGGCCGTGGCCCGGCTGGTGGACCACAACGCGGTCCTGGCGCGCACCCTCGCCGACCCCTCCCGCGAGGGTGAGGAGCGGGCCGCGATCGCCCAGCACCTCATCGGCGGCAAGGTGAGCGACGAGGCCCTGCACGTCGTCAAGGCCGTCGTGGCGCAGCGGTGGGCCGGGACCGGCGACCTCGCGACCGCCCTCGAGCGGCTCTCGGTCGAGGCGCACCTCGTCCACGCGCACCGGCACGACCGCCTGGGCCAGGTCGAGGACGAGCTGTTCCGGTTCTCCCGGATCGTGCAGTCCGCGCCCCAGCTGCAGGCGGCCCTCGCCGACCGGCGCGCCCCCGTCGACGCCAAGCGCTCGCTCGTGGAGCGCCTGCTGTCGGTGAAGGCCGCCCCCGAGACGGTCACCCTCGCCGCGCAGGCGGCCGTGGGGGTCCGCGGCAGCCGCCTCGAGCGCACGCTCGCGGCATACCTCGACCAGGCCGCCGAGGTCCAGGACCAGGTCACCGCGATCGTCACCACCGCCGTGCCGCTCACCGGCGAGCAGGAGGAGGCCCTGCGCGCGACGCTGAGCCGGCAGTACGCCCGCACCGTCCACACCAACGTGGTCGTCGACCCCGACGTCGTCGGCGGCATCCGGGTCGAGATCGGTGACGAGGTCATCGACGGCACCGTCAGCCATCGTCTCGACCAGGCCCGCCGCCTCATGGCCAGCTGACCAGAGCCCACCACCTACCCCACAGCACCGGCCCGACCACAAGCCCAGGGCCACGACGAGGAGAAGAAACATGACGGAGCTTTCGATCCGTCCGGAGGAGATCCGGGACGCGCTGGACCAGTTCGTCAAGTCCTACGAGCCGGGTGCGGCCTCACGCGAAGAGGTCGGCCGGGTGGTCGACGCCAGTGACGGCATCGCGCACGTCGAGGGCCTGCCCTCGGTCATGACCAACGAGCTGCTCGAGTTCGCCGACGGCACCCTGGGCCTGGCCCTGAACCTCGACGTGCACGAGGTCGGCGTCATCGTGCTGGGTGACTTCTCCGGCATCGAGGAGGGCCAGGACGTCCGTCGCACCGGCGAGGTCCTCTCCGTCCCGGTCGGCGACGGCTACCTCGGCCGCGTCGTCAACCCCCTCGGCCAGCCGATCGACGGCATGGGCGAGCTCGAGACCGAGGGCCGCCGGGCCCTCGAGCTCCAGGCCCCCGGCGTCATGGCGCGCAAGTCGGTGCACGAGCCGCTGCAGACCGGCATCAAGGCGATCGACGCGATGATCCCCATCGGCCGCGGTCAGCGCCAGCTCATCATCGGCGACCGGCAGACCGGCAAGACCGCCGTCGCCATCGACACCATCCTCAACCAGAAGTCCAACTGGGAGTCTGGTGACCCGGACAAGCAGGTGCGCTGCATCTACGTCGCGATCGGCCAGAAGGGCTCGACCATCGCCTCGGTGCGCGCGACGCTGGAGGAGAACGGCGCGCTGGACTACACCACCATCGTCGCCGCCCCCGCCTCGGACGCCGCCGGCTTCAAGTACCTCGCGCCGTACACCGGCTCGGCCATCGGCCAGCACTGGATGTACGACGGCAAGCACGTGCTCATCGTCTTCGACGACCTGTCCAAGCAGGCCGAGGCCTACCGTGCGGTGTCCCTGCTGCTGCGCCGCCCGCCGGGCCGCGAGGCCTACCCGGGCGACGTCTTCTACCTGCACTCCCGGCTGCTCGAGCGCTGCGCGAAGCTGTCCGACGAGATGGGCGCGGGCTCGATGACGGGTCTGCCGATCATCGAGACCAAGGCGGGTGACGTCTCGGCCTACATCCCGACCAACGTCATCTCCATCACCGACGGTCAGATCTACCTGCAGGCGGACCTCTTCAACTCCAACGTCCGCCCGGCGATCGACGTGGGTGTCTCGGTCTCGCGAGTCGGCGGTGCCGCGCAGATCAAGGCGATGAAGTCGGTCTCCGGCCGCCTCAAGGTCGACCTCGCGCAGTTCCGCGAGATGGAGGCCTTCGCGATGTTCGCCTCCGACCTCGACGACGCGTCGAAGGCCCAGCTGGCCCGCGGTGCGCGCATGGTCGAGATCCTCAAGCAGCCGCAGTCCTCCCCGGTCTCGGTCGAGGACCAGGTCGCCATCATCTGGGCGGGCACCAACGGCCACATCGACCAGGTGCCGGTCAGCGACGTCCGCCGCTTCGAGAACGAGTGGGTGGAGTTCCTGCACCGCGAGCACGACGGGCTCCTCGCGGGCATCCGCGAGAGCGGCAAGCTCGGCGACGACACCGCCGCCGCGCTGGGCGACGCCATGAGCGCCTTCCAGTCCGAGTTCGCCCCCGACGACAGCGCCGAGGTCGGCGTCGGCTCCGCCGAGGACGACCCCGTCGAGGCCATGGATGACGACGAGGTCGACCAGGAGCAGCTGACCGTCCAGCGCAGCTGAGCGCGGGGCATACCCCAGCGATCCGACCGACCACCAGAGCCAACGAGAGAGGCGAGATATGGGAGCGCAGCAGCGGGAGTACCGCCAGCGCAGCCGGTCCGTCCAGTCGACCAAGAAGATCACCCGGGCGATGGAGCTCATCGCCGCCTCCCGGGTCGTCAAGGCCCGGCAGCGGGTCGCGGAGACCACGCCGTACGCCCGGGCGATCACCCGGGCCGCCTCGGCGGTCGCGACGCACGCCGACGTCGACCACCCGCTGACGACCAAGCGGGAGCAGCCGCGTCGCGCCGGGGTGCTCGTCGTCACCTCCGACCGGGGGCTGGCGGGCGCCTACGCGGCCAACGTGCTCAAGCGCAGCGAGCAGCTGCGTGAGCTCGTGGAGGAGTCGGGGATGGAGTTCGTCCCCTTCCTCACCGGGCGCAAGGCGGAGAACTACTACTCCTTCCGCAACCGGCCGTTCGAGGACTCGTGGAGCGGCTTCTCCGACTCCCCGACCTTCGACGTCGCGCAGGAGATCTCCGAGCGGCTCATCGGTGAGTTCACCAAGGGCACCGACGAGGGCGGGGTCGACGAGATCCACCTCGTCTACACCCGGTTCGTCAACATGGTGACCCAGGAGGTTCAGGTCACCCGCCTGCTGCCGCTGGAGGTCGTCGAGGACGCCGCGCCGCGCACGCCGGAGAACGGTTTCCCGCTCTACGAGTTCGAGCCGGACGCCGCCGAGGTGCTCGACGCCCTGCTCCCGCGCTACATCACCTCGCGGATCTGGAACGCCCTGCTCCAGTCCGCCGCGTCCGAGCTCGCCGCCCGCCAGCGGGCGATGAAGTCGGCGACGGACAACGCCGAGGAGCTCATCAAGACCTACACGCGTCTTGCCAACCAGGCCCGTCAGGCCGAGATCACCCAAGAGATCAGCGAAATCGTGGGCGGCGCGAGCGCCCTCGCCGACGCCAAGTGAGAGGAAGCACGCAGCCATGACTGCCACCACTGAGGCTCCCACCACGGAGCAGACCCAGGGCGCCGTGGGTCGCCTGGCCCGGATCATCGGCCCCGTCGTCGACGTCGAGTTCCCCCCGGGGCAGATGCCCTCGCTCTACAACCTGCTGAAGACCGAGGTCGAGATCGGCGGGGAGACCAAGACCGTCAACCTCGAGGTCGCCCAGGACATCGGCGACAACATGGTGCGCGCCATCTCCCTGCAGCCGACCGACGGCCTCGTCCGCGGTGCCAAGGTGCAGGACACCGGCGGCCCCATCACCGTCCCGGTCGGTGACGTGACCCTCGGTCACGTCTTCAACGCCACCGGCGACGTGCTCGACCTGCCCGAGGGCGAGACCCTCGAGGTCAACGAGCGGTGGGGCATCCACCGCCAGGCGCCGGCCTTCGACCAGCTGGAGCCCAAGACCCAGATGTTCGAGACCGGCATCAAGGTCATCGACCTGCTGACCCCCTACGTGCTGGGCGGCAAGATCGGCCTGTTCGGCGGTGCCGGCGTGGGCAAGACGGTGCTCATCCAGGAGATGATCGCCCGTGTCGCCCGCGACCACGGTGGTGTGTCCGTCTTCGCCGGTGTCGGCGAGCGGACCCGTGAGGGCAACGACCTCATCGTCGAGATGGAGGAGGCCGGCGTCCTCGGTCAGACCGCCCTGGTCTTCGGCCAGATGGACGAGCCGCCGGGCACCCGTCTGCGGGTGGCGCTGTCGGCGCTGACCATGGCGGAGTACTTCCGCGACGTGCAGAAGCAGGACGTGCTGCTCTTCATCGACAACATCTTCCGCTTCACCCAGGCCGGCTCCGAGGTCTCCACGCTGCTCGGGCGCATGCCCTCGGCCGTGGGCTACCAGCCCAACCTCGCCGACGAGATGGGCACCCTGCAGGAGCGGATCACCTCGACCCGGGGTCACTCGATCACCTCGATGCAGGCGATCTACGTCCCGGCCGACGACTACACCGACCCGGCCCCGGCGACGACCTTCGCCCACCTCGACGCCACGACCGAGCTGTCCCGCCCGATCGCCTCGATGGGCATCTACCCGGCCGTGGACCCGCTGACCTCGACCAGCCGGATCCTCGACCCGCGCTACATCAGCCGTGAGCACTACGACACGGCCGTCCGGGTCAAGTCGATCCTGCAGCGCTACAAGGAGCTGCAGGACATCATCGCCATCCTCGGCATCGACGAGCTGTCCGAGGAGGACAAGATCCTCGTCGGTCGGGCCCGTCGGATCCAGCGCTTCCTGTCGCAGAACACCTACGTCGCCAAGCAGTTCACCGGCATCGAGGGCTCGACCGTCCCGCTGTCGGAGACGATCGAGGCCTTCACCAAGGTGGCCGACGGAGACTACGACCACGTGCCCGAGCAGGCCTTCTTCATGTGCGGTGGGCTCGAGGACGTCGAGCGCCAGGCCGCCGAGCTGGAGAAGAACAGCTGATCGCGCCCCTCGCGTGAGTCAAGCCCCGGCACCCCGCTGACGCGGGGGCCGGGGCTTGACCGCGCTCGGCGACGCAGAGGCGTCCGGTGCGTGCTGACCGCCCGTCCGGTGCGTGCGGACCGCGCGTCCGGTGCGTGCGGACCGCGCGTCCGGTGCGTGCTGACCGCGCGTCCGGTGCGGATCAGGAGACCAGCAGAGGAGACCCACCATGTGGACCGTGCACGGAGACGGCACCCGCATCACGCCGGGGGAGGTCGTCGGGCCCCGGGAGCGGCTCGCGTGGCTGCCGACCGTCGGGATCGGCATGCAGCACGTCGTCGCGATGTTCGGCGCGACCTTCCTGGTGCCGCTCATCACCGGCTTCCCGCCCAGCACCACGCTGCTCTTCAGCGGGCTGGGGACGGTGCTCTTCCTGCTCGTCACCCGCAACCAGGTGCCGTCCTACCTGGGCTCCAGCTTCGCCTTCCTGGCGCCGATCGCCGCGGCGCAGGCCGAGCACGGGCCTGCCGGGGCGCTCGGCGGGGTGGTGCTGGCCGGGGTCGGTCTCGCCCTGGTGGGGGTCCTGGTGCAGCTCGTCGGGCACGGCTGGATCTCCCGCCTCATGCCGCCGACCGTGACCGGAGCGATCGTGGCGCTCATCGGTCTCAACCTCGCGCCCGCGGCGTGGGGCAACGTCGAGCAGGCACCGGTCACCGCGCTGGCGACGCTCGGCGCGATCCTGCTCTGCACGGTGCTCTTCCGCGGCCTGCTGGGCCGGCTGTCGATCCTGCTCGGTGTGCTCGTGGGGTATGCCGTCGCGCTGGCGCGCGGCGAGGTGGACCTCGCCGTGGTGGCCGAGGCGGGGTGGCTGGGGGCGCCCCCGCTCATGGCGCCCGAGTTCCACCTCGGCGTCGCCGGGCTCTTCCTGCCCGTGGTGCTCGTGCTGGTGGCCGAGAACATCGGGCACGTGAAGTCGGTGGCCCAGATGACCGGCGAGTCCGCGGACGCCCTCGACCACATGCTGGGCCGCACCCTGCTCTCGGACGGCCTGGCGACCACCCTGGCCGGGGCGGGCGGCGGCTCGGGCACGACGACGTACGCCGAGAACATCGGGGTCATGGCCGCCACCCGGGTCTACTCCACCGCGGCCTACTGGGTCGCCGCCCTCACCGCGGTGGCGCTGGCCTTCCTCCCGAAGTTCGGGGCCCTCATCCAGACCGTGCCGGCCGGGGTGCTCGGCGGCGCCGCCACCGTCCTCTACGGCATGATCGGCGTCCTGGGGGTCCGCATCTGGGTCGAGCACCGGGTCGACTTCGGCAACCCGATCAACCTGTCGACCGCGGCGGTCGCCCTCGTCGTCGGCATCGCCAACTACACGTGGGACGCCGGTCCCCTGAGCTTCGACGGGATCGCCCTCGGCACCGGTGCCGCGCTGCTCGTCTACCACGGCATGTCGGCCGTCAACCGCCGCACCGGCGCGGTCGAGGTCGCGCCGGCCCGAGCGACCCGGTCGCGTGCCGAGGCGCGCGGGCGGGCCGGTAGACTCGATCCTTGAACCGTCATCGAAGGGACATCTCGTGAGTGCACTGCAGGTCGAGCTGGTCGCCGCGGACCGCAAGGTCTGGGAGGGCGAGGCATCGATGGTGAGCGCCCGCAGCATCGACGGTGACCTGGGCATCCTGCCCGGTCACACGCCGGTCCTCGCGGTGCTCGTCGAGGGGGACGTGACCATCCACACGGGCGGCACGCCGCAGGCGGTCACCATCGACGGAGGTTTCCTCTCCGTGGACGAGGACAAGGTCGTCGTGGTGGCCGACCGGGTCGACGCCGGCTCGCTGTCCGCTCCCGCCGCAGGCTGACGGGCGCACCACCGTTCATGACCGGCACCGGCGCGATCGTCCTGGTGCTCATGGCCCTGGTCGGGGCCCTGGTCATCCTGGGTCTGGGGCTGCTCTCCTTCCGGATCGCCGGGGACCGCGGGAGCATGTGCCCGCCGATGCCGGCGGCCTACCGCGACGCCGAGCGCCCCTGGCGCCGGGGCACCCTGCGCTTCACCGAGGACCGCCTCTCCCTGCGGGGAGCGGGCGGTCCGTCCGTCGGCCCGTGGATGCGCGGCAACCTGGACCTGGGGGTGGCCGGCCCGCTCGGGACCGCCGACGCGGCCGCCCTGGGCGGGGCCACCCTCATCCGGGTACCGGTGAGCTACGGCACCGCGCGGTTCGAGCTGGCCCTGGGTGAGCAGCACTACACCGCGCTGCGCTCCTGGGTCGAGGCGGTGCCCCCCGGCTGGAACTCGCACGTCGCCTGAGGGCCGGCGCGCGACCTCGGGTCAGCGAGAGGGCTGCTCCCGCCCGCCCCTCAGCGAGAGGGCTGCTCCCGGCCACCCCCGGGCTGCCAGAGCACGTCGCCCTCGCCGCTGCGACCGGCCACCCTGGCCAGGATGAACAGCAGGTCGGACAACCGGTTGAGGTAGGTGGCGGTGAGCGGGTTGACCCCGCCGACGCCCTTGTCCGCCCCCTCGGGCGCGGGCTGGTCGCCGTACTCCTCCAGGGCGGCCCAGGTCGAGCGCTCGGCCCGACGGGTGACGGTGCGCGCCTGGTGCAGCAGCGCCGCCGCCGGGGTGCCCCCCGGCAGGATGAAGGACCGCAGGGCCGGCAGGTCGGCGTTGTAGCGGTCGCAGTCGGCCTCCAGCTCCTCCACCCACGCCGCCTTCACCCGCAGCGGCTCCCACTCGTAGCTCGCCCGCAGCGGCATGCACAGGTCGGCCCCGACGTCGAAGAGGTCGTTCTGGATCCGGGCCAGCGTGTCCTGCACCTCGATCGGCAGGGTGCCGCCGGCCACGGCCACCCCGATGACCGCGTTGGTCTCGTCGGTGTCGGCGTAGGCCGCCAGCCGGGTGTCCGTCTTGCGGGTCCGGCCGTTGTCGCCCAGGGCCGTCGTGCCGTCGTCGCCGGTCCGGGTGTAGATCCGCGTGAGGTTGACCATGCCCTGCATGCTGCCATGCGCGGGCGGTGCCCGCTCAGGTGACCATCGTGGCCGCCACCCGGCGGGCGTCCGCGGCCGCCTCCAGGGTCCCGTCCGGCTCGCGCAGCGCCGCGCCCACCCCGCCGAAGTACATCGAGCACGGCGGGTGCTCGTGGCGGGTCAGCCCGGCCGCGTCCAGGCTGGCGGCGATCTGCTCGTCCTGCTCGTGGTCGATGCGGGTCGAGCCGTCCTCGAGCCGGCGCGGGTGCATCCGCGGCTGGTCCACCGCCGTCTGGAGGTCCTCGCCGTGGCGGGCGAGGTGGGTGAGCACCTGCGCGAGCGCGGTGGTGATCCGGTCGGCACCGGGGGTGCCGATGGCCAGCACCGCACCGTCGTCCCGGCGCGCCGTGGTCGGCGCCATGTTGGAGGCGAGCCGGGTGCCCGGCGCGAGCGCGTGCAGCCCGTGCCGGTTGAGCTCCAGCTCGCCGAGGGAGTTGTTGGCCACCAGGCCGGTGCCGGCGATCGTCATCCCCGAGCCGTAGCCGGCCGAGGCGGTGAGCGCGCAGGCCAGGCCGTCGCCGTCGACCACCGAGACGTGCGCCGTCGAGGGGGAGGTCGGCAGCCCGGTGGCGCCGATGTGGTGCAGCGTCTGCAGCAGCTCGGCCCCGGCCGCCTCGAGGTCGTGCGCGGTGTCGATCCGGTCGAGGCGGATGTCGAGCACCTCCCTCATCACCTGGGCCGCCTGGGCCGGTTCGATGGGCCCGTCGATCGCCCCGAGCAGGCGCAGCAGCGCGGTGAGCACCGGCCCGCCGATGGAGGGCGGGGGGTTGCAGGCGAGGTCCCAGGGGCCCAGACGGCTGCGCAGCGCCCGCCGCACCACCGGCTGGTACGCCTCGAGGTCGACCAGCGAGAGCAGCCCGCCGCGGGCGCGCATGTCGGCGTCGACCGCCCGGGCCACGTCCCCGTGGTAGGCCGTGCCGGCCCCCTCCGCGCCGATGTGCTCCAGGGTGTCGGCCAGCACCGGGTCGACGACGCGGTGACCGACGGCCGGGGCGGCGCCGTCCACGGTGAGCAGCGCCCGGGTGGCCGGGTCCCACGCCAGGATGGTGTCGGTGACCAGGACGAGGTAGGACTGCGCGGTGCGGCTGAGCGGGTAGCCCGCCCGGGCGACGTCCGCGGCCGGCTGCAGCAGCTCGGCCCAGGGCGCCCGGCCGTAGCGCTGGTGGGCCCAGCCCATCGCGGCCAGCATCCCGGGGGTGGCGACCGACCCCGGCCCCACGTAGGTCACCATGCCGCCGCCGTAGTCCGACGCGGCCTCGATGAGACCGTCCCCACGGCGGTCGGCGCTCATGCCCCGACCCGGCATCTCGACGTTGCCGTCGATGACGACCGGGTCCTCGCCGGGGGCCCAGACGTTGACGAAGCACCCGCCCAGGGTGGAGATGACGCCGGGCTCGGTGACGGTGGCGGTGAGCATCGCGGCCACCGCGGCGTCCAGCGCGTTGCCCCCGGCCGACAGGGCCTGCGCGGCCGCCTCGGTGGCGTAGGTGTTGGGCGCGGCGATGGCGGCGGAGCGGGTCACGGGACGATTCTGCCGCAGCGGCCCGCCCGGAGGCACGAGCCCGTGTGCTGCTCTGGCATCGTGTCCTGGTGATGAGTGCCGCCCCCCGGCCCCGACCGGCCACCTCGCGCCGGTCCGCGGCGGTGGTGGTGCTCCTCGCGGTGGCCCTGGCGGCCGTCGGCTGGGGGCTCGTGCTGCGGCACGGCTTCCCGCACGGCGACGACTGGCTGCACGCCATGGCGGGGGACCAGCCCGGTGACGCCCGCACCGTGCGGGGCTGGCTCGCCACCTGGCAGTTCGACTACACCTACCGCAACGGCCGGGCCGCGGACGCCGCCGCCCGGCTCATCCTGCTCGGCGGGCGGCCCGGGGCGCTGGTCGTCGGGGTGGCGCTCATGGTGCTGACCGGCCTCGCGACGTGGCCGTGGCTGCGGATGACGGTCCCGCACCGCCCGTGGCCGCTGGTGTGGGCGGTGCTCGGGCTCGGCGTGCCCTTTCTCGCCGTCCAGGCCCACTCGTGGCTCACCGGGGAGGGCCTGCTCTGGGTGTCCGGCATGGCGAACTACCCGCTGTCCACGCTCGCCTTCCTCGTCGCCGGCGCGGCCGTCAGCGGGGCGCTCCCACCCCGGCTGACCTGGCTGGTCCTGCCGGTCGTGGTCTACGCCCACGTCGGGCACGAGGTGTCCGCGGTGGCCACCCTGGTCGTGACCGTGCTGGCGCTCGTCCTGCGGCGACCGGCCGGCGGGCGCCACCGGTCCACCTGGGCGGCCATCGGCGCCTCCCTGCTGGGCTTCGTCGTGCTGGCCACCGCCCCGGGCCTGTGGCGCCGGACCACCGAGGAGGACCTCGCCCTGCCCCTGCTGCAGGCGCTGTCGCGGACCACCCTAGTGTTCGCCTCGCTCAGCCTCGGGTGGTGGCTGGCCCTGGGGGTCCTGGCGGTGGTCGCGGTCCGGCTGTCCGGCCGGGCACCGCGCCGGGTCGCCGTGGTGGCCGCCGCGGCCGCCTGGGTCCTGCTCCTGGTCGCGCGCCGCCGCTGGCCGCGCCTGGCCGACCTGTGCGCCGACCCGGACACCGCCGTCCCGGCCAGCCTGCTCGCCCTCGCCGTGCTCGTCGCGGCGGTGGTGCTCGTCGTCGGCGTGCTGGTGCTGGTCGTGGACGCGTGGGGGGCGGTCGCGGCATACCCCGTGGTGGTGCTCACCGCCGCCGGCGTCGTCTCCGCCGGGGTGCCCGTCGTGGCCTCCGTCTGCGGGCAGCGCGTCTTCTTCCTGCCGGTCACCGCGCTCGTCCTCGCGGTGGCCTGCGCCCTGCGGCTGGTCCTCGACGAGCTCGCCGGCGGCGGTCCGCGGACGGCGCGGGCGGCCCGCCTGCTCACCACGGCCGTGACCGCCGCCACCCTCGTCTCGGCGACCGGCTACGTCGCGCAGACCTCCCAGCACGCCGCCCGCAACGCCGCGGTCTACGACGCCTTCGTCGCCGACGTCGAGGCCGCGCGCACGGCGGGGACCGGGGAGGTGGTCGTGCCGGAGCTGCCGGAGGAGGGGTATGCCTACCGCCGCGCGTTCTACCTCGCGCGCTACGCCTGCGACCTGCGCCTCTACTACGACCTCCCCGACGGGGTCGTGCTGACCGACGCCGAGCGGCGCGAGGACCGCACCACCGACACCACGACCGGGTGCGAGACGACCTGGCAGCGCACCCTCACCCGGGCGGCCGAGCAGGGTCCCGGCCGGCGGTGAGGACGGTGCGAGTGAGCAGGAAGGTGACCGGCACGGCGGCGACGCCCATGACGAGGGTCGCGTAGCGCTCGTCCATGCCGACGGCCTCGACGAGGAGCACCGAGCCGACCGTCGTGAACGCCAGGTTGACCAGCGTGGTCGCCGGGTAGGCGAGGAAGCGGCGCCAGGTCGGCCGCACCCCGAAGGTGAACAGGCTGTTGGCGAAGAAGGAGAAGACCACCGCCCCGGACCACGCGAGGAGGTGGGCCGCCACGTACGGCATGCCGAGCAGCAGCAGGCGGTAGAGCAGGTAGTAGACGGCCGTGTTGGCCACGCCGACGAGGACGAAGCGCAGCAGGCTCCTCATCGTGGCCCGGCGGCCCCGGGCCCGCCGGGAGCAGCCCCGTCACCCTCGCCGCCCCGGACTACCTCGTGCACGAGGTAGCTGGGGCGGGCCTTGACCTCCTGGTAGATCCGCCCGACGTACTCGCCCATGACGCCGACGGCCAGCAGCTGCACGCCGGACAGGCCGGTGATGACGGCGATGGTGGTGATGTAGCCCGGCTGGGTGACCCCGTGCATGAGGTAGCCCACGAGCAGCCACAGCAGGTAGCCCAGCGCGGCGAGGACCGCCCAGCCGCCCAGGTGCATGAGCAGGCGCAGGGGTCGGGTGTTGAAGGCGAGCGCCCCGTCGATGCCGTAGTTCAGCAGCGAGCGCAGCGTCCAGCCGGAGCGGCCGCTGCCGCGCTGCACGTTGCGGTAGCTCACCGTGGCGGTCGGGAAGCCGACCCAGGAGAACAGGCCCTTGGAGAAGCGGTTGCGCTCGGGCAGCGCCAGCAGGGCGTCGAGGACCGGCCGCCCCATGACGCGGAAGTCGCCGACGCCGTCCTGGACGCGGACCGTCTCGATGAGCCCGTTGACCAGCCGGTAGTAGAGCCGGGAGAGCTGGGAGCGGACGAAGGGGTCGGCGGCCCGGTCCCGGCGGGCCACGACCTGCTCGGCCTCGGTGGTGCGCAGCAGGGTGTACATGGAGACCAGCAGCTCCGGAGGGTGCTGGAGGTCGGCGTCCATGAGCGCCACGCTCTGTCCGCGGGCCTGCCGGAGACCCGCGAGCATCGCCGCCTCCTTGCCGAAGTTGCGGGACAGCCGCAGGACGACGACCCGGGGGTCCTCGGCGGCCAGCGCGCGCGCCACCTGCAGGGTGTCGTCGGTGGAGCCGTCGTCGACGAGGACCACCTCGAGCGCGTCGCCGACGCCCAGCTCGTCCGCGACGTCGCCCAGGCGGGCGTGCAGCTCGGCGAGGGTGCCCTGCTCGTTGAAGCACGGGACCACGACGGACAGGGCGGTCATGGCGCTCACGCTAGCTCAGAAGAGCCGCGCCTCCGCGTCGTCGATGCCGCGCAGCGCCTCGTAGTCGAGGGTCACGCAGCGGATGCCGCGGTCGGTCGCCAGGACCCTGGCCTGGGGCTTGATGAGCTGGGCGGCGAAGATGCCCTGCACCGGCGCGAGGTGGGGGTCGCGGTTGAGCAGCTCGAGGTAGCGGGTCAGCTGCTCCACGCCGTCGATGTCGCCGCGGCGCTTGATCTCGACGGCCACCGTCGTGCCCGCGGCGTCCCGGCACAGGATGTCCACCGGCCCGATCGCCGTGGGGAACTCCCGGCGCAGCAGCGTCCAGTCCTCGCCGAGCGTGGTGATGTGCTCGGCCAGCAGCGCCTGCAGCTGCGCCTCGACCCCGTCCTTGACCAGGCCCGGGTCCACGCCCAGGTCGTGGCTGGTGTCGGAGAGCACCTCGTGGATCTTCACCCGCAAGGTGTCCTCGCGCTTGCCGTGCGACACCTGCCACACCTGGGTGACGCCCTGCTCGGCCTCCACCTCGTCGGGCTCGGTCCGCGCCATCGAGCACGGCGGGGCCATCCAGTTCAGCGGCTTGTAGGACCCGCCGTCGGAGTGCACGAGCACGGACCCGTCGGCCTTGACCATGAGCAGGCGGGTGGCGAGGGGCAGGTGGGCTTCGAGGGCTCCGTGGTAGTCCACCGAGCACCGGGCGATCACGACACGCACGGGCCTCACCCTAACCGGGGGTGATGAGAGGATGCCCGGTATGCGTCAGATCACCACCGTCGGGGTCATCGGGCTCGGCACCATGGGTGCCGGCATCGTCGAGGTCTTCGCGAGGGGAGGGCTGCAGGTCGTCGGCGTCGAGACGACCGAGGAGCTCGCCGAGCGCGGTCGCGGCATCCTGCGGGCCTCCACCGACCGGGCGGTCGCCAAGGGCCGGCTCGACGAGGCCGGGCAGCAGGAGATCCTGGGCCGGGTCACCATCACCACCGCCATGACCGACCTCGCACCGGCCGATCTCGTCGTCGAGGCGGTCCCGGAGGTCCTGGACCTCAAGCACCAGGTCTTCTCCGCCCTCGACGACATCGTCGCCCCCGACGCCGTGCTCGCGTCCAACACCTCGAGCCTGTCGATCACCAGCATCGCCGCCGGAACGGCATACCCCGGGCGGGTGGTGGGCATGCACTTCTTCAACCCCGCGCCCGTCCTCGCGCTGGTCGAGGTCATCACGACCCTGCGCAGCGACGACGCCGTCCGGGACGCGGTCGTGGAGCTGGCCGAGCGGGTCGGCAAGCGCCCCGTCGTGGTCGGCGACCGCGCCGGCTTCGTCGCCAACTACCTGCTCTTCGGCTACTTCGTCTCCGCGCTGCGGATGCTCGAGCAGGGGCACGTCGCACGCGCGGACCTCGACACCGCCATGCGGGTCGGCGCCGGGCTGCCGATGGGCCCCTGCACGCTCATGGACCTCGTCGGGCTCGACGTCTGCCACCACATCGGCGACGTCATCTACGCCCACAGCCGCAGCCCGATGCACGCCCCCAGCGCCATGCTGGAGCGCATGGTGACCGCCGGGCTGCTCGGCCGCAAGAGCGGCGAGGGGTTCTACACCTACGCCAGGCCCGGCAGCGGCCAGGTCGCCGACGAGCCGGGGCCCGACGGAAGCGCCCCCGAGGTCGGCGCGGTGGGCGTCGTGGGCGGCGGCGAGATGGCCGACGAGCTCGTCGCCCGCCTGCGCGAGGGAGGGTATGCCGTCACGCACGTGCCGGACCCGGCGGACCGCGACGACCTGGCCGGTCTGGCGGGGGTCGACGTGGTGGTCGAGGCGGGCACGGCGACGCCGGAGAGCGAGCTCGAGGACGCCGAGCCGGCGCCGGTGACGCCGGTGCAGGAGGAGCTGTGGGAGCTGCTGGCCGACGTCGTGGGCGAGCGCACGGTCCTCACCACCGTCGGCGAGGACCTCGCCGTGGCGATCGGCGCCTTCTCCGGACGCCCGGAGCGCGCGGCGGTGCTGCGGGTGCACGCCCCGACGAACCACGGTCAGGTCGTCGAGATCGGCCGCTCCAGCGCCACCGACGACGAGACCGTCGAGATCCTGCGCGCCCTGGTCCGCGCGATCGGTGCCGAGCCGGTGGTCTGCCGGGACCGTCCCGGGCTGGTGGTCGACGCGCTGCTCATGCCGCACCTCATGGACGCGGTGCGGATGCTGGACGAGGGCTACGCCGGGGTGGACGACATCGACACGGCGCTGCGGCACGGGCTGGGCTACCCGGTCGGGCCGTTCGCCATGATCGACCAGATCGGGGCCGAGGAGGTGCTCACGGTCTGCGAGGAGCTCGCCGAGGCCGGGGTGCTGCCGCGCGAGTCCGTGGCGCCCTCCCCGCTGCTCATCGAGCACGTCCTGCTCGACCGGCCGTTCACGGCCTGAGCCGGTGCCCCGGTCCAACCGCCCGCGACGGGGCGGCCGGCCGCGGACCCGGCAGGCCGGCGGACCGGTCGGCGTGGGCGACCCGTCGCGCCGCGGGGTCGAGGAGGTCCGCTTCGCCGGTCAGGTGTGGGCGGTGCGCCGGGTGCGGCCCAACGACAGCGGCCGGGCCTACCGCTGCCCCGGGTGCCAGCAGGAGGTGCGCGCCGACGTGGCGCACACCGTCGCCTGGCCCACGGACGGCATGCAGCAGGCGGAGAACCGCCGTCACTGGCACACCACCTGCTGGTCGGCCCGCGAGCGTCGCCGCCCCGGCGGCTCCTTCGCCTGAGACCTCCGCCGGAGCCGTCCCACCGCCGCGTCAGCACCGCGGCGGAGGTCGGTGAACGGCCGGCGGACCGCCCGGAATCCGGTGGCCCGGCCCGGGCGGCCGTCGCTAGCCTGTCCGGATGACCACCACCACCGCCGACGCGGGTCGTCGGGACGCCGCCCTCGAGCTCATCGTCGCCGCGCAGCGCTCCCCGGCCACCGCCTGCGCCTACCTCGGCACCGAGGCCGAGGGCGTGCGGGCCGAGCTCGACGACCTCGACACGCCCTGGCGGGAGACCCTGCGCGTCTCGGTGGACGACACCGGCCGGGTGGTCGGTGCCGTCTTGCTCGACGTCGACCCCGAGGAGACGATGCGCAGCTGGATCCACGGCCCCTGGACCCGCGACGAGCAGGCCTGGTCCGAGCACGCCGCGGCGCTGGTCCGCGCCGCCCTGGAGCAGCTCCCGCCGGGGGTGGAGCAGCACGAGCTCAGCGCCGCCCCCGCGCACACCGGCATGGCGCGGCTGGCCGCCGAGCTCGGGTGGCACGCCACCGGTGTGAGCATCGCCTACCAGGCCACCAGCGCGACGACCCGGCGCTGGCCGGCCGACGCGCCGGGCGTCCGCGTCGCCGCGCCCGCCGACCTCCCCGCCATCGCCGCGCTGCACGACGCGGCCTTCCCCGGCACCTACGCCACCGCCCGTCAGCTGCTGGCGGACGAGGCCCGGTCCACCCTGGTGCTGGAGCACGACGGGGAGCTGTCCGGCTACGCCTCGGGCGAGATCCAGGCTGACGGGGCCGGCTACCTCGACTTCTTGGCCCTCGCGCCGGACCACCGGGGCAGGGGCCTCGCGCCGGGGCTGCTGGCCGCGATCTCGCGCGAGCTGCTGGGCCGCTCGGGCCAGGGCACGGTCAACCTCGTCGTCGACGAGGCGAACGCTCCCGCCGTCGCGCTCTACGAGGGGTTCGGCTACGTGCGGGACGCCGAGCTCGTCGGCTACCGCTCGTGGCCGCAGCCGGCCTAGTCGCCCTCAGAGACGTTCCTGGCGCGGGACCAGGACCTCCTCGTAGATGAGGAGGAGGCCCGCGGCCACGGGGATGGCGATGAGGGCGCCGAGGACCCCGAGCAGCGTGCCCCCGGCGAGCACCGCGACCACCGTGACGGCGCCGGGCACGGACACGGTGCGCTTCATGATGCGCGGGACGATCCAGTAGTTCTCGAGCTGCTGGTAGATGACGTAGTAGACGAGGACGACCAGCGCCACCGTGGGGGAGACGGTCAGCGCGGAGAGCGCGACGATGACGGCGCCCAGGGTGGCACCGATGAGCGGGATGAGGCCGAGCAGGCCGACCGAGACGGCCAGGATCGCGGCGTAGGGGATGCCGAGGACCTGCATCATCAGCCACGAGCACACGGCGTTGATCGTCGCGACGGTGGCCTGGCCGAGGGCATACCCCCCGACCCGGCGCATGATCTCCTCGGCGAGCCGGACGACGCCCGGGCGCCGGCTGCTCGGCACGAGGCGGTAGGCCGCGTCCTTGACCGAGGGCAGCGTCGCCAGGAGGTAGAGGGTGAGGATGGCGGAGGTCAGCAGCCCGACGAGGCTGCCGGCGACCCATCCGGCCGCGCCGAGCACCCCGCCGAAGAGCGCGGTCCAGGTGTCGCTCTCGGTGAGCAGCCGGTCGACCTCGGTCGTGGCGCGCTCGCTCACGGCGTAGCGCCGGTCGAGCTCGACCATCCACGGCGTGCCGGACAGGTCGTCCAGGACCACCGGCGCACGTTCGACGAGGGTCACCGCCTGCCCGACCACCCCTGGCAGCAGGGTCACGGCGCTCACCCCGACGACGGTGACGAAGCCCATGAAGACGGAGAAGACGCTGCTCGGCCGGCTCACCCCGCGCCGGGTCAGCCACTCGACGAGCGGGTTGAGCGCGAGGGTGAGGAAGACCGCGACCAGCAGGTAGGTGAGCACCGACGACAGCCGGGTGAGGTTCTGCAGCAGCAACCACGCCAGCAGCACCCCGAGGGCGCCGGTGAAGCCGACGGAGAAGGCCGAGGCCGACAGCAGCGTGGGCCGCCGGGGCGCACCGCCGGCCTGGACGGGTCGGCCGTCGACGGCACCCGCGGACGGGTGGGGGTCGGCGGCGGGGTCCGCGGAGACCGCGGCCGCCTCGGGGTGGCTCGCGTGGATCTGCGCCCAGAGCTCGGACTGCAGCCGGTTGCTCTCGTCCAGCAGCTCGCGCTGGCGCACCCGGAAGTCCCGCCAGCGCTGGACCGCCCTGACCCCGGCCCGGGGGACCGCGGTCGGGTGGACCGCCCGCGCGGCCGCGCGCAGCCGCGCGGAACGGGCCGTGGGGTCCTGCGTGCGCTGCGCCGTCACCCGGCGGGCTCCACGAGCTCCACGAGCACCCCGCCGGCGTCCTTGGGGTGGATGAAGTTGATCCGCGACCCCGCCGTGCCCCGCCGCGGCTGGTCGTAGAGCAGCCGCAGCCCGCGCCCGCGCAGCACGGCGCTGGCGGCCTCGAGGTCGCTCACGCGGTAGGCCAGCTGCTGCAGACCGGGCCCGTGGCGCTCGAGGAAACGGGCGATCGTCGACCCCGGGTCGGTGGGCGCGAGCAGCTGCAGCATGGTCGGCTGGTCACCCCCGTGGGGGTCGGCCGGACCGACCGCGACCATCGCCTCGCGCACCCCCTGCTCGGCGTTGGTCTCCTCGTGGACGACACGGTGGCCGAGGACGTCGCGGTGGAAGGCGATCGCGGCGTCCAGGTCGGGCACCGCCAGCCCGACGTGGTCGACGGACAGCAGGAAGGGGGCGAGAGCCTCGCCGCCCGCCGTCTCGTGGCTGGGCTCGCTCGCGCTCATGGGTCCACCGTAGGGCGGGTGCGGACCCACCCTGCGGAGCCGGGGCGGTATGTCGCCTAGCATCCGTGCATGAGCGACCTGCTGCTGCGCGACGTGCGCGTCGTCGCGATCGACGCCGGCCCGCCCACCGAGCCGGTGGACGTCCTCGTCCGGGACGGGGTCGTCGCCGCCGTCGGGCCGCGTCTGCGGCCCGAGGGCCCGGCGGTGCCCGAGCTCGACGGCGGCGGCCGGCACGTCATCCCGGGCCTGTGGGACACCCACGTCCACATGGTCCAGTGGGGCCTCGGGCAGACCCGTCTCGACACCTCCGGCACCGCCAGCCCCGCCGAGGTGCTCGCCCGGGTCGTCGACCGCCTGACCTGGGGGTTCGACAGCCCTACCGGGGTGCTCACGGGGTGGGGCCACCGCACCGGCCGCTGGCTGCAGCAGCCGACGGTGGCCGAGCTGGACGCGGTGACGGGCGAGGTGCCGGTGGCCCTCATCAGCGGCGACGGTCACCACGGCTGGCTCAACACGGCGGCGCTGCGGCTGCTCGGCGGTCCGCCCGTCGAGGGGGTCGTCGCCGAGGCCGACTGGTTCCCCCTCTACGACCGGCTGCAGCGGCTGCACGGCGCCCAGGAGGAGTCGGAGTACGCCGTCACCCGCGCGATCCAGGGCGCGCACGCGCTGGGGGTGGTCGGCATCGTCGACCTGGAGTTCGGGCGGCCGTGGGAGCAGTGGCGCGAGCGCAGCGCGGAGGGCACGCCCCCGCTGCGCGCCCGCACCGGGGTCTACCCCGAGGGCCTGGAGGACGCCATCCGCGCCGGGCTGCGCACCGGCGACCCGATCCGGGCCACCGACGGCCTGGTGACGATGGGTCCGCTCAAGGTCATCACCGACGGCTCGCTCAACACCCGCACCGCCTGGTGCTGCGACCCGTACGCCGACGGCCACCTGCTCGCCCAGCCGGCCGGGGCGGCCAACTACCCGGTCGACGAGCTCATCAGCCTGCTGCACCGCGCCCGCGGGGCCGGCCTCCAGGCCGCGCTGCACGCCATCGGCGACGCCGCGGTCGGCGCCGTCCTGGACGCCTTCGAGGCCACCGGGACGTCCGGGTCCATCGAGCACGCGCAGCTCATCACCCCCGGCGACGTCCGCCGGTGGGCCGCCCTGCCGCAGCGCGTCGTCGCCAGCGTGCAGCCGGCCCACCTGCTGGACGACCGTCCGGTGACGGAGCGCTGCTGGCCGGACCGGACCGACCGCACCTTCACCCTGCGCAGCTTCCTCGACGCGGGCATCGAGCTCAGCATGGGCTCGGACGCGCCGGTGTCCCCGCTGGACCCGTGGCTGGCGATGGCCGCCGCGGTGCACCGCGGTCCCGAGGACGGGGAGAGCTGGCACCCCGAGCAGGAGATCGGCGCCCGGGAGGCGCTGGCCGCCTCGGTGGACGGGCAACGCGTCCGGGTGGGCGCGCGGGGCGACCTGGCGCTGCTCGACCACGACCCGCTGGCGGAGGTGTCCACCAGCGCCGAGCGGGCCCGACGGTTCCGCTACACCGTCGTCAGCGCGACCGTCCTGGACGGCCAGGTGGTGCACGGCGGCTGACCCCGGGGAAGGTGCGGCGCGCCGCTACAGTGACGAGTGGCTGCATACCCGTCACCGTCGCTGGAGGAGCCCCCACAGATGTCAGAACCCACCACCTCGGTCCTCGTCGCCGGCGCCCGCACGCCCATGGGGCGCCTGCTCGGCTCGCTCTCCTCGCTGTCCGGCGCCCAGCTCGGCGGGGCCGCCATCGCCGGTGCCCTCGAGCGGTCGGGGGTGCGCGGCGACCAGGTCGACTACGTCGTCATGGGCCAGGTCCTCACCGCCGGCGCCGGCCAGATCCCGGCCCGCCAGGCCGCGGTCGCCGGGGGGATCCCGATGGACGTCCCGGCCCTCACCATCAACAAGGTCTGCCTGTCCGGCATCGACGCCATCGCGCTCGCCGACCAGCTCATCCGCGCCGGTGAGGTCGACGTCGTCGTCGCCGGTGGCCAGGAGTCGATGAGCCAGGCACCGCACCTCCTGGAGCGGTCGCGGTCGGGGTTCAAGTACGGCGACGTGACCATGCGCGACCACATGGCCCACGACGGCCTCTGGGACGCCTTCACCGACCAGGCCATGGGCGGGCTCACCGAGGGCGCCAACCGCGCCGACGAGGCCGAGCAGTTCACCCGGGAGCAGCAGGACGCCTTCTCCGCGCGCAGCCACCAGCGCGCCGCGGCCGCCTGGGAGAACGGCGTGTTCGACGACGAGGTGGTGCCCGTCCAGATCCCGCAGCGCAGGGGTGAGCCGGTGACCGTCTCCACCGACGAGGGCATCCGGGCCGACACCACCGTCGAGTCCCTGGGCCGGCTGCGCCCGGCCTTCGCGCCGGACGGCACGATCACCGCCGGCTCGGCGTCGCAGATCTCCGACGGCGCCTGCGCCGTGGTGGTGATGAGCAAGGCGCGGGCCACCGAGCTCGGGCTGGACTGGATCGCCGAGATCGGGGCCCACGGCATGGTCGCCGGGCCCGACTCGACCCTGCAGAGCCAGCCGGCCCGGGCCATCGCCGCGGCCTGCGCCAAGCAGGGCATCGAGCCGGCCGACCTCGACCTCGTCGAGATCAACGAGGCGTTCGCCGCCGTCGGGCTGGCCTCGATGCAGGAGCTCGGCCTCGACGAGGAGCGGGTCAACGTCAACGGCGGGGCGATCGCGCTGGGTCACCCGATCGGGATGTCCGGCGCCCGGATCCTGCTGCACCTCGCCCTGGAGCTGCGGCGCCGCGGCGGGGGCACCGGCGCGGCCGCGCTCTGCGGGGGCGGGGGCCAGGGCGACGCCCTCCTCGTCACCGTGCCGTCCCGGTGACCGAGGGGCACGGGGTCCCGCCGGCGGGGGAGGCCGGGGACGAGGGGCCCGGGTCCTGGGAGATCCGCGAGCCGCGGCCCGGTGACCCGGAGCCGTTCTCCGTGCTGCACGCCCGGGTCTGGCGGGAGACCTACCGCGGCATCATGTCGGACGAGATCGTCGACGCGCTGGAGGCGGACCAGTTCCGGCCGCTGTGGGAGCAGGTCACCGCGGCGTATGCCGGCGGGCGGGTCGCCGACGACGGGCGCGGCTTCCTCGTGGCCCTGGTCGGGGGCGAGCCGGCGGGCTTCTGCATGCACGGGCCGTCCCGGGACGAGCACCCGCCGGTCCCGCACCAGGTCTGGTCGCTCAACGTCGCCCCCGAGCACCAGGGCAGCGGCCTCGCGCAGGAGCTGCTCGTGCGCAGCCTCGGCGGGCGGGCGGCATACCTCTGGGTGGCGCGGGGCAACCACCGGGCGGTCCGCTTCTACGAGCGTCAGGGCTTCGTGCTCGACGGCACGGAGAACCTCGACGGCCACGACGGTGTCGTCGAGCTGCGGATGGTGCGCCGCGCCTGAGCAGAGGCACGTGCCGCCCGCTGCGCCTGAGCAGAGAAATGTGCCACCCGCTGCGCCTGAGCAGAGAAACGTGCCCGAGGCAGGTGCTGCAACCCCCGCGTCGGGCCTGCTTCTCTGCTCAGGCTGACGTGGGCGCTACCGTCAGGGGGATGAGCGAGCGGCGCACCTTCTACCCCGAGATCGAGCCCTACGAGACCGAGATGCTGGACGTGGGCGAGGGCCACCAGGTCTACGTCGAGCAGTCCGGCAACCCGGACGGCAAGCCGGTGGTCTTCGTGCACGGCGGCCCGGGGAGCGGCACGAGCCCGAGGCAGCGCCGCGTGTTCGACCCCGAGCGCTACCGCATCGTCCTGTTCGACCAGCGGATGGCCGGACGCTCCACCCCGCACGCGTCGACCACGGTCGACCCTGCCGTCTGGGCGACCAACACGACCGGCCATCTGGTCGCCGACATGGAGCGCATCCGTGAGCACCTCGGCATCCGGACCTGGCAGGTCTTCGGCGGGTCCTGGGGGTCCTGCCTGTCCCTGGCCTACGCGCAGGCGCACCCCGACCGGGTGAGCGAGCTGGTGCTGCGCGGCATCTTCACCCTGCGGACGGCTGAGCTGTCCTGGATGTACGAGCGCGGTCACCTCGAGCACGTCTACCCCGACCACTGGGCGGAGTTCGTGGCACCCGTGGCGCCGGGGCGGCGGCACGAGATGCAGCTCGCCTACCACGAGCTGCTCTTCGACCCCGACCCCGCGGTCCACCTCCCCGCCGCCGTGGCCTGGAGCGGGTGGGAGTCGCGGGTCATCACCGTGGAGCCGGACGAGGAGGCCTTCCGCAAGGCGACCGAGCCGGAGCAGGCGGTGGCCTTCGCCCGGATCGAGAACCACTTCTTCGTCCACGGGGGCTTCCTGCGCGAAGGCGCGCTGCTCGACCAGGCCCCGACGCTCGCGGACATCCCGACCGTCATCGTCCAGGGGCGCCTGGACATGTGCACGCCGGCCCGGACGGCCTTCGACCTGGCCGCGCGGCTGCCGGGTGCCGACCTCACGGTGGTGCCCGACGCAGGGCACGCCTTCTCCGAGCCGGGCACCCTGGATGCCCTGATCCGGGCGACCGACAGGTTCGCGGGCAGCGGGAGGTAGGTCGCCGTGGGGGAGTTCTTCGACCCGCAGACCAAGGGTCCGCTGCGCCTCGAGGTGCGCAGCGTGGACGGGCGTGACTTCGTGCTGCTGCAGCCGGTCGGCTACGTCCAGGAGGGCGGTGACACCTTCGTCGTGCCCGCCGGCTTCACCACCGACTTCGCCTCGGTGCCCCACCTCTTCACCTGGCTGGTGCCGAAGAGCGGCGACTTCCTGCCGGCCGCCGTCCTGCACGACGCCCTCGTCTGCCCCGGCAGCTACACCGGGCCCCCGATCGGGCGGCACGAGGCCGACCGGGTCTTCCGGACGGCGATGGTCGGCCTGGGCACGGGTCGAGTGCGCGCCTGGCTGATGTGGGCGGCCGTCACCATCGGCACGCTGTGGGCCAGCCGCGACCTGGGCAAGCGGGTGCAGCTGGTCGGCCTGCTGGGGCTCGTCGCGGTCCTCGGCACGGCGGCCACCCTCGACTTCTTCGACCTGGTGTCGGTCGTGCCGTGGATGGGAGACCGCCCCTGGCCGGTGGAGCTGGCGTCCGGGGCGGTGTTCGCGGTCGTGGTGCCGAGCGTGCTCGCCGTGTCCTGGGGCCGCTACTGGCGGGCCGGGGTCATCGTGGGGGTGGCGCTCGCCCTGCTGCTGCACGTCACGGTGGCACTGCTGGCGATCTACGGGCTCTACCTCGCGCTGGAGCGGGTCGTCAGCGGCCCGGCCGACGACGACGGCGTCCGGGTGCGCGACCGGCGGGCCGCAGATGCCGGGACGACCCTGGGAGATCGCTGATTTCCCCCCATCCCACACCGATGTTTACCATATCGTTATGAAGTTCTCCAGGATCACCGCCGCCGCCACGCTGAGCTCGGCCCTCCTCCTCGCCGCCTGCTCCTCTGACGACAGCACCGACGGTGCCGCCACCGACGCCGCGGGGGGTGCCGGCGCCACCGCGACCGACGACGCCGCCCTCACCGACGACGCCGTGACCGCCACGGAGGCGGCCGGTGAGACGGAGGAGATGACCACCGACGCGCACAGTGCTGCGCTGCCCCTCGAGGAGGCCGAGGAGGTGGCCACCGAGGTGCTGACCCAGCGGGTGCGCGCCGACCAGGGTGACGGTGACGACGTCAAGAAGGCCCAGGAGGCCTCCATGGCCGGCACCGCACTGAGGGCGCACCGGGCCGCCGACCGGCTGGAGCCGGTCACCGGCGAGCCCGCCGAGGTCGACCTCGAGGACGACCCGGTGGAGCCCATCGTGCTGGCGATCAGCCGCGAGGACGACCAGGACCCCGACTACCTGCTCGTGCAGACCGTCCCCGAGGACGGCGTCCCCTACCTGCACCTCCTCGAGAGCGAGAGCGGCGAGAGCGAGGACTTCCGGATCACCTGGGAGGCGCGCATGCTCCCGGGCACCGAGGTCCCGACCTTCGCCGCCCGGTCCGAGGGCAGCCCGGTGCTGCGCTCCGACCAGGGTGACCTCGCCATGGCGCCGCGCGAACTGCTGAAGTCGGTCGGGGCCTACACCGAGTGGCCGCAGCCCGACGAGGTGCCGGACTACCGCACGCACGGCTACGCGCCGGCGGTGCGCCAGGCCGCGGAGGAGCAGGCGGAGGCCCTCTCCGGCCAGGCGAGCCTGCGGGAGAAGAACTGGCTGGTCTCGGACGACGTCGTCACCCTCCTCTTCGAGGACGGCAGCGGCTTCGTCATGGGCTCTCTGCTGCGGGACACCCAGTTCGTCGTCGACGAGGGCAGCGAGCTGACCACGCCCGAGGAGTTCCGGGTCTTCCAGGACAGCGAGGTGCTGACCGAGCAGGCCACCCTGCGGACCTCGGTCTTCGTCGGCATGCGGGCGCCCTCCGAGGACGTGGACTTCAAGCCGGAGATGCTCGCCGCGACCGAGCAGCTCGTGGACGCCTCGGGCGAGTGAGCTCGACGCCCCCGGGGCGTGCAGCGCCGGCGTGCGAACGGCATACCCTGGGGACATGACCCAGCAGCCCTTCTCCTCCGCCGCGCTGCGCGGCGCCGTCGACCTCTCAGCGCTGTCCTCCCGGTCCGCTGCCCCGGCCGGGAGCAGCGGGCGCCAGCCCGCGGGGACCCCCTCCGGGGGCGCCCCTGCGGGCGGGGTCCCCGGGCGCAGCGGCGCGCTCGTCCAGGTCACCGACGAGACCTTCGAGTCCGTCGTCAACGCCAGCCTCACCACGCCGGTCGTCCTGGTGCTGTGGACGCCGCAGCTGCCCGAGTCGCTCAGCCACCTGCGCGACCTGGCCGAGCGGGCGCGCACCATGGGCGGGCGTTTCCAGGTCGCCGGCGTGGACATCGCCGGCAGCCAGGGGATCCTCCAGGCGCTGACCCCGGTGCTGCAGCAGGTCTTCGGGCAGGTCTCGTCGCTGCCGGTCGTCATGGGCCTGCTCAGCGGTCAGCCGATGCCGTTCTACCTCGGCGTGCAGCCGATGGAGCAGGTCGACCAGCTGCTGGAGAAGTTCCTCGAGGCGGCGGTGCAGAACGCCGTGACCGGCCGGGTCGAGGTCGGCGAGGACGACGGCGCCGGGCAGGAGGACGAGGTGGACGGCGAGGAGCCCGCCGAGCTGCCGCCCCTGCACCAGGAGGCCTACGACGCGATCGACCGCGGCGACTGGGCCGCGGCCGTCGCCGCCTACGAGAAGGCCCTGGCCCAAGACCCCTCCGACGAGCTCGCCCGACTGGGTCTGGGGCAGGTCACGCTCCTCGAGCGCACCTCCGGGATGGACCTCGCGGCCGTCCGGCAGGCCGCCGCCGACCGGCCGGACGACGTGCAGGCCCAGATCGACGCGGCCGACGTGGACCTCGTCGGTGGGCACGTCGAGGACGGCCTCGGCCGGCTCGTCGAGACCGTGCGCCGCAGCGTGGGGGAGGACCGGGACCAGGCCCGGACCCACCTGCTGGGGCTCTTCGAGGTCGTCGGCGCGCAGGACCCGCGCGTCACCAAGGCCCGCCAGGCCCTCATGAGCGCCCTGTACTGACTCCTGCCTCCCCGCCGCCCCCGCACCGGACGTGCGTGACGTCCGGTGCAGGGTGGGTCAGGTCGGGGTGGCCCGGTCGGAGGTGGCCGGGTCAGGCGCCGCCGCCGAGGGCGGCGTCGACGACCTGCTGGGCCTCGGCCTGGACCTGCGCGAGGTGCTCGGGACCGCGGAAGCTCTCGGCGTAGATCTTGTAGACGTCCTCGGTGCCGGAGGGGCGCGCGGCGAACCACGCGCTCTCGGTGCACACCTTCACCCCGCCGATGGCCGCCCCGTTGCCCGGGGCCTCGGTGAGGATCGCCGTGATCGGCTCGCCGCCGATCTCGGTGGCGCTGATGTCGTCCGCCGACAGCTTCTTGAGCCGCGCCTTCTGCTCGCGGCCGGCCGGTGCGTCGACGCGGGCGTAGGCGGGCGTCTGGCCGCCGCCGACCTCGGTGACGAGCTCGGCGTAGCGCTGCGAGGGCGAGCGCCCCGTCCGCGCGATGATCTCGGCGGCGAGGAGGGCCAGGATGATGCCGTCCTTGTCCGTGGACCACACCGAGCCGTCCCGGCAGAGGAAGGACGCACCGGCCGACTCCTCACCACCGAAGGCGATGGACCCGTCCAGCAGCCCGGGCACGAACCACTTGAAGCCGACCGGCACCTCGGTGAGCTGCCGGCCCAGCCCCTCGGCGACCCGGTCGATCATGGACGAGCTCACCAGGGTCTTGCCGATGGCGGTGCCCTGCGGCCACTCCGGACGCGCGCCGCCGTAGAGGTAGTCGATCGCGACCGCGAGGTAGTGGTTGGGGTTGAGCAGCCCGCCGTCGGGGGTGACGATCCCGTGCCGGTCGGCGTCCGCGTCGTTGCCGGTGGCCACGTCGTAGTCGGCCCCGCCGCTCATCACCTCGATGAGCGAGGCCATGGCGTCGGCGGACGAGCAGTCCATGCGGATCTTGCCGTCCCAGTCCAGCGTCATGAACGACCAGGCGGGGTCGACCCGCGGGTTGACGACCGTGAGGTCGAGCCCGTGGGTCTCGCCGATGGCCCGCCAGTAGTCGACCGCGGCCCCGCCCAGCGGGTCGGCGCCGATGCGCACGCCGGCGTCCCGGATCGCGTCGACGTCGATGACCCGGGGGAGGGCCCGGACGTACTCACCCATGAAGTCGTAGCGACCGGCCGCCGCGACCGCGTCCTGCGCCGGCACCCTCCGCACCCCTTCCAGGCCGGCGCGCAGCAACGCGTTGGCCCGGTCGGCGATCCACCCGGTGGCGTCGGTGTCGGCCGGGCCGCCGTGCGGCGGGTTGTACTTGAAGCCGCCGTCGCGGGGCGGGTTGTGCGAGGGCGTGACGACGATGCCGTCGGCCTCGCCGACCGCACCCTCGGTCTCCCGGTTGTGGGCCAGGATCGCGCGCGACACGGCCGGCGTGGGGGTCCAGCCGTCGCCGTCGTCGACCCGCACGTCCACCCCGTTGGCGACGAGCACCTCGAGGGCGCTGCGCCAGGCGGGCTCGGACAGCGCGTGCGTGTCCCGCCCGAGGAAGAGCGGACCGTCGGTGCCCTGCTCGGCGCGGTAGTCGCAGATCGCCTGGGTCGTCGCGAGGATGTGGTGCTCGTTGAACGCGCCGTCCAGCGAGCTGCCCCGGTGCCCGGAGGTCCCGAAGGCCACCTGCTGGTCCAGGTCGTCCGGGTCCGGCACGACCTGCGTGTATGCCGTGACCAGCGCCTCGATGTCGGTCAGGTCCGACTCCTGGGCCGGCTGGCCGGCGCGCGGGTGGCGACCGCCCTCGCCCTGCTCCTCGGCGTCGGTCCCGGCGTCGGCCCCGGTGGCAGCCGCCGACGTGGCGTCCCCCTCGACGGGGTCGGGCACGAACCACACGGCGCCCATCGGCGGGACGGTGACGAGCGCCGAGAAGGGCTGACCCTGGTGGGGCTCGTCGACCGCCTCGACCGCGCCGAGGTTGCCCACGCCCGACCCGCCGTAGGTCTGCGCGTCGGTGTTGAGCACCTCGCGCCACCGGCCGGAGTAGGGCAGCCCGACGTGCACCTGGTGGTGCGGGACGCCGCTGAAGTTGACCACGCAGGCGACGACCGGCCGCAGCCCGTCCGTCCCCTCGTTGCCCCAGCGCAGGTAGGAGTACTGGTTGCGGCCGGCGTCGTTGGCGTCCAGCCAGCTGAACCCGTGCTCGTGGTGGTCGATCTCCCACAGCGCGGGCAGCTCGGCGTAGAGCCGGTTGAGGTCGGCGACCAGCGACTGCACCCCGGCGTGCTCCGGGCGGTCGGTCAGGTCCCAGTCCAGGCTGCCGCCGTCGGCCCACTCGCGGGCCTGGGCGAACTCGCTGCCCATGAAGAGCAGCTGCTTGCCGGGGTGGCTCCACTGGTAGGCGAGGAAGGCCCGGGTGGTCGCGAACTTCTGCCACGTGTCGCCGGCCATCTTGCGCACCAGCGAGCCCTTGCCGTGCACGACCTCGTCGTGGCTGATCGGCAGGATGTACTTCTCGCTGAAGGCGTACACCAGCGAGAAGGTCAGCGTGTGGTGGCTGTGCGCCCGGCTGAACGGCGAGGAGCCGAGGTAACCGAGGGTGTCGTGCATCCAGCCCATGTTCCACTTGAAGCCGAAGCCGAGACCGCCCTCGTCGGTGGGCGCGGTGACGCCGGGCCAGGAGGTGCTCTCCTCGGCGATCATGACGACGCCGGGCGAGCGGCGGTAGGCCGTGGCGTTGGTCTCCTGCAGCAGGGCGACGGCCTCGAGGTTCTCCCGTCCGCCGTGCTGGTTCGGGATCCACTGACCCTCGTCCCGCGAGTAGTCGAGGTAGAGCATCGAGGCGACGCCGTCCACCCGCAGCCCGTCGGCGTGGAACTCCTCGAGCCAGTAGGTCGCGTTGGCGACCAGGAAGTTGCGGACCTCCGGGCGGCCGAAGTCGAAGATGTAGGACCCCCACTCCGGGTGCCAGCCCTTGCGCGGGTCCGGGTGCTCGTAGATCGGGGTGCCGTCGAAGCGGGCCAGCGCCCACGGGTCGGTGGCGAAGTGCCCGGGGACCCAGTCGAGGATCACCCCGACGCCGGCCTGGTGCAGGCGGTCGATGAGGTAGCGCAGGCCGTCCTCGTGGCCGTACCGGCTGTCGGCGGCGTAGTACCCGGTGACGTGGTAGCCCCAGGAGCCACCGTAGGGGTGGTGCATGACCGGCATGAGCTCGACGTGGGTGAAGCCCATCCGCGTCACGTAGGGGACGAGCTGGTCGGCGATCTCGGTGTAGCCCAGGCCCTTGCGCCAGCTGCCGAGGTGCACCTCGTAGACGCTCATCGGGCCGTGGTGGATGTCGCCGGCCGCGCGGGCCGCCATCCACTCCGCGTCGCCCCAGCGGTGCGTGCTGACGGTCACCACCGAGTTGTTGAACGGGGGGACCTCGCTGGCGCGCGCCATCGGGTCGGCCTTGGCGCGGCGGACGCCGTCGGGGCCGGTGATGTCGTACTTGTAGTGGGCGCCCTCGCGGACGCCGGGGACGAACAGCTCCCAGACGCCGACCTCGTCGTGGGCGCGCAGGGCGTGGGTCGCGCCGTTCCAGCCGTTGAAGTCGCCGACGACGTGCACGGCGAGGGCGTGCGGGGCCCAGACGGCGAACCGGGTGCCGGTGACCTCGCCCAGCTCGTCGCGCACCGTCATGACCCGGGAGCCGAGGGCCCGCCACAGCTCCTCGTGGCGGCCCTCGCCGATGAGGTGCAGGTCCGTCTGGCCCAGGCTGGGCCCGTGCCGGTAGGCCTCGTCGACGAGGTGGGCGCCGCGCCCGGTGTCGACCTTCAGCCGGTATGCCGGGACGGTGTCGGTCGGCAGCACCGCCACCCAGATCCCGGCGGTCTCGTGGGTCATCGGCACGCTGGCCCCGTCGGCGAGCACGAGCTCGACCAGCTGCGCCTCCGGCTGCAGGGTCCGGACGGTGACGTGGCCGTCGAAGACGTGGGCGCCCAGCAGGGCGTGGGGGTTGCGGTGGAGGCCCTCGACGACGTCGGTCGCCTCCTCCAGGTCCAGGGGGAGGGTATGCGGCGCGGCCGGCTCGGCCGGCTCGGTCAGGGACCGGCGCGGGCCGGTCGGGCGGGCCGTGACGACCCCCTCGGTGGCGTCCTCCCACGCGGTGGCGCGCAGCACCTCCGGGTCGCCCTGCGGCTCCCCGGACCAGCCGCTGGCGCGCGGGCGGTGGCGCGGCGCGAGCTCGACGTCCTCGCCGGTCCGTCGACCGGGGGGCACGGTGCCGATCACCATGTCCTCGGGCGGGGGGACCGGGGCGTGGGGGTAGCCGCCGCTCGCCCCACCGGGGCCTCCGGAGGCGCTCGCCGCGCTGCCGCTGGCGGCCCGGGGGTCGCCGGCCGGCGGGTGGGACAGCGGGCCGTCGTGCCGCTCCACCTCGATGAGCGAGGACCCGTAGTCGTCGTCGACCGACGCCGGGACCTCGTCCACGGCGTCCGGCCCGGGGGTGCCCTGCTCGTCCGGCACCACGACGTCCTGCTGGTCCTGCGCCGGGGCGTCCTGCCCCACCTCGTGTTCGGCCATGGTCGTCTCCTCCGTGCGGTGGTGCGTGCTCTCCGGCGCGCCGGCGGCACCCGTCTCGTCCGGGTGCGCCGCGGCGGCTCCCGCCCCGCGGTGGCGCCCGGCCTCGGTGGGGAACGCCTCTTCGGCGGACCCGGGCTGCGGCTCCTGCGAGGTGCTCCGGTGGCGTCCCTCGCGCGGCGTCGCGGCGGGGCCGGCGTCGGGTGCGGCGCCCTGCGCGGCGGCCAGGTCCAGGAGCCGGTACACCGCACCCAGGGGGATCGGGAGCCAGGCGGGGCGGTTGCGCGCCTCGTAGCTCACCTCGTAGAGGGCCTTGTCCAGCTCCAGCGCGGCCAGCACGGCTCCTGCGGCCTCGGCGCGGGGGTCGGCCCCGGCCTCCTGCGCGTAGCCCTCGAGGAACGCCTCGCGGGCGTCGTCGGCCCACCGGGTGCGGTCGTCGGGGCCCGCGGCCGCGGCGTAGTCGAACGAGCGCAGCATGCCGGCGACGTCGCGCAGCGCCAGGTCGGGCTCGGTGCGCTCGGCCAGGGGCCGCAGCGGCTCGCCCTCGAAGTCGAGGAGCACCCAACCCCGCTCCGGGGCGTCGAGGACCTGGCCCAGGTGGTAGTCGCCGTGGACCCGCTGCAGGTCGGGCAGGTCCGCGGACTCCAGGGCGGCGTAGACCCCCATCACGGCGTCCCGGTGCTCGGCGAGCCCCGGCGCGTCCCGGAAGGACTGCTCGGCCCGGTCGCGCATCTGGGCCAGGAGCTCGGCCCGGCGCTCGGCGGCCGGACGGGCGCCGAAGGCCTCCCGCAGGGCGGCGTGCACGGCGGCGGTGGCCGCCCCCAGGCTGCGGGCGCGCCCGCTGAAGTCGTCGTCGGCGTCGGCGGCGACCCTGGCCTGCCGCCAGGCGTCCTCGGTGCCGGTGAGGAACTCCTGCGCGAAGGCGAGGTGGCCGTGGACCTCCCGGCCGTCCGCGCCGGGCCAGCGTCCCTCGACGTAGCCGAACGGGTCCGGCACCTGGCGCGAGCCGCCGCGGCTGATCGCGGTCTGCACCGACACGTCCGGGTTCTCGCCCTCGTGCAGCACCCGGAAGAGCTTGATGATGAGCGGCCGTCCGCCGCGGTGGGTCTCGACGATGATCGAGGTGTTGGACTGCTCGCCCGACAGGACCCTCGCCGTGGCCAGCGCCGGGCGTTCTCCCTCGGGCGCCACCCGGCGCGAACGGGCGGCGGGCACCTCGTGGCCCTCCGACATCTCCGAGAGCAGCACGTCGGCGAAGACCGGGTCGTGGGTGGCGTCGTAGACGTAGCGCGTGCCCAGCTCGGGGTGCTCCGCGGTGGCGACCAGCGCGTGCTCGAGGAAGGGCACGGCCTCGGCGCGGTAGGTGAGCGGGATCTGGTAGACGGTGGGTCCCTCGGACGAGGCGGTCTCGTCGAGGACGACGTGGTCCTCGATCCCGACCTCGCCGTAGGGGTCCTGCCAGCGGATCGAGGCCACCCGGCGCAGCCGCGGCGCCCCGCCCCCTGCCTGCTTGCCCCGGAACCAGCGCTGGCGCGCCACCCAGGCCGGCAGGAAGTCCTCGAACGACGGGGTGAGGTCGGTCATCGCTGCTCCTCCTTCGGGGTCAGGCCCAGCCAGTAGAAGCCGCGCGAGCCCATGCTGAGGGTGACGGTGCCGTCCGCACCGACGTCGGGGAAGTTGTGCCCCCCGAAGAGGTCCCGAACGTCGGCACCGTGCAGGCGCTCGGGCAGGGTGATGGTGCTGGCCTGCGGCCGGGAGGACAGGTTGTTGACGCACAGCACCGCGGGGTACCCCTCGCGCTCCTCCTCGTCGGTGCCCGGCGGCAGGGCGCGGGCGAAGGCCAGCACGGCGTCGTTGTCGGCGACGCAGGGGAGGTACTCGCCCGTGCCGAAGACCTCGTGCGCGGCCCGCACCTGGAGCATGCCGCGGGTCCAGTGCAGCAGCGAGGAGCCGCTGGCCATCTCGGCCTCGACGTTGACGCTGTTGTGGTGGTAGACCAGCGAGCTGATGACGGGCAGGTAGAGCTTGCCCGGGTCCGCGGTGGAGAAGCCGGCGTTGCGGTCCGGCGTCCACTGCATCGGGGTGCGCACGGCGTCACGGTCGCTGAGCCAGATGTTGTCGCCCATGCCGATCTCGTCGCCGTAGTAGAGGCAGGGCGACCCCGGGAGCGAGAGCAGCAGCGCGTTGATGAGCTCGATCTCCTCGCGGGAGTTGTCGAGCAGCGGCGCCAGCCGTCGCCGGATCCCGATGTTGGCGCGCATCCGGGGGTCGGGCGCGTACCAGCCGTACATCGCCGATCGCTCCTCGCCGGAGACCATCTCCAGGGTGAGCTCGTCGTGATTGCGCAGGAAGGTGCCCCACTGCGTCCCCTCGGGGATGCGCGGCGTCTCCTCCATGACCCGGATGACCGGCTCGGCCTTCTCCTCGCGCAGCGAGTAGTAGAGCCTCGGCATGACCGGGAAGTGGAAGCACATGTGGCACTCCGGCGCCTCGGGGGTGCCGTAGTAGTCGACCACCTCGGCGGGCATCTGGTTGGCCTCGGCCAGCAGCACCCGACCCGGGTACTCCTCGTCCACCATCGCGCGCAGCCGCGCCAGGAACTCGTGGGTGCGGGGGAGGTTCTCGCAGTTGGTGCCCTCCTCCTCGAAGAGGTAGGGCACGGCGTCCAGCCGGAAGCCGTCGATGCCGAGGTCCATCCAGAACCGCACGATGTCGAACATCGCCTCCGCGACGGCCTCGTTCTCGAAGTTGAGGTCCGGCTGGTGGGAGAAGAAGCGGTGCCAGAAGAACTGCCGACGGACCGGATCGAAGGTCCAGTTGGAGGTCTCGGTGTCGACGAAGATGATCCGGGCGTCGGCATACTTCTCGTCGGTGTCGGACCAGACGTAGAAGTCGCCGTAGGGGCCCTCGGGGTCCGAGCGGCTGGCCTGGAACCACGGGTGCTGGTCGCTCGTGTGGTTCATCACCAGGTCGGTGATGATGCGGATGCCGCGCGCGTGCGCCTGGCTGATGAGCTCGCGGAAGTCCGGGAGGGTGCCGAACTCGGGCAGGACCGCGGTGTAGTCCGCGACGTCGTACCCGCCGTCGCGCAGCGGCGAGGCGTAGAACGGCGGCAGCCACAGGCAGTCGACGCCGAGCCACTGCAGGTAGTCCAGCCGGTTCATCAGCCCGGTGAAGTCGCCCGAGCCCGATCCCGTGGAGTCGTCGAAGGCCCGGACGAGGACCTCGTAGAAGACCGCCTTGCGGAACCAGTCGGGGTCGTTCTTCAGCCCTGGCTGATGGAGGTTGAGCCCGCGCATCGTGCTCCTTCTCAGGCGGTGGTGACGTGGACGATGTGGACCGGCTCGTGGCCGTAGCCGGGACCGAGCTCGACGTAGGGCGCGTCGTCCCACGTCCAGCTCGCCCCGGTGACGAGGTCGTGCGCACCGAAGCGGTCGCCCCAGGAGAGCCCGAGTGCGGGCAGGTCCAGGTGCAGCCGGCTCCCGCGCACGGTGTAGGGGTCGAGGTTGGCGACGACGAGCACGGTGTCCTGCTCCGAGCCGTCCCCGGCGCCCCCGCCGTGCTTGGAGAACACCAGGAGGTTCGCGTCCTCGGCGTGGTGGAAGGTGACGTTGCGCAGCCAGTGCAGGCTCGGGTGCTCGGCCCGGACCCGGTTGAGCATGGTCAACCAGCCGGTGAGGTCCGGCCGGCCGGGCACCGGCTCACCCCAGCGTCGGTCCTTGAACTCGTACTTCTCGTTGTCGACGTGCTCCTCGGCGCCCGTGCGGGGCACGTCCTCGACGTGCTCGAAGCCGGCGTAGATGCCGTAGGTCGGCACCAGGGTCGCGGCCAGCGCGGAGCGCACCATGTGGGCGGTCACCCCGCCGTTGCTCATGTAGGGCGTGAGGATGTCGTGCGTCGTCGGCCAGAACGAGGGGCGCATGTAGGGCGCGGTCTCGGTGGCGAGCTCGGTGACGTACTCGGACAGCTCGGCGGCGGTGCTGCGCCAGGCGTAGTAGGTGTAGGACTGCTGGAAGCCCACCTTGGCGAGGGTGCGCATCATCATCGGCTTGGTGAAGGCCTCGGCCAGCCAGATGACGTCGGGGTGGTCCTTCGCGACGTCGGCGATGAGCCACTGCCAGAAGTTCACCGGCTTGGTGTGCGGGTTGTCGACCCGGAAGATCCGGATGCCGTGGTCGATCCACACCTGGACCACCCGGCGGATCTCGGCGTACACCTCGTCCGGGGTGTTGTCGAAGAAGACCGGGTAGATGTCCTGGTACTTCTTCGGGGGGTTCTCGGCGTAGGCGATGGAGCCGTCCGCGCGGATCTGGAAGAACTCCGGGTGCTCGGTGGCCCACGGGTGGTCCGGGGACGCCTGCAGGGCGATGTCCATCGCCACCTCCAGGCCCAGGCCGTGCGCGCGGTCGACGAAGGCGTCGAAGTCCGCGAAGTCGCCGAGGTCCGGGTGCAGCGCGTCGTGCCCACCCTCGGCGGAGCCGATGGCGTAGGGCGAGCCGGGGTCGTGCTCGCCGGCGTCGAGGGTGTTGTTGCGCCCCTTGCGGTTCGTGCGCCCGATGGGGTGCACGGGGGTGAGGTAGACCACGTCAAAACCCATGTCCGCGATGGCCGGCAGCCGCTCCTGGGCGGTGGTGAAGGTGCCGCTGGTCCACAGACCGGTGTCCGGGTCCCGGGTCGCGCCCTCGGAGCGCGGGAAGATCTCGTACCACGCCCCGGTGAGCGCCAGCCGGCGCTCGACCAGCCAGGTGACGGCCGGGGACGGGCTGACCAGCTCGCGCAGCGGGGTGCGGGCCAGGACGTCCTCGACCTGCGGCGAGGTGCCGGCGTGCAGCCGTTCGAGGACCGGCAGGGCGCTGCGCCGCAGGGTGTGGACGGCGTCCTCGAGGACCTGTCGGTCGGCGTCGTCGTGCTCGCCGTCGTCGAGCGCGCGCTCCAGCACGCGGGCACCCTCCTCGAGCATGAGCTCGACGTCCACCCCGGCCTCGACCTTGATGGTCCCGTCGTGCTCCCAGGTGGCGTAGGGGTCCGACCACCCCTCGACGCGGAAGCTCCAGACGCCCTCACGGTCGGCGTGGACCTGTGCCTGCCAGTGCGAGAGCCCCGGGTTGGTGCACGTCATCGGGACGTGGTGATCGGCGCCGTCCGGGCCGGTCAGCACCACGGTGGCGTTGACCGCGTCGTGCCCCTCGCGGAAGACCGTCGCGGTCACGGTGAAGACCTCGCCGACGACGGACTTGGTGGGGCGGCGTCCTCCGTCGACCACCGGCTCGACGTCGAGGACGGGGATCCGGCCCAGCGGCTCCTGGCCGACGGCGGCCAGGACCGACCGGTCGACGGAGGAGGAGGCGGGGCCTCCGGGCGCAGGGGTGGACGGGACGGGCGTGGTCGAGTGCTCGGTCACCCGCACCAACCTACCGGGCTTCCGCGCCGGAAACCACGCGCGGCGCCGCGGCCTCCCCGCCCGTCCCGGAGACGGTCGCGGTGAGCACCGTGAGGCTCGTCGGGCCGACCTCGACCGGGCCCGCGGCGTCCGGCTCGGGCCCGCCGGGCGGGTCGGCCTCGCTGGTGAAGCGCACGCGCCAGGACCGGACGCCCTCGACCTCCGGCAGCCGCAGGGAGGCCGGGGCCGTGCCGGCGTGCAGCAGCACCGCGACGGCGCGGCGTCCGTCGTCCGGCGTGTCGTGGTGCAGGGTGTCGAAGAGGGCCGTGAGCGTGCTGCGGTGCGGGTCGTTCCACTGGTGCTCGCCCAGCACCTCGCCGTCCTCGGCGAACCACCGCAGCCGGGTGCGGCCGGGGAGGGGGTCGAAGGTCGGGAAGCCGGTCGAGCGCAGCAGGGTGAGCTCCCGCCGCAGCTCCAGCAGGGACCGGGTGTCCGCCAGGAGGGCGGACTGCCAGTCCGCCAGGTCCCAGTCCACCCAGGTCAGCTCGGAGTCCTGGCAGTAGGCGTTGTTGTTGCCGGCCTGGCTGCGCCCCAGCTCGTCACCGGCCACGAGCATCGGGACGCCGGGGGCGAGCAGCAGGGTCCCGAGCAGGTTGCGCAGGGAGCGTCGGCGGGCTCGCAGCACGTCGGCGTCCTCGGTCGGCCCCTCGACGCCGTGGTTCCACGACCGGTTGTCCCCGTGGCCGTCCCGGTTGTCCTCCCCGTTGGCGTGGTTGTGCTTGTGCTCGTAGGCCGTGAGATCGGCCAGCGTGAAGCCGTCGTGGGCGGTGACGAGGTTGACCGAGGCGAGCGGTCCGCGCCCGTCGTGCCCGAAGAGGTCGGCCGAGCCGGCCAGCCGGGTCGCGAGCTCGCGCACCCCGTGGCCGCCGTGCCCGTGCCGGCGGCGGGAGACGTCGGCCAGCCAGTAGGTCCGGGCCGTGTCGCGGAACCGGTCGTTCCACTCGGAGAAGACGGCGGGGAACTGTCCGGTCCGCCACCCGTGCACGCCGACGTCCCACGGCTCGGCGACGAGCTTGACCCGCGACAGGACCGGGTCGCTCTCCAGGGCCACGTGGAAGGCGTGCTCCCGGTCGTAGGCGTCGTCGCGTCCGCGCGCCAGGGCCGGGGCGAGGTCGAAGCGGAAGCCGTCGACGTGGAACTCCTCGACCCAGTGCCGCAACGAGTCCAGGACCATGCGCGCCACCTGAGGGTCCCGCAGGTCCAGGGTGTTGCCGCAGCCGGTGACGTCGATGTCCCGGCCGCGGTCGTCGAGGCGGTAGTAGGTGCGGTTGTCCAGGCCGCGCGGCCCGAGGGTCGGCCCGTCCCAGGACGACTGCTCGGCCGTGTGGTTGTAGACGACGTCGAGGACGACCTCGATGCCCGCCCCGTGCAGGGCCCGGACGGCGCCCTTCACCTCGTCGACGACGGCCTGGGGGTCGCTCGCGGCGGCGTACGGGGCGTGCGGGGCGAAGAAGCCCAGGGAGTTGTAGCCCCAGTAGTTGGTCAGGCCGCGCCGGACCAGGGAGGGCTCGGAGGTGAAGGCGTGCACCGGGAGCAGCTCGAGGGTGGTCACCCCCAGGCTCGTCAGGTGCTCGAGCACCGCCGGGTGGCCGAGCGCCGCGTAGGTGCCCCGCTGCTCCGGCGGGACGTCCGGGTGCCGGCGGGTCAGACCGCGCACGTGCGCCTCGTAGAGGACCGTGTCGGTCCACGGCACCTCGGGCCGGGCGTCCCCGCCCCAGTCGAAGGCGGTGTGGTCGACGACCACCGAGCGGGGCACGAACGGGGCCGAGTCCCGGTCGTCGCGGGCCTCCGGGTCGGTCCAGCCGTGATCGCCGGCCACGTGTCCGTAGACCTCGGGGCGCCAGGTCACCTCACCCTCCACGGCACCGGCGTAGGGGTCGAGCAGCAGCTTGTCGTGGTTGTGCCGGTGCCCCTGGTCGGGGGCCCAGGGCCCGTGCACCCGCAGGCCGTAGCGCGCCCCGGGGACCAGCTCGGGCACGAGGTCCCACCAGATCCCGTGGGCGGTGCGGGTCAGCGGGACGCGGTGCTCGCCGGCGGGCGTGGACAGGCAGACCTCGACGGCGGTGGCGTGCCGTGCCAGCACGGCGATCTCGGGGCCGTCGGCCGTCGACGTCACGCCCAGCGGCGGTGGGCGGTCGAGGCTGCGGCGGGGCCGGGACGGGACGGACATGGGGGCCCAGCGTAGGGCCACCACCGGGCGGGGCTGCGCATGACGCGGACGGAGCCGTTACGTTGGAGCCATGAGTGATCCGACCTCGCTGCCCAACTTCCCGCCGCCCCCGCAGGAGCACCCGCTGACCGGTCGCGTCCTCGACGCCCTCCAGGACCTCCAGATGTCGCCCAACCTGGACAAGGCCGGCGACGTCGCCTTCGAGGTGCAGGGGCAGAAGCTGTTCGTCAAGGTCATCGAGGGCGAGCAGTTCGACATCATGCGCATCTACGGCCAGTGGCAGATCGCCAGCAGCGTCCCCGAGGAGCTCTTCACCCGGCTCAACGGGTGCAACGACGTGACGCTGGGGGTCAACCTGGTCAAGGCCGGCATCGCCAGCGGCAACCTCGTGCTGGCCGTCGAGCAGATCATCGCCCGCTCCGAGCCGCCCAAGCCCAAGGTCCAGATCGCCACCGGCCTGCTGCTGCAGGCGCTGCAGCTCTGGCACCGCAACGTCATCGCCAAGGCGCAGGTCGAGCGCGGGGAGGAGCCCGACCTGCCCGAGGGAGCCCCTGAGGGCACCGAGGTGGGCCCGTGGCTGAGCGTCGGCTCCCGGGGCCAGCAGGCTCCCGGCGACGGGAGCGTCGACGGGGGCGGGGCCCCGGAGGGCCAGGCGTGAGCCGGACCCTCGCCACGGCGAGCGACCTCGTCCGCGTCGAGATCGAGGACGGCATCGCCACCGTCCGCATCGACCGGCCGTCGATGAACCCGCTGTCCATCGAGGTCCAGGACGCCCTCGGCGAGGCGGCGCGTCTGGTCGGCGAGGACGACGAGGTCGCGGCCGTCGTGCTCTACGGCGGCGAGAAGGTCTTCGCCGCCGGCGCCGACATCAAGGAGATGCAGGACATGTCCTACCCGGACATGGTCCGGCGCGCCCCGGTCATCCAGGAGTGCTTCTCGGCGGTCGCGCGCATCCCCAAGCCGGTGGTCGCCGCCATCGAGGGCTATGCCCTCGGGGCCGGCAACGAGCTCGCGCTCTGCGCCGACTTCCGCGTCGCGGCCTCGGACGCCCGGCTCGGCCAGCCGGAGATCCTGCTCGGCGTGATCCCCGGCGCGGGGGGCAGCCAGCGGCTCGCCCGGCTCGTCGGCCCGGCCCGGGCCAAGGACCTCGTCTTCACCGGCCGCATGGTCGATGCCGCCGAGGCGCTCGAGATGGGCCTCGTCGACCGGGTGTGCGACCCCGGTCAGGCGCACGCCACGGCCCTGGAGATGGTGCGCGGATACGTCGGTGGCCCGGGCCTCGCGCTGCGGGCCGCCAAGGAGGCCATCGACCGCGGTCTCGACGGCGACCTCGAGACCGGCCTGGCCATCGAGGCGATGCAGTTCGCCGGCGTCTTCGCGACGAGGGACCGCGGGATCGGCATGCGCTCCTTCGTCGAGCAGGGCCCCGGCAAGGCGGAGTTCACCGGCCGCTGACCCCTCGTCCCTGTCGCTCTCCTCACCGACCGAGCGCCGGGTGTGGTTGCTGGCGCAACCACACCCGGCGCTCGGTCGGTCTGGGAGCAACCCTTCACGGCGCTCGGTGGCCCATCGAGCCCCACCGGGCGTCGCCTGTGGTTGCCCCTGACCTCACCGGGCGTCGCCTGTGGTTGCCCCTGACCTCACCGGGCGTCGCCTGTGGTTGCCCCTGACCTCACCGGGCGTCGCCTGTGGTTGCCCCTGACCCCACCGGGCGTCGCCTGTGGTTGCCCCTCACCCCCGGGAGCAACCATTTACGGCGCTCGGTCGGTCTGGGGGCAACCTTTCACGGCGCCCGGTCGGTCTGGGGGCAACCATTCACGGCGCTCGGTGGCTCATCGGCCCCCACCGGGCGTCGCCAGTGGTGGGTTCTGTCTCGTCCTGCGCCCGCTCTAGCTGGTCCTGCGCCCGCTCTAGTTGACGTGTCTGACTAGTCAGGCTTACGATCTAGTCGTGTCCGAGATCGAGTGGCCCAGCGAGTGGCTCCGGGGTGTCCTGGGGGTCTGCGTGATGCGCGTCCTGCTCGACGGTCCCAGCTACGGCTACGCCATCACCCGCCGGCTCGAGCAGGCCGGGCTGGGCACCGTGAAGGGCGGCACCCTCTACCCCCTGCTGTCCCGTCTCGAGGAGGCGGGGCACCTCGCGGTCGAGTGGCGAGCGGGCGAGGGGGGACCGGGCCGCAAGTTCTTCACCCTGACCGACCAGGGTCGCGCCCACGCCGGCGAGCAGGCCGCCCTGTGGGCCGGGTTCACCACCACCACGCGGGGGCTGACCGATGCGGCCGCCCCCGCTCGTGCGGAAGCGAGCGAGCGATGACCACCTCCGGGCGTCCCACCTCCCACCCCGAGCGCCTCGCCCCGAGCGTCGACCCCGCGTGGGTGCGTGCGTTCGTGACCGAGCAGCACCTGCGGGGGGTGGCCCCGCGGGTGATCGGCGACCAGCTCGCCACCGTGGAGAGCCACGTCCGCGACGGGGGCGAGCCGGCCACGGACGCCTTCGGCGAGGCGGTCGACTACGCCCGCGCGCTGCCCAAGGGCCGGCCGTGGGAGCCGGACCGGCGCACCGTCCTGGAGCTCCTCCTCGGGCTCGCCGGGATGCTCATGGTCCTGGGCGCCTTCACCGCCTGGCTGGCCGACGGCCCGGTGCGCCTCACCACGGGCTACCTCGTCGTCCTCGCCGTCACCGCGCTGGGTGCCGGTGCGCTCGTGCTGCGCCCCACACCGCTGCTGCGCCTCGTCGTGCAGCGTCCCGTGCTGGCCTGGCTCGTCCTCAGCGCGCCGAGCGCCGTCTTCGTCGTCTGTCTGCTGCTGCTCCGGGGCGAGGTGGCCACGCTGCCGGTCCTCCCGGTCGCCGTCGCGGGGGTGCTGGCCCTGGCGGTCTCCGGCCTGCTGTCCGCGGGCAACCCGGGCGAGGAGGAGATCACCGGCCCGGGCGAGGCGCCGCGACGCAGCACCGCGACGCGTCGCGCGGGCGTCTGGCTCTACCCGCTGCTCACCCTCGGGGTCATGGCGATCACCTGGGTCCCGACGCTCTTCACGTGAGCATCGGCCCCCAGTTGGCTTGACGCGAGCGTCAAGTGTCAAGATGGGACCAACGACCCACCTACAACCACGAGGACGTGAGCAGTGAACATCGTCGTCTGTGTGAAGTACGTCCCGGACGCCCAGGGCGACCGCGGCTTCGAGTCCGACCGCACCACCGACCGCGAGGGGGTGGACGGCCTGCTCTCCGAGCTGGACGAGTACGCCGTCGAGGAGGCGCTCAAGATCGTCGAGGCGGGCGAGGGTGAGGTCACGGTGCTCACCATGGGTCCGGACGACGCCGCGACCGCCATCAAGAAGAGCCTGCAGATGGGGGCCCACCAGGGGGTCCACGTGCTGGACGAGGCCATCGCCGGCTCCGACGCGGTGGCGACGTCGCTGGTGCTGGCCGAGGCGGTGAAGAAGTGCGGCGACGTCGACCTCGTCCTCACCGGGCTGGCCTCCACCGACGGGGTCATGTCGGTCGTGCCGGCCATGCTCGCCGAGCGGCTCGGCCTGCCCCAGGTGACCTTCGCCTCCGAGCTCACCGTCGAGGGCGGCCACGTGCGCATCCGCCGCGACAACGAGTCCTTCTCCGAGACCGTGGAGGCCGACCTGCCGGCCGTGGTGTCGGTCACCGACCAGATCAACGAGCCGCGCTACCCCTCCTTCAAGGGGATCATGGCGGCCAAGAAGAAGCCCGTGCAGACCTGGAGCCTGGCCGACCTCGGCGTCGACCCCTCCCAGGTCGGTCTGGACGCGGCCTGGGCGCGCGTCGAGGAGACGCAGGCGCGGCCGCCGCGCGAGGCCGGCGAGGTCGTCACCGACGAGGGCCAGGGTGGCGAGGCGCTCGCCGACTTCCTGGCCGGGCGCCGGCTCGCCTGACCGGGCCGACACGACATACCAAGGAGTCTGCAGACATGAGTGAAGTCCTCGTCCTGGTCGACCACGTCGACGGCGACGTCCGCAAGACCACCGCCGAGATGCTCACCGCGGCGCGGCGCCTCGGTGAGCCCTCGGCCGTCTTCGTCGGGCAGGGGTATGCCGCCGCGAAGGAGACCCTCGGCCGCTACGGCGCGGCGAAGGTCTACGTCGCGGACGACGCCGTCTACACCGACCACCTCGTCGCCCCGGTGGCCGAGCTGCTGGCCGACCTGGTCGGGCGCACCTCGCCGGCCGCCGTGCTGGTGGCCTCCACCAACGACGCCAAGGAGGTCGCCGGCCGCCTCGCCATCAAGACCGGCTCCGGGGTCATCACCGACGCGGTCGACATCGCGACCGGCGACGGTGGGCTGCGGGTGACCAAGTCGGTCTTCGCGGGGAGCTACACCGTCGCCGCGCAGGTGGGCACCGGCACCCCCATCGTCACCGTCAAGCCCAACAGCATCCCGGCAGAGGAGTCGGCGGCGAGCCCGGTCGAGGAGGAGGTCTCCACGGAGGTCTCCGACGCGGCCCGGGCGGCCCGGGTCACCTCGCGGACGGCCAAGGAGAAGTCCGGGCGGCCCTCGCTCACCGAGGCCGCGATCGTGGTGTCGGGCGGGCGCGGCACGGGCGGGGACTTCGGTCCGGTCGAGGCCTTCGCGGACGCGCTCGGTGCGGCCGTGGGCGCCTCGCGGGCGGCCGTGGACGCCGGGTGGTACCCGCACTCCCACCAGGTCGGCCAGACCGGTGTCTCGGTCAGCCCGCAGCTCTACGTCGCGGCCGGCATCTCCGGCGCGATCCAGCACCGCGCCGGCATGCAGACCTCCAAGACGATCGTCGCGGTCAACAAGGACGCCGAGGCTCCCATCTTCGAGCTGGTCGACTTCGGCGTCGTCGGCGACCTCTTCACGATCCTGCCGCAGGCGGCCGACAAGGTGCAGCAGAACAAGGCCTGAGCCCTCCCGGCCCCGCCGGTCCGCGGTGCCCTGACGCCACCGGGCCGCTCGTAGACTGGTCCCCGTCATGTCTGTGCCCGCACCTGCCCGCGTCTACCTCGACCACGCCGCGACGACGCCCGTCCTCGAGGAGGTCGTCGAGGTGGTCGCCCGCGAGATGCGGCAGACCGGCAACGCCAGCTCGCTGCACGACCCCGGCCGTCGCGCCCGCCGCGTCGTCGAGGAGTCGCGCGAGCAGGTCGCCCAGGCGCTCGGCGTGCGGCCCTCCGAGGTCGTCTTCACCTCGGGCGGCACCGAGGCGGACAACCTCGCGGTCAAGGGGACGTATGCCGCCCGCCGCGCCGTCGACCCGGCGCGCGACCGGCTCGTCGTCGCCGGGACCGAGCACCACGCCGTCCTCGACCCCGTCGAGCACCTCGTGGCGCACGAGAGGGCTCGGGTGACCTGGGTCGAGCCGGACCCCCAGGGTCTGGTGACCCCCGACGCCCTGGCCGCGGCGGTCGCGGCCGACGGCGGGCCGGGCACGGTAGCCCTCGTCAGCGTCATGTGGGCCAACAACGAGGTGGGCACGGTCGCCCCGGTGCCGGCGCTCGCCGCGCTGGCCCGGGAGCACGGCATCCCGTTCCACTCCGACGCCGTCCAGGCCCTCGGCCAGGTCCCGCTCGACCTCTCCCAGGTGGACCTGGGGGTCGTCACCGGCCACAAGGTCGGCGGCCCGCTGGGCGTCGGCGTGCTCACCGCCGGCCGGGACCAGGCGCCGGTGCCGCTCACCCACGGCGGCGGCCAGGAGCGCGGCCTGCGCTCGGGCACCCTCGACACCCCGGCGATCGCCGGACTCGCGGTGGCCGTCACCCACGCGGCGCAGCACCAGGCCGAGCACGCGGCACACCTCGGGGAGCTGCGCGACGCCCTCGTCACCGGGGCGCTCGCGCTCGACCCGGGCATCACCGTCTCCGGGCCCTGGAGCCCCGGTGACACCACCAGCCGCCTCGCCGGCAACGTGCACCTGCGGGTCGCCGACTGCGAGGGGGACTCGCTGCTCTACCTGCTCGACGCCGCGGGTGTCGCCTGCTCGACCGGGTCCGCGTGCCAGGCCGGGGTGCCCCGACCGAGCCACGTGCTGCTCGCCATGGGGGTGCCGGAGGACGAGGCGGCCGGGGCCCTGCGGCTCACCCTCGGCCACGGCTCCACCCGCAGCGACGTCGACGCCGTCCTCGCCGCGCTGCCGCCGGCCCTGGAGCGCGCCCGCCGGGCGCACGCCGCGGCCACCGGGGCCCGCGCGGCCAGGAGCGCCTGATGCGCGTCGTCGCCGCGATGAGCGGCGGGGTCGACTCGGCGGTCGCCGCCGCCCGGATGCTCGACGCCGGTCACGAGGTGGTCGGGGTCCACCTCGCGCTGGCCCAGTCGGCCGCCACCCTGCGGGAGTCGGCCCGCGGCTGCTGCACCATCGAGGACGCCGGCGACGCACGCCGGGTCGCCGACCGGCTCGGCATCCCGTTCTACGTGTGGGACATGGCGCAGCGGTTCCGGGAGGACGTCGTCGAGGACTTCGCCGCGGAGTACGCCGCCGGTCGCACCCCCAACCCCTGCCTGCGCTGCAACGAGAAGATCAAGTTCGCCGCGCTGCTGGACAAGGCGCTCGCGCTGGGCTTCGACGCCGTCGCCACCGGCCACTACGCGCAGATCGAGGAGGTCGCCGACCCCGGGGCGCCGGGCGGGGTGCGGCGCGAGCTGCACCGGGCGGTCGACCCGGCCAAGGACCAGTCCTACGTGCTGGGGGTGCTCGACGCCGACCAGCTCGCCCGGAGCTTCTTCCCCCTCGGCGACACCACCAAGCCCCAGATCCGTGAGGAGGCGCGCGAGCGCGGCTTCTCGGTCGCGAAGAAGCCGGACAGCCACGACATCTGCTTCATCGCCGACGGCGACACCCGGGGCTACCTCGCGAAGCGCCTCGGCACCGCCCCCGGCCCGATCGTCGACAGCGACGGCGAGGTCGTCGGCGAGCACGGGGGAGCCTACGGCTACACGGTCGGGCAGCGCCGTGGCCTCGGGCTCAAGGTCCCCGCCGCCGACGGCAAGCCGCGCTACGTCGTGTCGACCGACACCCGGTCCAACACGGTCGTCGTCGGCCCGGAGGAGCTGCTCGGGGTGGACGTCGTCGAGGGCGACCACCTGCGCTGGTGCGGGCCGGCGCCGACCGGCGAGGTCGCGCTCGGCGCGCAGATCCGCGCCCACGGCCGGGAGTACCCCGCCGAGGTGGACGTGCACGCGGACGGCGGCGACGGCATACCGGAGCGGGTGACGGTGCGCCTCGCCGAGCGGGTCCGGGGAGTCGCGCCCGGCCAGTCGGTCGTGCTCTACGACGGCACGCGCGTCGTCGGCTCGGCCACCATCGCCTCGACCGGGCGGTCCTGAGCCGCCCACGGGCCCTGGTGCCGTCCGGCGGGTGCCGGCTCCCCAGCCCCACCGCCTACAGTGAGCGCCGTGGTCGACGTCAGCGGTATCGGATCCTGGCCCGGCACCGACGTGCGTGAGGCGCTGCGGGTGGTGGGTGGCGAGCTCGCCTCCGGTGCGCCGGAGGGGGTGCGGTCCGTGCCGTACCTGCTCGAGCTCCCCGCCCGCGGGCCCGGTGCCGACCTGGTGGGTCGCGGTGCGCACCTGCTCGTCGACCTGCCGGTGGACCTGCAGCCGCAGGGCCTGGCGCCTGGTGGACCGGCCGGGCCGGGACGCGGAGCGCGCGGCGTCCCTGCTGACCCAGGACCTGGACGAGCTCGCCGAGGCGCTGGACGGCTACGCGGGGCCGCTCAAGGTGCAGGTCGCCGGGCCGTGGACCCTGGCCGCCTCGCTGTGGCGCCCGCTCGGCGACCGGGTGCTGGACGACCCCGGCGCCACCCGCGACGTGGTGGCCTCGCTCACCGAGGGGGTGGCGGCCTACCTCGGCCGGGTGCAGCGCCTGGTCCCGGGTGCCGAGCTGCTCCTGCAGATGGACGAGCCGTCCCTCACCGCCGTGCTGGCCGGGCGCATCCGCTCCGAGTCCGGCTACCGCGTCCTGCGCACGCCCGAGCGGGGCGAGGCGGTGGCGGTGCTGCGGCAGGTGCTCGACCAGCCCGGCGCCGAGGTAGGCGGTGTGCACACCTGCGCCGCCGACCCGCCGGTGGACGTGCTGGTCGAGGCGGGCGCGGGGCTGCTCTCGCTGGACCTCGCGCAGGTGGGGCGGGGGAGGTTCGAGCAGGTCGCGGCCGCGGTCGAGGCGGGCCGCCGGCTCTGGGCGGGGGTCGACGCGGGAGCCGCCGACCCGCTCGAGCCGTTGCTGCGGCGCTGGCACGAGGCCGGGCTCCCGGTCGCCGCGCTGGGCGACGTCGGCCTCACCCCGCCGTGCGGGCTGGCGTCCTCCAGCCCGGCCGGGGCGCAACAGGTCACGCGGTCGCTCTCCCAGGTCGCGTCCAGACTTGCCGAGGCGGCTGCCACCTGAGTCACTCCTGCCCCGCTAGGCTGGCCGCGTCACGCGTGCGTCCGGCACGCCCATGGAAGGGGAGAGATGTCACAGAACCCGGGTCACGACGACCCGCACCACGACCCGAGCGCACCGCGCCACGACGCGGACGCCCGCCAGCACGAGGGTGGCTTCCAGGCGGCGCCGAGCTACGACGCCCACGACGGCGCCCACGGCGGCGCCCCGGCGGGGGCCGTCGCCAAGCCGCAGTCGGTGGGCCTGGCCCAGAAGCTCATGTACGCCGGCGGTGTCATCTCGCTCATCGGCGGGGTCGTCGCGCTGGCCACCCCCGAGGACCAGCTGCGCTCGGCGATCGAGTCCCAGCTCGAGGCGAGCGGTCAGCCGGTGGACGCCGCCATGGTCGACGCCGCGGTGTCCACGGCTCCCATCTTCGGCCTGATCTGGGCGGTCGTCGTCGCGGCTATCTGGTTCGCCCTCGGCTTCTTCAACGGCAAGGGCAAGGGCTGGGCGCGCATCGTCGCGACCGTCCTCGGGGTCCTCAACGTCGTCACGACCCTCATCGGCCTGCTGGGCACGAGCATGATGCCGGGCTCGGCCGCCGGGGGCACGATCAACACCATCCTGTCGCTGCTCAACGCGGTGCTGGCGGCGGTCATCGTCTTCCTCCTCTGGAAGAAGGAGTCGACCGCCTACTTCAAGGGCACCCGCTGAGCCGGGGCTGACCGACCAGCACGAGGGGCTGGTGTCGGTGGCGTGCAGCACAATGAGCACGTGACCGACACCAGCCCCTCGACGCGTCCCGACGGCCCCGCCGAGCAGCCCGAGCCCCCGCAGGACGTCCGTCGCCGGGCGGGCGAGCTGGCCGAGCAGATCCGGGGCCACCAGTTCGCCTACTACGTCCGCGACGCGCCCACCGTCAGCGACGGCGAGTTCGACGGGCTGCTGCGCGAGCTGGAGGAGCTGGAGGAGGCATACCCCACGCTGCGGACCCCGGAGAGCCCCACCCAGCAGGTGGGCGGGACCTTCTCCACCGAGTTCACCGCCGTCGACCACCGCGAGCGCATGCTCAGCCTCGACAACGCCTTCTCGCCGGAGGAGCTGGACGAGTGGTTCGACCGGGTCGAGCGGGAGGCCGGGGGCGCCGACGTGCACTACCTGTGCGAGCTCAAGATCGACGGGCTCGCGGTCAACCTGCTCTACGAGGACGGCCTGCTCACCCAGGCGCTCACCCGCGGCGACGGTCGCACCGGTGAGGACGTCACCCTCAACGTCCGCACCATCGAGGGCGTCCCGCACCGGCTGACGCCGCCGACCGAGCAGCCCGAGGGGGAGGACGTCCCGATCCCTGGTCTGGTGGAGATCCGCGGCGAGGTCTTCTTCCCGCTCGAGGGCTTCACCGAGCTCAACGCCTCCCTGGTCGAGGCGGGCAAGGCGCCCTTCGCCAACCCGCGCAACTCGGCGGCCGGGTCGCTGCGGCAGAAGGACCCCCGGGTGTCGGCCGGCCGCCCCCTGCGCATGCTCGTGCACGGGATCGGCGCGCGCACCGGCTTCGACATCACCCGCCAGTCGCAGGCGTATGCCGTGCTCGGCGCCTGGGGGATGCCGGTCAGCCCCCGCGCCCAGGTCGTCGCCTCCCGGGCCGAGGTGCACGACATCGTCCGCTACTACGGCGAGCACCGGCACGACGTCGAGCACGAGCTCGACGGGGTGGTCGTCAAGGTCGACGAGGTGGCGGTGCAGCGCCAGCTCGGGGCGACCTCGCGGGCCCCGCGGTGGGCCATCGCCTACAAGTACCCGCCCGAGGAGGTCACCACCAGGCTGCTCGACATCCGGGTCGACGTCGGTCGCACGGGGCGCGTCACGCCCTACGGGCTGATGGAGCCGGTGCTGGTGGCCGGGTCCACCGTCGAGCGGGCCACCCTGCACAACCAGCACGAGGTCCGGCGCAAGGGCGTGCTCATCGGCGACACGGTCGTGCTGCGCAAGGCCGGCGACGTCATCCCCGAGATCCTCGGGCCGGTGGCCGACCTGCGCACCGGGGACGAGCGCGAGTTCGTCATGCCGACGCACTGCCCGTCCTGCGGCACCGAGCTGGCCGCCCAGAAGGAGGGCGACAAGGACATCCGGTGCCCCAACAGCAAGGAGTGCCCGGCCCAGCTGCGGGAGCGCCTCTTCAGCCTGGCCGGCCGGGGCGCCTTCGACATCGAGGCGCTCGGCTACGAGGGGGTCACCGCCCTGCTGGACGCCGGGGTGATCCGCAACGAGGCGGGACTGTTCGGCCTCGCCCACGGCACGGGGGAGGAGCCGCCCACGCCGGAGGAGGAGCGGGCCGACCGCGAGCGCCTCGTGCAGGTGCCGCTCTTCACCCGGACGGCCAAGAAGGCGGACCCGCCGGAGGAGGTCGTCGACGGGCGCGTGCTCTCGGCCAACGGGGAGCGCCTGCTGACCCACCTGCGGGGGGCCAAGGAGCAGCCGCTGTGGCGGGTGCTCGTCGCCCTGTCGATCCGGCACGTCGGCCCGACGGCCGCCCGGGCGCTGGCCACCGAGTTCGGGTCCATGGACGCCATCCGGTCGGCGTCGGTCGAGGACCTGGCCGCGACCGAGGGGGTGGGCCAGATCATCGCCGAGTCGGTGGTGGCGTGGTTCGACGTCGACTGGCACCGCGAGATCGTCGAGCAGTGGGCCGCCGACGGGGTGCGGATGGCCGACGAGCGGGACGCCTCGATCGAGCGCACCCTCGAGGGCCGCACCGTGGTCGTCACCGGCTCGCTCGAGGGCTTCTCGCGGGACGAGTCCAAGGAGGCGATCATCAGCCGCGGCGGCAAGGCGTCCGGCTCGGTGAGCAAGAAGACCGACTTCGTGGTCGTCGGCGCCAACGCCGGGTCCAAGGCCGCCAAGGCGGAGGAGCTGGGCGTGCCCGTGCTCGACGAGGAGGGGTTCGTGCGGCTGCTGGCCACCGGGGAGGCGTGACTGGGGGCCGCCGTGTCCGCCCGGCTGCAGGTGACCGTGGGTCTGTGGCCGCGGCGACGACGCCGCGGCCGGCTCACACGTGCGGCGGTGATGTGGCGCTGACCCGGTCCCGGGTCGGCCCCGGCCGCAGCCCGAACCAGCTGATGACACCGCCGCCGGCCAGCAGCGCCGTGCAGGCCAGCATGGCCCAGCGGTAGCCCTCGGTGAAGGCCACCGGGTCGGCGTAGTCCGTGCCCGACAGGCCGACGAGCGCCGGCAGCGCGGCCACCGCGAGCAGCGACCCCGTGCGGGCGACGGCGTTGTTGATGCCGCTGGCCAGCCCGGCGTACCGGTCCGCGACAGCCGCGAGCACCGCGGCGGTGAGCGGCGAGACGAGCAGCGCCAGCCCGAGGGCGAAGACCACCATGCCCGGCAGCACCCCGCCCCAGCCGGTGTCGCGGCCGATCCCGACCATGAGCAGGGTGCCCACGGCACACACCAGCGGCCCCACCGTCATGGGCACCCGCGGCCCGATGCGGTCGGCGAGCGCCGCGGCCCGGGTGGAGAGCAGCAGCAGCGCCACGGTCACCGGAAGCCCGGCCAGCCCGGAGGCGGTCGCCGACCAGCCGGAGGTGACCTGCAGCTGGATGACGACGAAGAGCATGACCGCGCCGAGGGCGCCGTAGACCAGCAGGGTCATGGCGTTGGCCGCGGAGAAGACCCGGGAGCCGAAGAGGTGCAGCGGCACCAGCGGGTGCGCGGCGCGCCGGCTCCAGACGAGGAAGCCGGCCGCCGCCAGGGCGGTCACCACCCACGCCAGGACGAGCGCCGCCGTCGGTGCCTCGGCAGCCGTGGTGAGGGCCCACGTGGAGGCGCCCAGCCCGACGACGACGAGCGCCGAGCCCACGAGGTCGAACCGCCCCGTGGACTCGACGTCCCTGCTCTCGGGAGCCGACCAGGCCGCCAGCGCGATGACGACGACGCACAGCGGGATGTTGATGGCGAAGATCCAGCGCCAGCTGGTGGTGTCGACGATGGCTCCGCCGACCAGGGGGCCGACGGCCGCCGCGATCCCGCTGACGCCCGCCCACGTGCCGATCGCGGGCGCGCGGTCACCGGGGGCGTAGCTCGCCTGGATGAGCGCGAGCGCACCAGGGGTGAGCAGCGCCGCGCCCACGCCCTGGACGAGCCGCGCCGCGATGAGCTGGGCCGGGTCCTGCGCGAGCGCGCACAGGGCCGAGGCGAGCAGGAACCACGCCATGCCGACGAGGTAGACCCGGCGGCGGCCGAGCCGGTCGCCGAGCGCGCCGGCCACCAGCACCAGGGAGGCGAGCGAGAGGAGGTAGCCCCCGACGATCCACTGCAGCTGCGGGAGGGTGGCGCCGAGGTCCTCGCCGATGGTGCGCAGGGCCACGTTGACGACGGAGCCGTCGAGGATCGCGACGCCAGATCCGAGGGTGACGGCCGCGAGCATCGTCCGCCCGCGGGGCGAGCGACGGTCCAGGTATCCCTCCTGCGGGCGAGCGGTCACCGCACCAGCGTAGGCCCACGGCGGCGGCATCTCCCTCGGGCGAGGGAGGCGCGCGCGACGGTTCCCCGCCACCATGGGGGTATGAGGTCACCGTGGCTCTGGGGAGCACTCGTCGTCGTCCTGGGTCTGGTCGTCGTGGACCTCGTCCGCGACGGGCGCGCGGCGTGGGCGGTCGGCTACGGTGTGCTGGCGCTCGGCATCGCCTGGTGGACCTCCCCCTGGCGTGGCCGCCGGGGCGGAGCCACCCAGCAGGAGGTCGAGGACATGGCGCAGGACGACCCACGAGGAGACGTGGTCATCTACTGGCGACCGGGGTGCGGCTTCTGCGCCATGCTCAAGGCGCGCCTGGGCAGGCTCAAGGACCGGGCGACCTGGGTCAACATCTGGGACGACGAGGAGGGCGCCGCCTTCGTCCGCAGCGTCAACGACGGCAACGAGACCGTCCCGACCGTGGTGATCGACGGCATACCCCACACCAACCCGAACCCGGGCATGGTCAAGGAGCGGCTCTCCCGCGGATGAGCGTCCCGTGCCGATCGGGCACGGTGCCGGGTCCCACGGGACCGAGGGCGGGGGAATACCGGCACCGCGCTGATGGTTGACGCATCACGTGACTACTGCCACCGACCGTCCCACCGTGCTCGTCCTCGTCGGCAGCCTGCGGCCCGACTCGACCAACCGTCGCCTGGCCCAGGCCGCGCTCGACGCCCTGCCCGAGGGCGTCGACGGCGAGATCAGCACGCTGCTGCCCTCGCTGCCGCACTACGACCAGGACCTCGACACGGACAGCCCTCCGGAGGCCGTGCGCGCGTTCCGGGACCAGGTCACCGCCGCCGACGCCCTCGTGGTGGCGACGCCGGAGTTCAACGGCTCGCTGCCCGGCGTGCTCAAGAACGCCATCGACTGGGCCTCCCGGCCCCGCGGGGCGGCCGCCCTGGCCGGCAAGCCGGTGGCCGTGCTCGGCGCCTCCGCCTCGCCGAAGGCCGCGCAGTGGGCGCGCGAGGACGCGGTGCGGGTGCTGCAGGTCGCGGGCGCGCGGCCGCTCGAGCAGACGGTCGGTCTGGCCTCGGCCCCGGCAGCCCTCGAGAGCGGTGACCTCGCGGACGACGTGCGCGGGCAGGTGGCCGAGCTCATCGGCCGGCTCGTGCGGGAGCCGCTGGCGGCCTGAGCGGCTCGTCCACGGCGTGGATCTCGTTGGCGAAGCTGCTGCCCGCCCCGTCACCGTCCTGCGGTGAGACGTCGACGACGATCCCGGTCCGCACGTCGAGGCTGACGAGGTATGCCGTCGGCAGGCTCTCCCGCCCGGTCGCCAGGGTCGGGTCGTCGGGGCCGTACTCCACCAGCCGGCTGGCCACGCTGTCCAGCAGCGGGCAGCATCCGCACCGGGGGTCGTAGGCGCCGACGGTCGGGCGGCACACCGCCTGCCAGGTCCGCGCCCCCGCAGCTCCACCTCGGTGACCTCGGTGATCTCGACGCCCTCCACCCGCACGTCCGGGCCGTCGTCCTCGTCGAGACGCACGCCGTCGGCGAGCTCGACCGGGTCGAGCATGGCGGTCCAGCGGTAGTCGCCCCACAGGGGGTCGGAGTGGTCCCACGCCCACCCCTGCGGCCGTGCGGAGACCAGCCCGTCCGCGCGGAAGGACACGCCATCGTCCTGTGCGGGCGTGACCTGCGTCGAGCCGCCGTAGGGAACCTCGGTGTCGGTGAAGACGTCCCGCCCCTGCCGCACCGTGAGCCGCGGCTCGGCCCGGTCCAGCCAGGCCTGCGCCGGCTCGCGCCCAGCCGGCGTCCCGCCGCCCTGGGACAGATGGGTCCAGTGCAGCGTGACGAAGCGCCACGGCGCGCTGCGCGCCAGGGCACGGAAGTCCTCCGCGTCCGGGGTGTGGGTCAGGTCGGTGCTCACCCGGCGACGCTACCCGTCCACGCCGGGGTGGCGCCCGCGAGTTCGTCGTGATCGCACCAGGGCACCACCATGCCCAGGACGGCGACGCGCGCGACCTAGACTGGCGCCATGTCCAACCTCTCGCGCGAGGACGTCGCGCACGTCGCCATGCTGGCCCGCATCCAGCTCGAGGACGCCGAGCTCGACCGGCTCGCCGCCCAGCTCGACCAGATCGTCGACTGGGTCGGCCAGGTCGGTGAGGTCGCCTCGGCCGACGTGCCGCCCATGTCCCACCCCATGCCGCTGGCCAACGTCACCCGTCCCGACGAGGTGCGGGAGAGCCTGAGCGTCCAGCAGGCCCTGGCCAACGCCCCGCAGGCCCAGGACGACCGCTTCGCGGTGCCGCGGATCCTGGACGAGGAGTGAGATGAGCGACCCCACCACCCACGCCGCCCCCGGCGGGGGGACGGCCGACGCCGACCTCACCCGCCTCACCGCCGTCGAGATGGCCGACCGCCTCGCCGCCGGCACCCTCACCTCGGTCGAGCTCACCCAAGCCCACCTGGACCGCATCGAGGTGCTCAACCCTGGTCTCAACGCCTACCTCCTGGTCGACGCCGAGGGCGCCCTGGCGACGGCCCGCGAGGTGGACGCCGCGCGGGCCGCGGGCGAGGAGCTGCCCCGCCTGGCCGGGGTGCCGGTCGCGGTCAAGGACATCGCCTGCACGCAGGGCCTGACGACGACCGCGGGCAGCCGCATGCTCGAGGACTTCGTGCCCCCCTACGACGCGACGATCGTCACCCGCATCCGGCAGGCCCGGATGCCCATCCTCGGCAAGACCAACATGGACGAGTTCGCCATGGGCTCCTCCACCGAGCACTCCGCCTTCGGGCCGACCCGCAACCCGTGGGACCTCGACCGGATCCCCGGCGGGTCCGGCGGGGGCAGCAGCGCGGCGGTCGCGGCCTACCTCGCGCCGCTGGCGATCGGCTCCGACACCGGCGGCTCGATCCGGCAGCCGGCCGCGGTCACCGGGACCGTCGGCACCAAGCCGACCTACGGCGCGGTGAGCCGCTACGGGATCATCGCGCTCGCCTCCAGCCTCGACCAGATCGGCCCGTGCGCCCGCACCGTCGCGGACGCCGCGCTGCTGCACGCGGTCATCGCCGGGCACGACCCGATGGACTCCACCTCGGTCGACGCGCCGGTGCCGGACGTCGTCGGCGCGGCCGGGACCACCGACCTCGCCGGCCTCCGGGTCGGTGTCGTCCGCGAGATCAGCGGCTCGGACCAGGGCTTCCAGCCGGGCGTGCAGGCCCGCTTCGAGGAGGCGCTGGACGCCCTGCGCGACCTCGGGGCGGAGATCACCGAGGTCTCCTGCCCCCACTTCGCCTACGCGATGGCGGCCTACTACCTCATCCTCCCCTCCGAGGCGAGCAGCAACCTGGCGCGCTACGACGCGATGCGCTACGGCCTGCGGGTCACCCCGGACGGCAGCCCCAGCGCCGAGCAGGTCATGGGCGCCTCCCGGGACGCGGGCTTCGGCGACGAGGTCAAGCGGCGCATCATCCTGGGCACCTACGCGCTCTCCAGCGGCTACTACGACGCCTACTACGGGCAGGCGCAGAAGGTCCGCACCCTCATCGCCCGCGACTTCGAGGCGGCGTTCGAGCAGGTGGACGTGCTCGTCAGCCCGACCGCGCCGACGACCGCGTTCCGCATCGGCGACAAGACCGAGGACCCGATGGCGATGTACCTCAACGACATCGCCACCATCCCCGCCAACCTGGCCGGGGTCCCCGGCATGTCGGTGCCCTCCGGCACCGCCGACGAGGACGGGCTCCCCGCGGGGCTGCAGATCCTCGCCCCCGCGATGCAGGACCAGCGCCTGTATGCCGTGGGCGCGGCCCTGGAGGCCCGCCTGCGCGAGCAGCAGGGCGGCTACGTCATCGAGCAGGCTCCCGAGATCGAGGTGAGGGCATGAGCACCCGGACCACGGCCGGTCCCGAGCGGACCGTCGCCTACGACGACCTGCTGACCCGCTACGAGCCGGTGCTGGGGCTGGAGGTGCACGTCGAGCTGGGCACCGCCACCAAGATGTTCTGCGGCTGCGCGACCGGCTTCGGCGCCGAGCCCAACACCCAGACCTGCCCGGTCTGCCTCGGCCTGCCCGGGGCGCTGCCCGTGGTCAACCGCACGGCGGTGGAGTCGGCGATCCGCATCGGCCTCGCGCTGAACTGCGGGATCGCCGAGTGGTGCCGGTTCGCCCGGAAGAACTACTTCTACCCCGACATGCCGAAGAACTTCCAGACCAGCCAGTACGACGAGCCCATCGCCGTCGACGGCTGGCTCGACGTCGAGGTGCCGCCCCGGGAAGGGCCGGAATTCCTCGGCGAGGAGTCCTTTGTCTTTCGCGTCGAGATCGAGCGGGCGCACATGGAGGAGGACACCGGCAAGTCCACCCACGTCGGCGGCGCCACCGGTCGCATCCACGGCGCCTCCCACAGCCTGGTCGACTACAACCGGGCCGGCATCCCCCTCATCGAGATCGTCACCAAGCCGCTCACCGGGGCGGGGGAGCGGGCGCCCGAGGTGGCCCGCGCCTACGTCGGCGCGCTGCGCGACCTGCTGCGCGCGCTCGACGTCTCGGACGTCAAGATGGAGCAGGGGTCGTTGCGCTGCGACGCCAACGTCTCGCTCATGCCGACCGGCGCGCAGCGCTTCGGGACCCGCACCGAGACCAAGAACGTCAACAGCCTGCGCTCGGTCGAGCGTGCGGTGCGCTACGAGATGACCCGGCACGCCGCCGTCCTCGACGCGGGCGGGTCGATCCTGCAGGAGACTCGGCACTGGCACGAGGACACCGGCATCACCACCTCGGGCCGGCCCAAGTCGGACGCCGACGACTACCGCTACTTCCCCGAGCCCGACCTGGTGCCCGTCGCCCCGACCCGCGAGGACGTCGAGCGGCTGCGGGCCACGTTGCCGGAGAACCCGGCGGAACGCCGTCGCCGGCTGCAGGAGGACTGGGGCTACTCCGACCTGGAGATGCGCGACGTCGTCAACGCCGGTGCGGTGGAGGTCATCGAGGCCACCGTCGCCGCGGGCGCATCGGCCGCCGCCGCCCGCAAGTGGTGGATGGGCGAGCTGGCCCGGCGGGCCAAGACCGCGGGCGAGGACGGCGGTGCGGTGGAGCTGCTCGACCTGGGCGTCACCCCGGCCCACGTCGCCGAGCTGGACTCCCTCGTCACCGGCGGCCGGCTCAACGACTCGATGGCGCGGCAGGCGCTGGAGGGCGTGCTGGCCGGCGAGGGCACCCCCACCGAGGTCGCCGACGCCCGCGGTCTCGAGCTGGTGCAGGACGACGGCGCGCTGCAGACCGCGGTCGAGGAGGTCATCGCCGAGAACGCCGACGTCGTGGAGAGGATCCGCGGCGGCAAGGTGCAGGCGGTCGGGGCCCTCATCGGCCAGGTCATGAAGAAGATGCGCGGCCAGGCCGACGCCGGTCGGGCGCGCGAGCTCATCCTGGAGACGCTCGGCGTGCAGGGCTGACACCCGGTATGCCGTCCGCGTCCGGCCGCGCGCCCGTCGCCGCCGTCCCCGAGGAGCTGCTGCCGCACCTCGGGCCGGTCGAGGGCGTCGAGGTCCTGCCCTACGACCACCAGGACCCCGGCACCGTGCCCGGCGGCGGGCGGGACGTCGACGTCCTCGCGCTGTCGATGATCGCCGGGCCGTGGCTGCGCCGGATGGGCGAGGTGCCGGGGCTGCGGGCGGTGGTCCTGGCCTCGGCGGGCTACGAGCACGCGCTGCCCTCCCTCCCGGAGGGGGTGCAGCTGGCCAACGCCGTCGGGGTGCACGACACCGCGACCAGCGAGCTGGCCCTGGCGCTGCTGCTCGCCGCGCAGCGGAACCTGCCGCACCACGTGCTGCGCCAGGCCGACGGGGTGTGGGACCGCTCCGCCCCCGGCCCCTGGCGCTCGCTGGCCGACTCCACGGTGCTCGTCGTCGGCTACGGCGGCATCGGCACCGCTCTCACCCGGCGGCTGCTGGCCTGCGAGTGCGACGTCCTCGCCGTGGCCAGCGCGGACCGGCGCGGCGACGGGCTGGTGGAGCGGGTGCACGGCGTCGACCGCCTGCCCGAGCTCCTCCCGCGGGCCGACGCCGTCGTGCTCACCCTGCCGCTCACCGACCGCACCCGCGGGCTGCTGGGCGCCGACGAGCTCGCGCTGCTGCCCGACCAGGCCCTCGTCGTCAATGTCGCGCGCGGGCCGGTCGTCGACACCGGCGCCCTGCTCGCCGAGTGCGCGGCCGGCCGGCTGCGGGCGGCCCTCGACGTCACCGACCCCGAGCCGCTGCCGGACGGGCACCCCGCCTTCTCCACCCCGGGGGTGCTCGTCGTGCCGCACGTCGGGGGGGCCTCGCCCGCCTCGCTGCCGCGGATGGGAAGTTACCTGGCCTCCCAGCTCACGGCATACCGGCAGGATGGCCAGCTGCTGCACCGCGTGGCCGGACCGACATCGCAGTTGTCCTGACCTGGCCTTTCGTCGCCAGGGTGAACATCGGGCGACGATCAGACCGCACCCTTGCGGGAACCTACCGTGGTCGGTATAGGCTCCGGGTGCCGGGCCTGCAGGAGGTGCGGCGTCATCTGCCGGCTCCGTCGGGGGCGGGCTCACAGGGAAACAGGGGACAGAATCGTGACGTATCGCTCGACATCGGGGGCTCGCCGCGCCCTGGCCGCCGTGGCTGGACTCAGCCTCGTGGCCGGGCTCGCGCCGGTGGCCGCCTCCGCGACCGACGGGCCGGCGGTGGCCGGACCGGTCAGCGCCACCGGCGACCTCCAGGACGGTGCCTACGTCGTGGTGCTCGACCGGCTGCCGCTGGCCACCCACCCGGGCACGGCCGGGTCCGCACTGGAGAAGGTGGACACGACCTCCGCGGAGGCGCTCAGCTACACCGACCAGCTGCTCGCCCAGCAGGACGACGTGCTGCAGGGGGTGGCCGCGGAGCCGACCTACCGCTACACGGTCGCCCTCAACGGCTTCGCCGCGCAGCTCACCGCCGCCGAGGCCGCCGCCCTCGCCCAGCGCGACGACGTGGTGTCGGTCACGCGGTCCACGCTGCGCCAGCTGGACGCGGGTGTCGTCGGGGAGCCCGACGGCGCGCCGGCCAACCCGGACACGGACCTGTCGCCCGACCTGCTCGGCCTGCGCGGCCCCGGTGGCGTGTGGTCCCAGCTCGGCGGGCCCATGGAGGCCGGCAAGGGCACGGTCGTCGGCGTCATCGACTCCGGCATCGCCTACGACAGCCCCTCCTTCGCGGCGGACGGCATGCCGGCCCCGCCGGCCGACTGGGCCGGGGAGTGCGAGACCGGTGAGGGCGACGACGCGGGCGACTTCCCCACCTCGGCGTGCACCGACAAGATCGTCGGCGCCCGCTACTTCGTCGAGGGGGCGCGCGCCGAGGGTTACGAGCCCATCGAGGCCGAGAGCGTCAGCCCGCTGGACACCGACAGCCACGGCTCGCACGTCGCCAGCACGGCGGTCGGGCGGGAGGTGTCCCTCGAGGACGCCGAGGGCAACACCTACGACCTGGCCGGGATGGCGCCGGGGGCGCACGTCGCGGCCTACAAGGCCTGCTTCGACTTCGAGGGGGTGAGCGGGTGCCACCCCGACGACTCCATCGCGGCGGTCGAGGCGGCCCTCACCGACGGCGTCGACGTCATCAACTTCTCGGTCAGTGGTGACCCGACGACCTACGAGGACCCGGTTGACCTGGCGTTCAAGAACGCCGCCGCCGCCGGGGTCTTCAACGCCGCATCCGCCGGCAACTCGGCGGAGTCCGGCGTCGCGGTCGCGCACACCGGCCCCTGGCAGACCACGGTCGCCGCGTCGTTCCACCGCCCCGAGGACGGCCCCGTGCCCTCCGTCGCGCCGTTCTCCGGCCGCGGCCCGGTGGACGTCGCCGCCGACGAGCAGACCATCCTCAAGCCGGACCTGGGCGCGCCCGGCGTCAACGTCCTGGCCGCCTACGCCAGCGAAGGCGGTGAGCCGCAGTACGGCTACCTGACCGGCACCTCGATGGCCTCGCCGCACGTCGCCGGCCTGGGCTCGCTGCTCGCAGCGGCGCACCCGGAGTGGTCGCCGATGGCCATCAAGTCGGCCCTGCAGACCTCGACGACCGACTACGTCGAGGCCGAGAGCAACCAGGCCGTGGTCGGGGGCACCGGCTTCGTCGAGCCGCGCGCCTTCCTCGAGCCCGGCCTGGTGTTCGACTCGACCGAGGCCGACTGGGACACCTTCCTCGCCGACCCGACCACCGGTTACGACCTCAACGCGGCCTACGTCTCGGTGCCGGCCCTCGGCACCCAGCCGACCACGGTGACCCGGACCGTCACCAACCCCGGTGCGGCGGACGCGACCTTCGAGGCCTCCGTCACCGGCCCGGACACCCTGTCCGTGACGGTCGAGCCGGCCAGCGTCACCGTCCCGGCGGGCGGCTCCGCCGAGGTGACGATCACGGTCGCCAACACCGGCGCCGCCACCGACGTGTGGCAGCAGGGTGAGGTCGCCTGGACCTCCGGAGACGTGGCCGTCGCGATCCCGGTGCTCGCCCGCGGCGAGGTCGCCGAGGAGGAGCCCGAGCCCGAGCCCACGGTCGAGCGGGTCTTCGGCACGGACCGCTACGGCACGGCCGCGGCGATCTCGGCGCTCTACCCGGACGGGGTGGAGACGGTCTACATCGCCTCGGGTACCGGTTTCGCCGACGCCATGTCCGGTTCGCCGGCTGCCTCGCGCGGTCTGCTGCCGGGCACGATGAACACGCCCGAGGGTGACCCGGCCCCGGTGCTGCTGGTCAAGAACGACCGGCTGCCCCAGGACACGCGGGAGGCCCTGGAGGCCGTGGATCCGAGCAGCATCGTCATCCTGGGCGGCACCGGTGCGGTGTCCTCGGGCGTGGCTGGTGACCTCGAGGCCTACGGCGAGGTGTCCCGCGTCGAGGGGACCGACCGTTATGAGACGGCGGCCAACCTGGCGATGATGTTCGAGGGCCCCGAGGTGGTCTACGTCGCCTCCGGGCAGGACCGTGCCTACGCCGACGCCCTGACCGGTTCGGCTCGCGCGGGCATGGAGAACGCCCCGGTGCTGCTGACCCGCCCGGACGGTGTGCCGGCTGCCACGGCGGACGCGCTCGCCGAGCTCGACCCGGACCGGGTCGTGGTGCTCGGTGGGGAGGTCGCCGTCGACGACGACACGTTCGCCGCGCTGGGCGCGGACGAGCGGGTCTCCGGTGGGGACCGTTACGAGACCGCGGTCGCGGTCTCGCAGGTCCACGGGACGGACGTCCCGCTGGTGCACATCGCCTCGGGTCGCAACTTCCCGGACGCGCTGGCGGGCTCGGCCCTGGCCGGTCACCAGGGTGTGCCGGTGCTGCTGACCAAGCCTGGTGAGCTGCCGGAGGCCACGCTGGCCGAGCTGGAGCGGCTCAGCCCGGAGCGGGTCGTCATCCTGGGTGGCACCAACGCGGTGTCCCAGGACGTCGAGGAGGAGCTGAACGAGCACTACCCCGACTGGGTGGACGGGCAGCCCTGACGACCGGCACGACCGGGACAGGACGCAGGGCCGTGGTGGCGTGAGCCGCCCGGCCCTGCGGCCGTCCCCGGGCTAGTCTCGGGAGGACCGCACGGGCCGCAGCCGTCCGGGCGGTCCCGGGCAGGACAGGAGGTCGCGGTATGCCCACCCTCGTGCTCATCCGCCACGCCAAGGCGCAGGACACCCCGCCGGGACCCGGCGGCGACCACGCCCGTGAGCTCACCGCGCGCGGCGAGCAGGACGCCGCGGCCCTGGGTCGCTCCCTCGGGGACGCGGGCTGGGCCCCGGAGCTGGCCCTGGTCTCCACCGCGGCCCGGGCCTGGCAGACCCTGCAGCACGCGCTGGGCGACCGACAGGTGGAGACGTGGCCCACCGGGCGGATCTACGACGGCGGCATCGACGGCGTCCTCGAGGCCGTCGCCGAGGTCCCGCAGGAGGTCGAGGTGCTGTGGGTCGTCGGCCACGAGCCGGTGATGTCGAGCACGGCCTGGGAGCTCGGTGACGACGGGCAGGACGAGGGGCAGGACGACGCCGGGCGGGAGGCGCTGCACGGCGGGCTGCCCACCGCGTCCGCGGCGGTGCTCGAGCTGGCCGTGCCCTGGTCGCACGTCGGGCCGGGCAGCGGGACGGTGCGCGCCGTGCTGCGCGGCCGCTGACCGCACCACCCCGGCCCGTGACCACGGGGCGTCGTCCCGCGCCACGAGACCACGGCGACGTCCCCGCCGCGACGGGTCGGCATACCGGATAAGCCGTTGGCGGGCCCTCGGCGAGGACGTAGAGTCTCGGCTCGTGCCTGCCGTGATCACCGCCCGAGGACTGCGCAAGACCTACGGGGACTTCACCGCCGTCGACGGGATCGACCTCGAGGTCGAGGCGGGGGAGAGCTTCGGCCTGCTCGGGCCCAACGGGGCCGGCAAGTCGACCACCATGCGGATGATCGGCGGCACCCTCGACCGGGACGGCGGCGAGCTCACCGTCCTGGGGCTGGACCCGGGGACCCAGGGCCCACAGGTGCGCGCCCACCTCGGTGTCGTGCCGCAGCAGGACAACCTCGACGAGGAGCTGCGGGTCCGCGAGAACATCGTCATGTACGGGCGCTACTTCGGGCTCTCGCGCTCCTACCTCGCGGACAAGTCGGCCGAGCTGCTCGCCTTCGCCCAGCTGGAGAGCAAGGCCAAGGAGAAGGTCAGTGCGCTCTCCGGCGGCATGAAGCGTCGGCTCACCATCGCCCGGGGTCTGGTCAACGAGCCGCGGATCCTGCTGCTCGACGAGCCGACGACAGGACTGGACCCGCAGGCCCGCCACATCCTGTGGGACCGTCTCTTCCGGCTCAAGGAGGCCGGGACCACCCTCGTCGTCACGACCCACTTCATGGACGAGGCCGAGCAGCTGTGCGACCGGCTCATCGTGGTCGACCACGGCCGGATCATGGCGCAGGGCAGCCCGGCCTCGCTCATCCGCGAGCACTCGACCCGGGAGGTGCTGGAGCTGCGCTTCGGCTCGGCCCGCAACGCCTCCGTGGTCGCCCAGCTGGACGGGGTGGGGGAGCGCAACGAGGTGCTGCCCGACCGCATCCTCGTCTACGCCCACGACGGCGAAGCCGCTCTCGAGGAGGTCACCTCCCGGGGCCTGCACCCGGTCACCTCGCTGGTGCGGCGGTCCTCCCTCGAGGACGTCTTCCTCCGGCTCACCGGGAGGTCGCTCGTTGACTGACCTCAGCCCCGGCACCGGGGCCGACGCGCCGGAGTTCGACGCGGCCGGGCTCGTCGCCTCCGGCCGGGTGCCGCCGCACACCGAGATGGCCGCGCGCACCCGGCGTTCCGGCTCCTGGTTCTACGCCGAGACGACGCTGCGCGGCATGCGTGCCTTCGCGCTGCCGATCGCCGTGTACGCCGTGCTGCAGCCGCTGCTCTACATGGTCGCCCTCGGGGTGGGCCTCGGCGAGCTCGTCGACCGCGGCACCGGCCCCGTCGACGGCGTCGACTACCTCACCTTCGTCGCGCCCGCCCTGCTCGTGTCGACGGTCGTCATGTCGGTGACCGCCGAGATGACCTACCCCGTCATGAGCGGCTTCAAGTGGCAGCGGCTCTACCACGGTCCCACCGCCTCACCCCTGGAGCCGGGGCAGATCGCCCGGGGTCACCTCCTCGCGGTGGTCCTGCGCTTCGTGCTCCAGGGGGGTGTCTTCTGGGTGATCATGGTGGCCTTCGGCGCCGCCCCGTCCGCCTGGTGGCAGTCCGTGCTCGTCGTGCCGGTCGGGGTCCTGACCGCGACCGCGTTCGGCACACCCCTGCAGGCCTACGCCTCGACCATCGAGGACGAGGCCTACCAGTTCGCCTTCATCCAGCGCTTCGTCGTCATGCCGATGTTCCTCTTCGCGGGGACGTTCTTCCCCCTGTCCGCGATGCCCGTGTGGCTGCACTGGATCGGCTGGGTCAGCCCGGTGTGGCACGGCACGCAGCTCGCCCGGGTGGCGTCCTACGGTGCGGACGTCCCGGCGGTGATGATGGCGGTGCACCTGGCCTTCCTGCTGGGCTGCACGGTCGGGGGCGTCGTCTGGGCCACCCGCTCCTACACCCGCAGGCTGCACTCGTGAGCGCCCCGGGGCAGGGCCTGGAGGCCCGCGGTGGCGACCGCGGGTCCGGTGGCGCCGTGGGAGCGGCGGGCCACGGCATACCGCGGCCGGCGTGGCTCTCGTCGTTGGCGTCCGGCAACATCGGGGCCGTGCTGGAGCGCGGCTTCGCCGTCGTCCGCAACCAGAACTGGACGGTCCTGGCGTCCGGGTTCTTCGAGCCGGTGTTCTACCTGCTCGCCATGGGCATCGGCATGGGTGCGCTGGTCGGCACGGTGACCGGGCCCGGCGGCCAGCCGGTGGAGTACGCCGCCTACATCGCCCCCGCCCTCCTCGCGACGTCGGCGATGAACGGCGCGATCTACGACTCGACGTGGAACGTCTTCTTCAAGCTGCGCTTCGCCAAGCTCTACGAGGCGATGCTGCAGACCTCCCTCGGTCCGCTGGACGTCGCGCTCGGCGAGATCCTCATGGCGCTCTTCCGCGGCTTCCTGTACGCCCTGGGCTTCCTCGGCGTGATCGCGGCCATGGGGCTGGTGACGTCCTGGTGGTCGTTGCTCATGGTGCCGGCGGCGGTGCTCATCGCCCTGGGGTTCGCGGCGCTGGGCATGGGGGTGACGAGCTACCTCACCAGCTTCCAGCAGATGGACCTCATCAACTTCGCGCTGCTGCCGATGTTCCTCTTCTCCGCGACGCTCTACCCGATCGCGGTCTACCCGGACTGGATCCAGTGGTGCATCATGGCGATGCCGCTGTGGCACGGCGTGGAGCTGATGCGACAGCTGTCGGTGGGCCACCTCGACGCGCTGACCTGGGTCCACGCGCTCTACTTCGTCGGGATGACTCTCATCGGTCTGGTGCTCACCACCGTGCGGCTGCGCGCGCTCTTCCTGCGCTGAGCCCAGGGCCCGGCACCGTGCGCCGCGGGCCGTCCTGCCCCCGCTCCGCGGCGCGGTCGGGTCAGCGCAACCAGCTGGTCATGGCCCGGACCTGTCGGCCGGCGTGCTCCAGGGCGTGCGCCCCGGCCGCCGCCTCGCGGCGGCTGCTCGCCGCCGGGTCGCCGCCGGCCTGGCCGGACGGCCCGTGCTGCGAGGCGAACCCCGCCGCGTAGACCTGGTCGACCTGCGTCTTCAGCTCGTGCACCAGGGCGACGTAGGCGACCTCCGGCTCCACGCCGCGGCCCACCAGGTCCTCGAAGGTGCTCTCCAGGGCCTCCTGCAGCGGCATCTGGACGCGGTCCCGCGCCGTGGTCATGGCCGTGCTCTCGTGCTCGACGGTCGTGACGACGGCACCGGAGCGCAGTGCCCCCATGGCCGCGGCGTAGGCCGTGAGGGTCGCCCACGCGGCGCCGCTGCGGTCGTGGGCGACCGCGACGAGGGCGGGGCACCCCCGGCCGTCGAGGTACTCCTCCCGTACCCGTTCGCCGCTGCCGATGCTGCGCAGCATGGCCAGGTCCACGCCGTCGGGGACGCGGAGCCGGCCCTCCTGGACGGCGGAGGCGCTGGTGACGATGACGAGGTCGCCGGGCTCCGTGTGGGCCTCGACCAGGGCGGTCACGCGGCGCGGCTCGTTCTCCCCCCGGTCGGTGCCCGGGACGAGGATGATGTCGCAGCGCTCGACGGCCTCCTCCGGCGGTGACACGGGCAGCCCCTCGAGCTCCGCCCGGGCCGCGAGCCGGCTGTCGGGGTCCGTGCCGACCCAGACGTCCACCCCGCTGTCGCGCAGGTTGAGCGCGTGCGCGGCGCCCATGGCGTCGAAGCCCAGGACCGCCACCTGGCGGTCCTGCAGCAGGGTCAGGTCGGCGCTGCTCGGGTCCAGGGTGCTCACGCCGACACCCTAGGCGACCGGCGGCGGGAGGTGGCGGCGAGGCGCGCGAGGTGCCGTGGCGTCAGGTCCACCCCTGGCGGTGACGGGGCGTCAGGCGGCTACGCTGCGGCCATGAGCCAGACAGCGACGTCCACCTCCTTCGCCGTCACCGAGGCGCCCGGCCGCCGCGGCCCCGAGCAGATCGCCGAGCTGCTCGCCAACCCCGGGTTCGGCAGCATCTTCACCGACCACATGGTGATGGTCGAGTGGGACAAGGAGCAGGGGTGGCACGACGCGCGGGTGGTGCCCTACGGCCCCATCCCGCTGGACCCCTCCGCGGCGGTGTTCCACTACGCCCAGGAGATCTTCGAGGGGATGAAGGCCTACCGTCACGCCGACGGCACGGTCTGGACCTTCCGTCCCGAGCGCAACGCCGAGCGCTTCAACAGCTCGGCCCGTCGCCTCGCCATGCCCGAGCTGCCGCCGACGCTCTTCCTGGACGCCATCAAGGAGCTCGTCACCCTCGACCAGGGGTGGGTGCCCGGGGCGGACGCCGGCGAGATGTCGCTCTACCTGCGCCCCTTCATGATCGCCACGGAGGAGGCGCTGGGGGTGCGCCCGAGCAACCGCTACCTCTTCAGCGTCATCGCCTCCCCGGCCGGCTCCTACTTCCCGGGCGGGCTCGAGCCGGTCAGCCTGTGGGTCAGCGACCAGTACGTCCGCGCGGCCGCCGGGGGCACCGGCGCGGCCAAGTGCGGCGGCAACTACGCGGCCTCGCTGGCCAGCCAGGCCGAGGGCATCGAGCACGGCTGCGACCAGGTCGTCTTCCTCGACGCGGCCGAGCACCGCTACGTCGAGGAGCTCGGTGGCATGAACCTCTTCTTCCTGTATGCCGACGGTCGCGTGGTCACCCCCGAGCTCACCGGCACGATCCTGCCCGGCGTCACCCGCTCCTCGCTGCTCGACCTGCTGCGCGAGCGCGGCCACCAGGTCGAGGAGCGCCGGTTCACCATCGACGAGTGGCGCGACGGCGTGGCCTCCGGTGAGATCACCGAGGTGTTCGCCTGCGGCACCGCGGCCGTCATCACCCCGGTCGGCCGGCTCGCGTGGAGCGGCGGAGTGCTCGCCATGCCCGCCGAGCACAAGGTCACCGAGGACCTGCGGGCCGAGCTGCTCGACATCCAGTACGGCCGCGCCGAGGACCGCCACGGCTGGCTCTACCAGCTGGTCTGAGCCAGCCCGTCCAGCACGGCTAGGAGCCGCCGGCGCATCGCGTTCGAGCGGCGGGCGAAGGCGCGCTGGGCCTCGGCGTACTCGCGCTTGCCCTCCGGCGTCTCGATGCGCACCGGCTCGTAGCCGAGGTCGCGCAGGTCGTAGGGGGCGGCGCGCATGTCCAGCTCGCGGATGTCGCGGGCCAGGTGGAAGGCGTCCAGGGTCAGCTCGCTGGGCACCGCCGGCGCGAGCTTGAAGCACCACTTGTAGAGGTCCATCCCGGCGTGCAGACACCCCGGCTGCTCGAGCTCGAGCTGGCGCTCCCGGGTGGGGGTCAGGCTGTTGCGGGGCGCGGCCTCGGGGGTGAAGAAGCGGTAGGCGTCGAAGTGCGAGCACCCCACCTGGTGGCTCTCGACGACCGCGTCGGTGCCCTCGGGCCCCAGCCGAAGCGGCCAGTCGTGGCGCACGTCTGCGCGGTCGGCCCGGTAGACCATCGCCCACTCGTGCAGCCCGAAGCAGCCGAACCTCCCCGGCCGCGACAGCGTCGCGTCCAGGAGGTCGCGCACGAAGGAGACGGCGCGCCCGCGGCGCTCCACGAACCGCTCGACGTCGAGGGAGGCCGTGCCCGCCCCGTCGACGAGGTAGCCGCTCCACCCCTCCCGCTCGCGCCCGTCGGCGAGGCCCACGCCCGGCCCGGGGTGCCATCGGGCGAGCTGCGCGGGGCGGAAGGCGTAGTACTCCCACAGGAAGTCGTCGACCGGGTGCGTGCGCCCCTCCACCCGGCGGGCCAGCCGGTCCGCGGTGAGCGCCTCGACCGTGCGCGCGTGCGCGGCGGCGCGGGCGCGCCATACCGGCGCCCCGAGCACCTGCGGAGCGGTCGCCTGGGTCTGCACGGTCGCCCACCCTAGCCGCGGGGGCCGGTCCTCGGGCGCCCGAGGAGCGGCTGGCCCGCCCGCCCGGGCTGTGAGATCCTGGGGCCGGGCCGCCCGGCAGGGGCGGATCCCCGGACGAGGCACGTCGTACCCGGCCCGACGACGACGTGGCACGCCCTGGGAGGGCGTCATCATGGTCGCTCTGTCATGGATCGTTCTCGTCGTCTCCGGCGTCCTCGAGGCGGTGTGGGCCGGAGCGCTCACCCGGTCCGAGGGGTTCACCCGCCTGTGGCCGAGCGTCGTCTTCGGGGTGGCGCTGGCCCTGAGCATGGCGGGCCTGGGGTGGTCGCTGCGCACGATCCCGCTCGGCACGGGGTATGCCGTGTGGGTCGGGATCGGCGTCGTGGGCACCGCGGCCTACGGCATCGTCGCGCTGGGGGAGCCGGCCACGGTCGCCCGCGTGCTGTGCCTGGTCGCGATCGTCGCCGGGATCGTCGGGCTCAAGCTCACCTCGGGCGGCGCCCACTGACGTCCTGGGCCGAGGTTCTGGCGGACCTCGGCCCGGGGCCCTCGGTCCACTGCTGACGAGGTGGGGGGCACGGCATACCCTGGACAGATGCGTATCTGCCGCTTCACCGACGGTGACGACCCCCGCTTCGGCCTCGTCGACGGGGCCGGGGAGCGGATCGCCGAGATCTCCGGCGACCCGCTCTACACCAAGATCGACCTGACCGGCCAGACCTTCGAGGTGGCCGACGTGCGCCTGCTGGCGCCGGTCATCCCGCGCAGCAAGGTCGTGGCGATCGGCCGCAACTACGCCGACCACGCGCGCGAGATGGGCCAGGAGCTGCCCGCCGAGCCGATGATGTTCTTCATCCCCAACACCTCGGTCTGCGGGCCCGGCGACCCGGTCGTCATCCCGTCCTTCGCGACCGAGATCTCCTACGAGGCCGAGCTCGCCGTCGTCATCGGACGCCTGTGCAAGGACGTCGCCGCGCAGGACGCGCTGTCGGTGGTCTTCGGCTACACGTGCGCCAACGACGTCACGGCGCGCGACCTGCAGCGCGGCGACGGGCAGTGGGCGCGGGCCAAGGGCATGGACACCTTCACCCCGCTCGGCCCCTGGATCGAGACCGACCTCGACACCGCGGACCTGTCCGTGCGCTCGACCGTCGACGGTGAGCTGCGCCAGGACGGGACGACCGCCGACCTGCACTTCGGCATCGCCGAGCTCATCGCGCACGCGTCCGCGGCCTTCACCCTGCTCCCCGGTGACGTCATCCTCACCGGCACCCCGGCCGGGGTGGGTCCGATCACGGCGGGGCAGCGGTGCGAGGTCGAGATCGAGGGCATCGGCGCGCTGGCCAACCCGTTCGTGGCGGCGGACGACGACCTCTGAGATGACCGAGGCGCCCATCGGGGTCTTCGACTCCGGCTTCGGCGGCCTGACCGTCGCGCGCGAGGTCCTCGACCAGCTGCCCCACGAGTCGGTGCTCTACCTCGGCGACACGGCGCGCACCCCCTACGGGCCGCGGCCGATCGCGCAGGTGCGCGAGTTCTCCCTCGAGTGCCTGGACCGGCTCGTCGAGCACGGGGTGAAGGCGCTGGTCATCGCGTGCAACAGCGCGTCGGCGGCGGTGCTCGCGGACGCCCGGGAGCGGTATGCCGTGCCCGTCGTCGAGGTGATCCGGCCGGCCGTCCGCCGGGCGATGGCGGTCACCCGCAACGGCCGCATCGGCGTCATCTCGACCGCGGCGACCCACCAGTCGCGGGCCTACGTCGACTCCTTCGTCGCCGCGCCGCCCTCGGTGCGCGTGGCCAGCCAGCCCTGCCCGCGCTTCGTCGAGCTCGTCGAGGCGGGGGTCACCAGCGGGCCGGAGGTCATCGAGGTGGCGCAGGCCTACCTCGCACCGCTGCAGGAGCGCGACATCGACACCCTCATCCTCGGCTGCACGCACTACCCGCTGCTGACGCAGGCGCTGCAGTACGTCCTCGGCGAGCAGGTGCAGCTCGTCTCCTCGGCCGCGGCCACGGCGGCGGACCTCTTCCGGGTGCTCACCGACGGCGGTCTGCTCGCCGCGCCGGGCGCCGCGCCCGTGCACCAGTGGCTCACCACGGGGGACCCGGACGGCTTCCACTACCTCGCCCGGCGCTTCCTCGGGCCGGAGGTCGAGCAGGTGCACCGGGCCTTCGTCGGCCGGCCGGAGGAGCGGGTCACCAGCCCCTGACGCGGGCGCACCCTCGCGGACGGTGGGCGACCCCTTGACCGAGGTGTCGAATATCGATAGATTACTCTCGTTCGTCGACATGAAGGAGTCACCATGGACCGCTGGGTCGTCCGGGTGCTGCAGGGCGTCATCGCCGTGGCGCTGCTGGGCTCGCTCGTCGTGCAGCTGGTCATCGTGCCGCTGCTGTGGCTGGACCTGGAGGGGGCGCCGGCGGGGGTGCGGACGAGCCTGGCGGTCATCGGCGTGCTCGGGGTGCTGACGCTGCAGGTCGTCGGCGTCTGCGTGTGGCGCCTGCTCACCATGGTGTCGCGGCACACCGTCTTCAGCCCGGCGGCCTTCCGCTACGTCGACGTGGCCATCGGCGCCATCGCCACCGGTGCCGTGCTCGTGCTGGCCGTCGCGGTCGTCGCCCGGTCCGCCAACCACGCCGTGGCGGGTGACGCGGTCGCCCCCGGCCTCATCGGGGTGGTCTGCGGGGCCGCCCTGGTGGTCGGCGGGGTCGCGCTGCTGGTCTACGTCATGCGGACGCTGCTCGCGCAGGCCATCTCGCTGGGTGTCGAGGCGCGGTCGCTGCAGTCCGAGCTGGACGAGGTCATCTGATGCCCATCGTCGTCGACATCGACGTCATGCTCGCGCGGCGCAAGATGGCCGTGGGCGTGCTCGCCGAGCGGGTCGGTATCACCCCCGCCAACCTCGCCGTGCTCAAGAACGGCCGGGCCAAGGCCGTCCGCTTCACCACCCTGGAGGCCCTCTGCCAGGTGCTGGAGTGCCAGCCCGGCGACCTGCTGCGGTGGGAGGACGACGCCGACGGCGCGGACCACCGGGAGCCGGTCGACCAGACCCGGAGCGGCTGACCCGGTGGGCGCCGCGCGCATCCCGGACCTCGACGTCCTCGTGGTGGGGGCCGGGCTGGCCGGGCTGCGGGTCGCGACGGGGCTGGCCCGCCTCGGGCACGAGGTCCTGCTGGCCGAGGCCCGCCCGAGCCTGTCGGCGAGCATCCGCACGACGGGCATCTTCGTGCACCGCACGCTGCAGGACTACACCTTCCCGGACGGCACCCTCGGGCCGCCGATCCGTCGGATGGTCCTCTACCCGCCCGGTCGGCGGCGTCCCGTCGAGCTGGTCAGCGGGCGCGACGAGTTCCGCGTGGGTCGCATGGCGGCGGTCTACGAGGCCGCCGGGGAGCAGGCGCTGCGCGCCGGGGTCGACCTGCGGCTGTCGACCCGGTATGCCGGCCGCTCCCGTGGGGTCTGCCACCTCGAGGACGCGCGCGGCGACCTGCACGTCCGCGCCCGCTACGTCGTGGGCGCCGACGGTGCGAGGTCCCGGGTGGCTCGTGACCTCGGGCTCGACCGCAACCGGCAGCTGCTCGTCGGGGCGGAGGAGGTCTACCCGATCGCTGCGCGGCCGGGGTCGGCGCCGGCCTTCCACTGCGTCCTCGACCCGCGCCTGGCCCCGGGGTACCTCGCCTGGGTCGTCGAGGACGGCGAGCACGTGCACCTCGGCACCGCCGGCTACCCCACCCGCTTCGAGGGCGGGCTGCGGCGCGCCCTCGACGAGCTGCGGGCCGACCCGCCGGGCCTGGACGGGGTGCGCAGGACCGGCCCGGTGGAGCAGCGGGCCGGTCCCATCCCCGTCGGTGGGCTGCTCCGCCGGATCAGCGGCCCCGACGGACTGCTCGTCGGCGACGCCGCAGGAGCCGTCTCCCCGCTCACGGCCGGGGGGCTCGACCCCTGCCTGCGGCTGTCCGACCGGGCGGTCGCGTCGCTCGACGACGCCCTGCGGTCCCGCCGGCGTGGGGCGCCGGACGGTTACGACGGACGCGCCCTGCGCCGCCGCCTCACCGGCCGGCTGGGCCTGCGGACCTTGCTCGCCCACCTGCGCCCACCCTGGGTCTACGAGGCGGGGTTCGCGCTGCTGCGCACGCCGGCGGGCCGGGCCGCGGCCCGCGCCGTGCTCTTCCACGACCAGTCCTTCCCGATCGCGTCGCGCCCGCGCGAGGCCGCGTTCTAGCCACCGCCGCCGCCGGGGTCCTGCGGCCCGCCCACGGCGCGACGCACCGGCCCGTCCGCCCGGTCCCGTATCCTGGGAGCTCCTGCCCCACCCGCTGCATACCCAGAGAAACGGACCCATGGACCCTGGCTGTACCAACGGCTCACCCGCACGCTCCACCGGGCGGAGGGGTGAGTCGTGACCACCGCCATCATCCTGCTCCTCGTCGGCGTCCTGGCGATCGCCGTCATCATCGCGGCCAACGGCTACTTCGTCGCGCAGGAGTTCGCCTACATGTCGGTCGACCGGCTGCGGCTCTCCGCCGAGGCCGACGCCGGTGACGAGGCGGCCGCGCGGGCCCTCAAGGTCACCCGGCGCACGTCCTTCATGCTCTCGGGCGCGCAGCTGGGGATCACCGTCACCGGTCTGCTCGTCGGCTACGTCGCCGAGCCGCTCGTCGGCCGCGGGCTCTCCATCATCCTCGGCGGCACGGGGGTGCCCGAGGCCCTGAGCATCACCGTGGGCACCGTGTCCGCACTGGCCGTCGCGACCGTCGTCCAGATGGTCTTCGGCGAGCTCTACCCCAAGAACCTCGCCATCGCCAACGCCGGGCCGCTGGCCCGCACCCTGGCCCGGTCCACGCTCCTCTACCTCGCGGTCTTCGGCTGGCTCATCAAGGTCTTCGACTGGTCCGCCAACACGCTGCTCAGGCTGGTGCGGATCGAGCCGATCCACGACCTGGACACCACCGCCACCGCCGAGGACCTCGAGCGGATCGTGGCCGACTCCCGCGACAGCGGCGACCTGCCGGCCGAGCTGTCCGTGCTCCTCGACCGCATCCTCGACTTCCCGGACCAGGACGTCGAGCACGCCCAGGTGCCGCGCTCCCGGGTCGACGTCATCGACCCCGAGACCCCCGTCGAGGAGCTGCGTCAGCTCATGGCGCAGGGGCACACCCGTTATCCCGTCGTGGACGGCGACGGGCAGCCGGTCGGGGTGGTCAGCCTCGTCGACCTCCTGCGCAACCCCTCGGCGGGGGTGGCCAGCCAGATCATGCGCGAGCCCGTCATCGTGCCCACGCTCATGCCGCTGCCGGACGCCGTGGCCGAGCTGACCGGCTCGGGCCAGCAGCTGGCCTGCGTCGTGGACGAGTACGGCGGCTTCGCCGGCGTCCTCACCCTGGAGGACCTCGCGGAGGAGCTCCTCGGCGAGATCACCGACGAGCACGACGACGAGGTGCCCGAGGGCATCGTCGGCGAGGGGGAGGACGTGTGGCGCATGGACGGTGACGTCCACGTGGACGAGCTCCAGCGGGCCCTGGGCCACGACCTGCCCGAGGGCGACTACGAGACCGTGTCGGGCCTCGTCATCGCCGAGCTCGGCGCGCTGCCGGACGTCGGGCAGACGGTCACCGTGGACCTCGCCGAGAACCCGAGCGAGCTCGTGCTCGAGGAACGGGTGACGCGGTGCGTCGACATCGAGGTCCTCGAGATCGACCGCCACGTGCCGAGCCTGCTGCGGGTCCGTCTGGTCGAGCGCTCGCTCGACGAGCACGGTCAGGACGACCGGTCGTCCGAGGACGACGGCGGCGACGACAGCGACGACAGCGGCGACGACAGAGGCGATGATCGGACCGAGGACGTCCGGTCCGGGAGCACGGAGGAGCAGCGATGAACGCCCTGACCGTCATCCTGATCACCATCGGTCTGATCGTGCTCAGCGCGGTCTTCGTCATCGTGGAGTTCTCGCTCCTCGGCGCCCGCCGCAGCCGCCTGGAGCACGAGGCCGAGCACTCGCCGTCCGCCCGTGCCGCTCTGCGCAGCATGAACGAGCTCACCGTCATGCTGGCCGGCGCCCAGCTCGGCATCACGGCGTGCACCTTCGCCCTCGGAGCGGTCACCAAGCCCGCGGTCGACTACCGGCTCGGCCCGGTCCTGGCCGACCTGGGCCTGCCCGGGTGGGTCGCCGGAGGTGCGTCGTTCGCGATCTCCCTCCTGCTCGTCACCTTCCTGCACCTCGTGGTCGGCGAGATGGCGCCCAAGTCGTGGGCGATCGCCCACCCGGAGCGCGCCGCCAAGCTGGTCTCGCTGCCCATGCGCGGCTTCATCGCCGTGGTGCGGCCGCTCCTGGTCTGGGTCAACTCCCTGGCCAACCGGTTGGTCAGCGCCAGCGGCATCACCCCGGTCGACCGCGCGATGGTGGGTGGCCAGGACGCGCACACCATCCGGGTGCTCGTCGAGCAGTCCGCCGCCGAGGGTGCGCTGGAGAGCAGCTACCAGGAGCAGATCTCCGACGCCCTCGAGCTGCAGGACCTCACCCTGGGCGAGCTGGCGCCCGAGCACGTCGACCTCGCCGCGGTCGGCTCCGACGCCTCCGTCGAGCAGGTCCAGGCGGTCGCGGCGCGCACCGGGCACAAGCGGATCCTCATGCTGGACGACGACACCACCGACCCGCGCGTCGTGCACGTCCGCGACACCCTCCTGCACCGCGGCGAGGAGCCGGCCGAGCCGGTGGCGCGCCCCGCGTTCGTCCTGCCCGCCGCCACCCCGGTCTACGAGGCGCTCACCCTCATGCGCGGGTCCGGCGAGCAGCTCGTCGTGCTCCGCGGTGACGAGCGGCTCGTGGGCCTGGTGAGCATCGCGGACATCATGCACCGGGTGCTGCCCCGGGAGCGCCAGCCGCAGTGAGGCTGACCGTCGTGGGCTGCTCCGGGTCGGTGCCCGGGCCGGAGGCCGCGGCCAGCTGCTACCTCGTCACCGCGCACGACGGGGAGCGGCCCTGGCGCGTGCTGCTCGACCTGGGGTCGGGCGCGCTCGGGCCGCTGCAACGGCATACCGATCCGCTCGCCCTCGACGCCGTCCTGCTCTCCCACCTGCACCCCGACCACTGCCTCGACCTCACCGGCCTGTCGGTGCTGCGGCGTCACGGACCGGTGCCGGCGACGGCCGACCTCCCCGTGTGGGGGCCGCCGGGCGTGGCCGAGCGGATGGCGCGGGCGCACGGGGTGCGGCGGGCCGAGACCCTGTCCGGGTTCCGCTTCGGCGAGCTGTCCGACGGCGCGCCGCTGCAGATCGGACCCCTCGTGGTCACGCCGTTCGCCGTCCGGCACCCCGTCCCCGCCTTCGGGCTGCGGGTCGCGTGCGGTGACGACGTGCTCGCCTACTCCGGGGACACCGACACCTGCGCCGCGCTCGCTCCGCTGCTCACCGGGGCGGGGCTCGCGCTGGTCGAGGCCGGCTTCGGCGAGGACGACCAGGGCCGCGGCGTCCACCTCACGCCGCGGCGGGCGGCCGACGCCACCCGCGCGGCCGGGGGTGTGGGCCGGCTCGTCCTCACGCACCTGCCACCGTGGGCGGACCCGGACCGCGCGCTGCGCGAGGCAGGGGAGCGCTGGTCGGGACCGGTGGCGGTGGCCGCCGCCGGCCAGCAGTGGGACGTCGGGGCGGGCTGAGGGCCGACCCGGGTCCGGTCCCGACGGAGGGCGTCGACGCGCCTGGCCCGGCGGACGACGGACGGCCGGTGCCGTGGTTACGAGAGTGTGACGATGTCCGGCTCGAGCAGGCGGTCGCCGCAGGTGGCGCGCATGATGGAGGCATGGTCATGACTCGCGACCCCGACACCGAGACCGGCGACCGCCGGCCGGTCCGCCGCGGCCCGCTCGCCGCGCTCGCGGGGGTGGCCGCCGGCGCCGCCACGCTCGGCACGGCCGAGCTGCTGGCCGCCCTCTGGACCCGCTGGCTCGGCTCGGCGGGCACGTCCTCCCCGCTGCTGGCGGTCGGGGGCGCCTTCGTCGACCGCACCCCGCCCTGGCTCAAGGACTGGGCGGTCGCGACCTTCGGCACGGCGGACAAGCTGGCCCTCGGGGTGGGCATGGCCCTCACCCTCGTCGTGGCGTGCGCCCTGCTGGGCGTCCTCGCCTGGCGTCGCCCCACGCTGGGGGTCGGCGCCTTCGCGGCCGTCGGCGTCGTCGGGCTGCTGGCCGTGCTCAGCCGCCCCGCGACCGGGGTCGTCGACCTCGTGCCCACCGCGCTCGGCGTCGTGGTCGGTGTCCAGGTGCTGCGGTGGCTCACCGGCATGGTGGCCGGTGTGCGGGCCACGGCCCCGGCCGCCCCGCCCACCCGTCGGCCACCCCGGCGAGCGGGGCCTCCCGACGCCAGGTGCTGCTGACGGCCGGAGGGGTGACCGGCGTCGGGGCGCTCGGCGTCCTCGCCGGGCAGCTGCTCAGCACCGTCGGGCGGGCCGCCACCCGGACCGCGCAGGCCATCGGCCTGCCCACCCCGGTGAGTACGGTGAGCGTCCCCGACGACGCGTCCAGCGACATCACCGGCCACTCGGCATACCTCACCGACAACGCCGAGTTCTACCGGATCGACACGGCCCTGCGGGTGCCGCGGGTCGACGCGCAGGGGTGGACGCTGCGGGTGACCGGCATGGTCGACGAGGAGATCGAGATCAGCTACGACGACCTGCTCGCCGAGGAGCACGTCGAGGCTCTGGTGACCCTGACCTGCGTGTCCAACCAGGTCGGGGGCGACCTCGTCGGCAACTCGCGCTGGCAGGGCTGGCCCGTGCGTGAGCTGCTGGCCCGCGCGGGGGTCCGGCCGGAGGCCGACATGGTGCTCTCGCGCAGCGTCGACGGGTGGACCGCCGGCACGCCCATCGAGGCGCTCACCGACGAGCGGGACTCCCTGCTCGCCGTGGCCATGAACGGCGAGCCCCTCCCGGCCGAGCACGGCTACCCGGTGCGGCTGGTCGTGCCGGGCCTCTACGGCTACGTCTCGGCCACCAAGTGGGTCACCGAGCTCAAGGTCACGCGCTTCGACCAGGACGAGGGCTACTGGACCCCCCGCGGGTGGTCCGAGCGCGGCCCGATCAAGACGGCCTCGCGCATCGACGTCCCGCGCTCCGGCGGGGAGCTGGCCCCGGACGCCGACGGCGCCGTCACCCTCGCCGGGGTGGCCTGGGCGCAGCACCGCGGCGTCGACCGCGTCGAGGTGCAGGTCGACGACGGCGACTGGCAGGAGGCGACCCTGCTCGCGGAGCCCAGCGTGGACTCCTGGCGGTTGTGGACCTACACCTGGCCCGAGGCCGCCTCCGGCAGCCACCAGGTGCGCGTGCGGGCGACCGACGCGACCGGCGAGACCCAGACCGAGCAGACCGCCGCCCCGGCCCCGAACGGCGCCAGCGGCTGGCACACGGTGGACTTCTCCGTCGCCTGACCCGCACCGGACGCGTCGTCAGCGCACTCCGGACGCGTGGTCAACGCAGTCCGGACGCGTGGTCAGCGCAGTTCGGACGCGTGGTCAGCGCAGTTCGGACGCGTCGTCCAGCCTCACCGGACGCGTCGTCAGCGCACACCGGACGCGCGTCGGACTGACCTCGAGCGGGTCAGGCACGCAGCCGCACGTCATACCCGTCGGGTGTGCGGCGGACGTCCGGTGCACGCGGAACGGCCGTCCGGTCTTTCCTACCGCACGTTCGGTGCGTCCTGAGGACGAGTCCGGTGCGGCTCGAGGAGACGTCCGGTGCGGGGGGGGGGGGGGGGTGGTGGCCGTGGTGAGGGCGCGACGCACGGGGTGGCCGCCGGCCCAGGCCAGGGTGGTGGCGACGAGGGTGGCCACGACGGTGACCGCGAAGGCCGGCTGGTGGCCGCCGAGGTCGGCGAGGCGGCCGGCGAGGGCGGCGCCGATGGCATACCCGGTCCCGGTCATCGCCGCGAGGATCGTCATCGCGGCGCCCAGCCGGCGGGCGGGGGTGGTGCGCTCGGCCAGGGTGAAGGCCGTGATCATCGACGGCGCGATCGCCACCCCCAGGCAGAGCAGCGCGACCGCCAGCGACGTCAGCGAGCCGACGAGCAGCAGCGGCAGGGAGAGCAGGGCCATCGCGCTGGTGAAGACGCGCAGCCGACGCACGTGCCCGACCCGCTCGGGCAGGGCGACGACGGCCAGCCCGGCGAGCACGCTGCCCACCCCGAGCAGCGCGTGGAGCAGCCCGGTCAGGCCCGGCTGGCCGGCCTGCGTCGCGAGCACCGAGGTGCCCGTCTGGATCGAGCCGAACACCATGCCGATGCCCAGCTGCGTCCCGGCCAGCACCAGCAGCGCCGGCGTCAGCAGGCGCACCCGGCTGCCGGGCCCGGGCGCGGCCGCGCCGACGAGGGCCACCGTCGGGTGCAGGGCGAACCAGGTCCCGAAGGCCCCCAGGAGCAGCGCGGCGACGACGAGCGAGGTGACCGGCGCCGCGACCGCCACAATGACGCCGACGAGCGCCGGGCCGAGGACGAAGGACGCCTCGTCGGCCGACCCCTCGTAGGAGAACGCGGCGTCCATGACACGAGGGTCGGCACCGGGAGTCGCGCTGCTGATCGGCCGCCAGCGCACCCGTGCCATCGTCCCGATCTGCGGCACGAAGGCCCCCGTCACCGCGGCCGCCGCGGGCAGCGGCCACCAGGGCTGACCGGGGTCCAGGGTGATGGTCAGGGCGGCGAGCCCGAGCAGCCCGACGGTGCCGACGAGGCTCTGCACGAGTAGGACGGGACGCTGCCCCACCCGGTCGGTCAGCGAGCCCGCGACCGGCGCACCGATGGCGTTGGCGATCGCGAGGGCGCCTGCCGTGGCGCCGCCGGCGGCATACGACCCGGTCGCCCCGGACACCGCGAGCAGCGCGGCGATCTGCGACATGGCGAGCGGGAGCCGCCCGAGGAAGGCGATGACGACGTAGAGGGGCCCGGTCAGGGCGAAGAGATGACGGTAGGACTGCACGGGGGACAAGGGGTATGCCTCTCGCATCGGTCCGTCTGCACGGACGCGCGCGCCGTCCCAGCCACCCGGCGCGCCGAACCCTTGTCAAGCACTCCCAGTCTACCGCCTGGTCAGGGGCACTCGGCCGCAACCACAGGCGACGCCCGGTGGGTCGTGAGGCAACCACAGGCGACGCCCGGTGGGTCGTGGGGCAACCACGGGCGACGCCCGGTGTGTCAGGCGATGATGCTCCGCGGGCGCTCACCACGGTCCGCGGCGTCACGCCGCCCGACCTCGGCGCGGCCCGCGACGACGTCCTCCCAGGCCAGGACGAGGCGTGCGGCCACCTCCTGCAGCTGCTCGGGCGGCAGCACGAAGGGCAGGCGGATCCACCCGTCCAGACCGCCGGCGGCGGCGAAGTTCGGCCCGGCGGCGAGCGCCACGTCGTAGCGGCGGGCGGCGGCCGCCAGCGCGGTGGAGGACCCCTCGGGCAGCCGGCACCACAACGACATCCCGCCCGCCGGGACCCGCACCTGCCAGTCGGGCAGCTGGGAGCGCAGGGCCAGGAGCAGGGTGTCGCGCCGCTCGCGCAGGCGTGCCTGCTGCTCGTGGAGGATCACGTCGGCCCGGTCCAGGAGGTGGCCGAGGACCAGCTGCTCCAGGACCGGCACCCCCAGGTCCAGCTGGAGCCGGCTGGCCGCGACCTCGTCCATCCGGGACCGGGGGACGCGCAGCCAGCCGACCCGCAACCCGCCCCAGAACGACTTGCTCGCACTGCCCGCGGTCACCGCGGTGGGCACGTGCGCCCCCAGCGGCTCCGGCATGGGCTGGCCCTCCAGGGCCAGCTCGGCCTGGGACTCGTCGACGACGGGGACGACGCCGTGCCGCCGCAGCACCCCGCCCACCTCCTCGCGCTGGGCACTGCTCATGAGCGCGCCGGTCGGGTTGTGGAAGTCGGGGATGAGGTAGGCCGCCCGCGCCCCCGACTGCTGCACCGTCCGCTGCAGCGCGGCGACCTCCCAGTCGTGGTCGACGTGGTCGATGGGGTGCGGGACCACCCGTGCCCCGGCGCCCTGCAGGGTGGCGATGGCGTTGGGGTAGGTCGGGGTCTCCAGCAGGACCCGGTCGCGTCGCTGGATCAGCGCGCGCAGCGTGATGGCGACCGCGGCGAGGGCCCCGGGGGTGACGAGCACCTGGTCCGGCGTGGTGGCCAGGCCGCGGGCGGTGAAGCGGTCGGCGATCCGCTCGCGCAGCACCGGCAGGCCGCTGGGGTAGTAGCCGGTGCCGGACAGGTAGGCCCCCAGGTCCTCGGTGGCGCGGGCGTAGGCGTCGGCGATGCCGGCCGGGGCCGCCGCGGCCGTGACGGTGAGGTCCAACGCCCCCTCGCCCAGGCCCGCGGGGGTGAGGAGGTGGTCGACGCGGCCCCCCGGTACCCGCGGCAGCTGCACGACGCTGCCCGAGCCGCGGCGGGTGGCGAGGTACCCCTGCGCGCGCAGCTCGGCGTACGCCCGGGTCACCGTGGTCCGGCTGAGCCCGACCGGCCCGGTGAGGTCCCGCTCGCTCGGGAGCCGGACGCCCTGCGGCAGCCGTCCGTCGACGATCGTGCGCCGCAGGGCCTCGGCCAGGCGGGCGTAGGCGGGGCCGTCCCCCGGCAGCGCCGGCAGCACGAGGTCGGCGACGCGGGAGGCGGGGGCGAGAGACGGCATACCCTCACTGTGACGCGCCGGTGGACCTCTCGTCCATAGCCACCTCGTGTCCACCGGTTCCCGGGTGGATATGGATCAGAGGACCACCTGGTCGCATGCTGGTCGGCGTGAGCATCGCGAGCAGCAGGATGGGACGGACCGGACGCCGAGCACTACAGGGTGCCAGGAGCCGTGCCCGCGACCCCCGCCGCCAGCTGGCCGCCCTCGGCCCGGTGGAGCAGCTGCGCGCCGGTCGGCTCGGACGAAGGGTCGTCCAGCTGCTCGTGGGGCTGGCCCTCTACGGCGCGTCGATCGGCTTGATGGTGCGCGGGGTGCTCGGCAACATGCCGTGGGACGTCCTGCACCAGGGCATCGCGCGGCACGTCCCGCTGAGCCTGGGCACGATCATCGTCGCCGCGTCGGTCCTCGTGCTGCTCCTCTGGATCCCGCTGCGGCAGCAGCCCGGCCTCGGTACGGTGGCCAACGCCCTGCTGGTGGGGTTCGCGGCCGACGCGACCCTCTGGCTCGTCGCGCCCGGCGAGGGCTGGCTCGAGCGAGGTGCCCTCATGGCCGGTGGGGTGGTGCTCAACGGCGTCGCGAGCGCGATGTACATCGGCGCCCAACTGGGCCCGGGGCCGCGCGACGGGCTGATGACCGGCGTCGCCCGACGCACCGGCTGGTCCCTGCGGGTGGTGCGCACCGGCATCGAGGTCACCGTCATCGCCCTCGGCTGGCTGCTCGGGGGTGTCGTGGGCCTCGGGACCGTCCTCTACGCCGTGGCGATCGGCCCGCTGACCCAGACGCTGCTGCCCTGGTTCACCGTCGACCTCTCCACGCGAGAGGCGCGGTAGGCGCACCCGGGTCGCGCGGTCCGGCGCAGAGTTCGTCCGAGACCGACGTCAGTGGTTCCGCAGGGCGTCGATGAGCTCGTCCTTGGTCATCGACGACCGGCCCTCGATGTCCAGCTCGGCCGCGCGCTCGCGCAGCTCGTCCACGGTCCGGTCCTCGTAGTTCTCGGCCTCGCCGCCGCGCTCGCCGACGTCCGAGCGGGAGGAGGCCGCCGCCGCGTTGGCGATCCGCGCGGCCTTCTCCTTGCTGGCGCCGTCCTCGCGGACCGCCTCGTAGACCTCCGGGTCCTTGACGCTGGGCCCCGGGTCCTCCGTCTTCTTCTCACCTGCCATGCGCCCGACGGTATGCCGTGCCAGGCTGGGTCGCATGGCGAACGCCATCGACCGTCCGGTCCGGCTCGGCGTGCAGGTCCAGCCCCAGCACGCGACCTACCAGCAGATCCGTGACACCGTGCGACGGCTGGAGGACGCCGGCGTCGACGTGGTGATGAACTGGGACCACTTCTTCCCGCTCAACGGCGAGCCGGACGGGCTGCACTTCGAGTGCTGGACGACCCTCGGGGCCTGGGCCGAGCAGACCTCGCGCGTGGAGATCGGCGCGCTCGTGACGTGCAACTCCTACCGCAACCCCGACCTGCTCGCCGACATGGCGCGCACCGTCGACCACGTCAGCGAGGGCCGGCTCATCCTGGGCATCGGCTCGGGCTGGTTCGAGCGGGACTACGACGAGTACGGCTACGAGTTCGGCACCGCCGGCTCGCGGCTCGACGACCTGGCCGCCGCGATGCCGCGCATCCGTGAGCGCTGGGCGCGGCTCAACCCGGCGCCGACCCGGCCGATCCCGGTGATGATCGGTGGCGGCGGGGAGAAGAAGACGCTGCGCATCGTGGCCGAGCACGCGACGATCTGGCACTCCTTCGGCGACGCCGACACCCTGCGCCACAAGCTCGGCGTCCTGGGGCGGCACTGCGAGGACGTCGGGCGCGACCCGGGCGAGATCGAGGTGTCGGTCGCGGCCGCCGGGTCCCTGGACCAGGGCCCCGGGGAGGACGCCGAGGCGAAGTACGCCGCGGGTGCCCGGCTCTTCACCGTGCACACCAGCGGCCCCGACCACCCCCTGGACCAGCTGGACGCCTGGCTCGCCTGGCGGGACGAGCACAACGCCTGACCCCGGGCGTCCCCCGCTCGGCATACCCTGGCTCGCATGACCTCACGCCACGACGGCCGCAGCGCCGACCAGCTCCGCGAGATCCGCATCACCCGCAACTGGCTGGACCACGCCGAGGGCAGCGTGCTGGTGGAGTTCGGCAGGACCCGGGTGCTGTGCGCCGCGTCCTTCACCGGCGGGGTGCCCCGCTGGCGCAAGGGCAGCGGCAAGGGCTGGACGACCGCCGAGTACGCCATGCTGCCGCGCTCCACGCACACCCGCTCGGACCGGGAGTCGGTCAAGGGCCGGCTGGGGGGCCGCACCCACGAGATCAGCCGGCTCATCGGCCGCTCGCTGCGGGCGGTCGTCGACCTGGACGCCCTGGGGGAGAACACCATCCAGCTCGACTGCGACGTCCTGCAGGCCGACGGCGGCACCCGGACGGCGGCCATCACCGGCGCCTACGTCGCCCTCGTCGACGCCGTCGAGACCGCCCGCGCCAAGGGCCTCATCGCCAAGAAGGCCGAGCCCATCACCGGCTCGGTGGCAGCCGTCAGCGTCGGTGTCGTCGACGGCGAGCCGGTGCTCGACCTGGACTACCCCGAGGACTCCACCGCCGAGACCGACATGAATGTCGTCATGACCGGCGACGGACGGTTCATCGAGGTGCAGGGCACCGCCGAGGGCACCCCCTTCGACCGGGAGCTGCTCGACGCCCTGCTCGACCTCGCCGCCGAGGGCTGCGCCGAGCTCACCGCCCGCCAGGCCGCGGCCTTCGGCGCCGACGACATGGGCGGCACCGACAGCCACGCCGCGGGGGCGGACGTCGACCAGGGGCCGCCGACGTGGTGAGCGGGTCCGCGACCCCCGGGGGGCCGGACCGCCGGGTCGTCCTGGCGACCCGCAACCCGGGCAAGGTCGTCGAGCTGCGCGACATCCTCGCCGACGCGCTGGACCGGGCCGGCCTGGAGCTCGTCGGGCTGGACGCCTTCCCCGAGCTCGAGGACGTCGTCGAGTCCGGGGTCACCTTTGCGCAGAACGCCCTGCTCAAGGCCCGGTACGCCGCCGCCGCCACCGGGCTGCCGGCGCTCGCCGACGACTCCGGCCTGGCGGTCGACGTGCTGGGCGGGGCGCCGGGGATCTTCTCGGCCCGCTGGTCCGGCCCGCTGGGCGACGCCACCGGCCGCACCACGGACGAGGCCAACAACGACCTGCTGCTCGCCCAGCTCGCCGACGTGCCCGACGAGCACCGGGGCGCCGGGTTCGTCTGCGCCGCGGCGCTGGTCCTGCCCGAGGGCACCGAGCGGGTCCGGGAGGGGCGCTGCCGGGGCGTGCTGGCCCGCGCGCCGCGGGGTGGCAACGGCTTCGGCTACGACCCGCTGCTGGTCCGCCCGGACGGGCGCACCCTCGCCGAGCACACCAGCGCCGAGAAGCATGCCGTCTCCCACCGTGGCGAGGCCTTCCGGGCCCTGGCCGCCGACGTGGCCGACCTCCTGACCTGACCGCGGTCGGCGGGCGAGGGGGGACCCCCTACCCTGGTCCCCTGACCCGTGGTCAAGGACGAAGGAACCGAACCCCATGCCCCACCAGTGGCGCGGCGTGATCGCCGAGTATGCCGACCGTCTGCCCGCGTCGATCACCGAGCACGTGGTCACGCTGCGCGAGGGCGGCACCCCGCTCATCCCCGCCGAGCACCTCAGCGAGCTGGTGGGGGCGCAGGTGCACGTCAAGTACGAGGGCCTCAACCCCACCGGGTCGTTCAAGGACCGCGGCATGACGGCGGCCATCAGCGACGCCGCGCGCCAGGGCGCCCAGGCGGTCATCTGCGCCTCGACGGGCAACACCAGCGCCAGCGCGGCGGCCTACGCCACCAAGGCCGGGATGGAGTGCGGCGTGCTCGTCCCCGACGGCAAGATCGCCATGGGCAAGCTCAGCCAGGCCATCGCCGGGGGGGCGACGCTCATCCAGGTCCGGGGCAACTTCGACGACTGCCTCACGCTCGCCCGCAAGCTGGCCGAGGCCTACCCCGTCGAGCTGGTCAACTCGGTCAACCCGGCGCGCATCGAGGGCCAGAAGACCGCGGCCTTCGAGGTCGTCGACGCGCTCGGGGACGCGCCCGACATCCACTGCCTGCCGGTGGGGAACGCGGGCAACATCACCGCCTACTGGAAGGGCTACGGCGAGTACGCCGACCCGCACGCCCCCGGGGCCGGCGGCCACGCGCCCGCGACCCGGCGACCGCAGATGTGGGGCTTCCAGGCGGCCGGCGCCGCGCCGATCGTCAAGGGCCACCCGGTCGACGACCCGGAGACCATCGCCACCGCCATCCGCATCGGCAACCCGGCCTCGTGGCCGCAGGCGCTGGCCGCGCAGGAGGAGTCCGGCGGGGTCATCGAGGCGGTGACCGACGAGGAGATCCTCGCGGCGCACCGGCTGCTGTCCTCGCGCGAGGGGATCTTCGTCGAGCCGGCGTCGGCGGCCTCGGTCGCCGGGCTGCTCAAGCGGCACGCCGCGGGCCAGGTCCCGGCCGGCGCGACGGTCGTCTGCACGGTCACCGGCCACGGCCTCAAGGACCCGCAGTGGGCGCTCAAGGGTGCCGACGGCAGCGACGTCGACCCGGTGCGCGTCCAGGTGGACGTCGTGAGCGTCGCCGACGCCCTCGGGCTGGAGTGATGGCCGCGCTGGCCCCGGGCGCGGGCGCCCGGGTGCGGGTCCCCGCGAGCAGCGCCAACCTCGGCCCCGGTTTCGACAGCGTCGGCCTCGCCCTCGGGCTCTGGGACGAGTATGCCGTCGAGGTCCTCCCCGACGCCGGTCACCTCGAGGTGGTGCTCGCCGGGCAGGGTGCGGGCGAGCTGCCCACGGACGGGCGGCACCTCGTCGCGGCCCGGCTGCGGGAGGCGCTGGAGGCGTGCGGCGTGACCTGGCTGGACGGCTACGGGCTGCGGCTGACCTGCGCCAACACCATCCCCATGTCGGCGGGGATGGGCAGCTCGGCCTCGGCGGTCGTCGGCGGGCTCGGGCTGGGCTTCGCCCTCGTCCGCGACGGTGAGCTCACCGAGGCCGACCTGGGCCTGGTCAACACCCACGCGGGGGTCGCGGAGGGGCACCCGGACAACTCCTCGGCGTCGGTGTGGGGGGGCCTCACGGTGTCGTGGATGCCCGGCCCGCAGGTCGTCCGCACCGCCCGCCCCACGGTCCACCCCGACGTGGTGCCGGTGGTGCTGGTGCCCGCGGACCACCGGCTCGACACCGCCACGGCGCGGGCCGTGCTCGGCCCGTCGGTGGCGCGGCCCGACGCGGTGCGCCAGGCGGGCCGTGCCGCCCTGCTCGTGCACGCGCTCACCACGGAGCCGTCGCTGCTGCTCGACGCCACGAGCGACTGGCTGCACCAGGAGCAGCGGCGGGCGGCCTACCCGGTGACCATGGGGGCGGTCGACACGCTGCGCGGGCTGGGCCACGCCGCCGTCGTCTCCGGCGCCGGCCCGACCGTGCTCTGCCTCACGACGACCGACCTGGCCCCCACCGTCGTCGCCGAGGCCCGCACGTGGGGCCGCGGATGGCGCGTCCTGACCCCCGGCATACCGGCGCAGGGCCTGCACGTGCCCGCCACCCCGGCACCGCGCTGAGGCGGCCTCAGCGCAGGCGCTGCGGCGCGATGGCCGCGGTCAGCGCCGCGGCGTAGGTCTCCTGCCCCTTGGCGGTCGGGTGGAACGTGGTGGGGTCGACCCACGGGTCGGCGGCGTTGACGCCGTGGCCCTCGAACCTACGCACCACGTCGACGTAGACGAAGCCCCGCCGCCGGGCGGCGGCCTCGATCGTCGCGTCGAGCAGGTCGGCGCCCTCGTTGAGCGCCTCCTGCTCCTCGGGCGAGGCGTTCGCGAAGGCGCCGGCCTCCGGGGTGAAGAGGTGCGGGTAGCCGATGACCACCACGTGCGCGTCCGGGGCCGCCTGCTCGACCGCGGTGAAGGCCGCGTCCAGGCGGGCCGGGAGCAGCCCCTGGACGAGCAGCCGGGAGCCGGCGACGGCCTGCGCGCAGGTCGGGTCGTCCAGCAGCAGGCAGGCCCCGATCGCCTGGGTCCAGCCGATGTCGTTGCCGCCGATGGTGAGGGTCACGAGGTCGGTGTCGGCGTCCAGCGCGGGCAGCTGCGCGGCGAGGTCGGCGGTCGTGGCGCCGCTGCAGGCGACGAAGTCGTCCAGCGCGATCCGCTTGCGGCCGTCCAGCCGCAGCGGCGCGGCCGCGTCGGTGCGGGCGCACCCCTCGCCGCCCTCCAGCGCGGTCCCGGCGCCGAAGCCGGCGGCGTAGGAGTCGCCGAGCGCGTCGTAGACGGCCTCGTCAGGGGCGGCCGAGGCCGGGGCCGCCAGGCTCAGACCCATCCCCAGCGCGAGGGTGCCGAGGGTGGCCACGGCCAGCCGGGTGCGGGTGCTCATCCGGCCAACCTACTCCCGCGGCGGGGTCCGCGGCAGGTCGGGGCGCTCGCTAGGCTGGCCCGCGCGCGCCCGTGGTGGAACTGGTAGACACGCAGGATTTAGGTTCCTGTGCCTCGCGGTGTGCGGGTTCGAGTCCCGCCGGGCGCACCAGCGGCGACACCCTGCGTCCCGCGCGCGGCGGTCTCGACTCAGGCCGGCCCGCCGGGGAGCTCCACCCCGAGCTGCCGGGCGAGCGAGGCGACGTGGCCCTTGGCCCGCACGTTGTACTTCGCCACCTCGACGACCCCCTGCTCGTCGAGGACGAAGGTCGAGCGGATGACGCCGACCACCGTCCTGCCGTAGTTCTTCTTCTCGCCGTAGGCGCCGTAGGCGGTGAGCATCTGCTTGTCCTCGTCGGAGACGAGCGGGAAGGGCAGGCCCTCCTGCTCCGCGAAGCGCGCCAGCTTCTCGACGGGGTCGGGGGAGACGCCGACGACGGCATACCCCTCGCGGGTGAAGACCGCCTCGTTGTCGCGGAAGTCGCAGGCCTGCGTCGTGCACCCGGGCGTCATCGCCGCGGGGTAGACGTAGAGGACGACCTTGCGCCCGGCCAGGTCGGCGAGGCTGAGCCGGGAGCCGTCGGCGGTGGGCAGGGTCCAGGCGGGGGCGGGCTGACCGGGCTCGAGGCGCATCATGGTGACCTTTCGGACGGGGCGGGCGTGCTGGATGATCGTCTCAGACCTCGACCCCGACCGGGAGGATGCCACCGAGGTGATCGTCGACCAGGCCGTCTACCGTGACGGCGTCCGAGAGTCCTGCGACGTCGACACGCTCGCGCACGAGCTGGAGCGGCTGCGCGCCGACGGCGCTCCCGACCACGACTTCCTCTGGATCGGCCTCAAGGACCCCACGCCCGAGGAGTTCGAGGTGGTCCGTCGCGCTCTCGACCTGCACCCGCTGGCGGTGGAGGACGCCCTGGACGGCGACCAGCGGGCCAAGCTCGAGGTCTACGACACCGGCATCTACGCCGTCGTCAAGACGCTCGACTACGACCCCGCGACCTCCGACATCGAGACCGGGGAGGTCAGCGTCATCCTCGGCCCGCACGTGGCCGTGACCCTGCGCCACGGCGAGGTCGCCCCGCTGCGCGGGGTGCGGCAGCGGATGGAGCAGGAGCGCGAGCAGGCCCTGCTCTCCTACGGCCCGCTGTCGGTGCTGCACGGGGTCCTGGACACGGTGGTCGACACCTACGGAGCCATCGACACCGCCGTCGCGGACGACCTGGAGACCATCGAGCGCGACGTCTTCGGCGGCGGCAACCGGACCCACTCCACGACGATCTACCGGCTCAAGCGGGAGGTGCTCGAGTTCCGGCGGGCGGCGACCCCGCTGGGCCCGGTCCTCGCCTCCCTGACGCACGACAAGGACCTGGTCCGCAGCCGGGAGCTGCGGCTGCACTTCCGCGACGTCGCCGACCACCTGGCCGCGGTCCTGCAGGACGTCGAGAGCTACGACACGCTCCTCAGCGACATCCTCGGCGCGCACCTCTCGCAGATCGGGGTGCAGCAGAACGCCGACATGCGCCGGATCTCGGCCTGGGCCGCGATGATCGCCGTCCCCACCCTCGTGGCGGGCATCTACGGGATGAACTTCGACCGGATGCCCGAGCTGCACTGGGCGCTGGGCTACCCCATGGCGCTCGGGGTGATGGCGCTCGCGGTCGGCCTGCTCCACCGCGCCTTCCGCCGGTCCGGGTGGTTGTAGGCCGGGGGGTCGTTCGGCGGCGCCCGTGGTGCCCGGGTGCGTTATCGTCTGCGGGAGGAACGACCACCGACCCACGACCCAAGGGACCCTCTGCTGATGGCCAACACGCAGCCTGCTCGCTCCGTCAAGGAGATCGAGGCCGACATCGCGGCGACCCGCAGCCGCCTCGCGCGCACCGTCGACGAGCTGACCTACCGCGTCAGCCCCGACACCATCAAGGCCAACACGATCGCCACGATCAAGGGCAAGGTCGAGAGCGCCACCCTGGACGCCGAGGGCAACCCGAGGTATGACCGGCTCGCCACCGCCCTGGGCGGTGTCGCCGCCGTGGCGCTCGCCCTGGGCGGGCTGCGGCGCATCTTCTACCGCGGCTGAGGCCGGTCAGCCGGCCCCGAGCACCCGACGGGCGCTGGCCTCGGGGGAGAGGTCCAGGCGCCGCAGCAGCTGGGCGTTGAGGGCGACGACCACCGTCGAGGCCGACATGAGCAGGGCTCCCACGCTCATCGGCAGCACGAACCCGACGGGCGCGAGCACGCCGGCCGCGAGGGGGACGGCGAGCAGGTTGTAGCCCGCGGCCCACCAGAGGTTCTGGGTCATCCTCCGGTAGCTGGCCCGGGACAGGTCCATCACCGCCAGCACCGACCGGGGGTCGGAACTGGCGAGCACGACCCCTGCGGAGCCGATCGCCACGTCGGTGCCGGCACCGATCGCGAGGCCCACGTCGGCCTGGGCGAGCGCCGGCGCGTCGTTGACGCCGTCGCCGACCATCGCCACCGTGCGCCCCTCGCCCTGCAGCTCGGCGACCTTCGTCGACTTGTCCTCCGGGCGGACGCCGGCGAAGACCCGGTCGACGCCCAGCTCCTGCGCCACGGCGTCGGCCACCGCCTGCGCGTCACCGGTGAGCATGACGACGTCCACCCCTGCCGTGTGCAGGGCGTCGACCGCCTCGCGGGACTCGGGCCGGATGCCGTCGGCGAGGCGCAGGGCGCCGACCACCTCCCCGTCGGCGACGGCGTGGAGGATGATCGCCCCGTCCGCACGCCACCGCTGCGCCACGTCGAGCTCGCGCAGCCCCTCCTCCTCCAGCAGCGCCGGGCCGCCGACCTGCACCGTCACCCCGTCGACGACGGCACGGACGCCGACCGCCGGGGAGGAGGAGAAGTCGCCCGACCGGGGCACGTCGAGATCGCGCTCGGTCGCGGCGCCGACGATCGCCCGGGCGAGGGGGTGCTCGCTGTCCGCCTCGGCGGCGGCCGCCAGGCGCAGGACGTCCTCCTCGCTGCGCTCGCCGGCGGGCTCGACGGCCGTCACGGTCGGCTCACCCCGGGTGAGCGTCCCCGTCTTGTCGAAGAGCACCGTGTCGACCGAGCGCATGGTCTCCAGCGCCATCCGGTCGGTGACGAGGACCCCGCCCCGCGCCGCACGCTCGGTGGCGATCGAGACGACGAGCGGGATCGCCAGACCCAGCGCGTGCGGGCAGGCGATGACGAGGACGGTGATCGCGCGCACCACGGCGGCGTCGGGCATACCGAGGGAGGACCACACGACCGCGGTGACGACCGCGGCACCCAGGGCGAACCAGAACAACCACGCGGCCGCCCGGTCGGCGAGCCGCTGGGTGCGGGTGGAGGAGGACTGCGCCTCGGAGACGAGCTTCTGGATGCCGGCGAGCGTGGTCTCGTCCCCCGTCGCGGTGACCTCGACCCGCAGGCCGGAGTCGGTCGCCACGGTGCCGGCCACGACGTCGTCGCCCTGCTCGCGGCGCACCGGGGTGGACTCGCCGGTCACCATCGACTCGTCCATGCTCGCCGAGCCGTCGACGATCCGGCCGTCGGCCGGCACCGAGGCGCCCGGCCGGACCACCACCACGTCGCCGACCTGCAGGTCGGCGGGGGCGACGGTGACCGTGGTGTCGCCCTCGACCCGCTCCGCCTCGTCCGGCAGCAGCGCCGCCAGCGAGTCGAGGGCCGAGCTTGTGGCCGCCAGCGACCGCATCTCGACCCAGTGACCCAGCAGCATGATGACGACGAGCAGCGCCAGCTCCCACCAGAAGTCCAGCCGCTCGTCGAGCACCCCGAGGGTGGACCCCCACGACGCGAGGAAGGCGACGGTGATGGCCATGCCGATGAGCAGCATCATCCCCGGTCGGCGGTCACGGATCTCCGAGACCGCGCCGGTGAGGAAGGGGCGCCCGCCCCAGAGGTAGATGACCGTGCCGAGGACGGGGGAGACCCAGCTCAGGCCCGGCAGGTCGGGCAGCTCGTAGCCCAGCAGGTGCCCGAACATCCGGCTGGCGAGCACGGTCGGCACCGACAGGACCAGCATCAGCCAGAAGAGCCACCGGAACTGCGCGACGTGGTCGCCGTGGCCGCCCCCGTGGCCGTCGTGGCCACCCCCGTGGCCGTGGTCGCCGCCGTAGTGGTCCTGGGCGGGAGCAGGGGCGTCCTCGCCCGGTGACGTCTGGTGCGTGGTGTCGTGCTGCATACCGCCATCGTATACCCCATAGGGGTATACTTGAAGGGCGGGAGGACCTGCGTGGGAGGTGGTGACAGGTGGGGTGTGCGGGTCGCTCGGGGGCGGTGACGCCCGCGCGGGTCGCTCAGGCCTCGGTGCCGCGGACGGTCAGCGCCGGGCGGGCCCCGGTGACGTGCTCCGGCAGGACCAGGCCCATCGCGGTGCCGTGGCCCAGGCGCGGCGCGACCAGCACCGTGTCGCCGACCACGAGCCCGGTCGTCGTCCCGGGCAGGACCACCCGCACCGTGACGTCGCCGTCTCCCAGGACGACGGTCTGGCGGCCGTCCTCGGACCGGGCCGTGTGGAGCACCTCGGCCCGCTGGACCGGGCCGTGCGGGCGCCGCACCCAGAGGGCTCCGAGCAGGAGGTACTGCACCAGCGCGATGGCGACCAGCACGACGGCGCCGAAGGTCAGGGCGTCGGTCAGGGAGCGGTCCAGCAGCCAGACCTGGATGCCGACGTAGCCGAGGTAGAGCGTCACGAAGGTCGCCGCGAGGAGGACGCGCACGCGCCGCGCCTCAGCCCGCAGCACCTCCCTGGCGCGCTCCTCGCTCACGAGGGGTGCGACGTGGCGTCGACCGCGACGGCCTCGGTGCGCGGGCCGAGGACGTCCTGGAGCAGACCGTGGGTCGGCGTCGCCCGGACGAGGACGACGCGCTCGCCGGGGGCGATGCGGGGCGCGGCCCAGACCGGGTCGCCCTCACCGATGCCGAGGGCCGCCTCGGCACGCCACGTGACCTCGTGGTCGTCGCCGCGGACGGTCAGTCGTCGTCCCTCCTTGGCCGTGACGACGCCCCGCTCGAGGCTCGTGGTGCCGGTGACGTGCCGTCGACGCCGACGGCGGCGGCTCTCGCCCCAGCCCCAGAGGAGGACGAAGCAGGAGGCGTACACGAGCGAGAAGAACAGGGCCGAGCCCCAGGACTCGTTGCTGAGGAACCGTTGGAACAGCAGCATGACGAGGGTCAGTCCCACGAACATGGACGCCAGCGTGCCCCACATCCCCAGGGGCTCGGTGCTCCTGCGCAGCCTCGCCAGCGCCCGCTGCTCGTCCTGCCCGGCCATGCTTGTCGCGCCCCTCATCCGGTCGTCCTGCCCGTCGTGGTCAGCCGACCTCGTCCCGCGCCGCGACGAAGGCGTCGACGCAGGCCCGGACGTCCTCCTCGCTGTGCGAGGCGGACAGCTGGACCCGGATGCGGGCCTGACCCTTGGGGACGACGGGGTAGGAGAAGGCGATGACGTAGACGCCCCGCTCCAGCATCGCGTCGGCGACCTGGCTGGCCCGGCGGGCGCCGTCCTCCCCGGGGAACATCACCGGCACGATCGGGTGCTCGCCGGGCAGCAGCTCGAAGCCGGCCTCCTCCATGAGGGTGCGGAAGAGGGCGGCGTTGCGTCGCAGCTGGGCCCGGGGCTCGTCGCTGTCCCGCGCGATCTCCAGCGCCTTGAGCGACCCCGCGACCACGGAGGGCGCGACGGCGTTGGAGAAGAGGTAGGGCCGGGCACGCTGCTTGAGCAGGTCGACGATCTCGGCGTGGGCCGCGACATACCCGCCGCTGCCGCCCCCGAGCGCCTTGCCGAGCGTGCCGGTCATGATGTCGACCCGGTCGACGACGCCGCACGCCTCGTGCGAGCCGCGGCCGCTGTCACCGACGAAGCCGGTCGCGTGGCTGTCGTCCACCATGACCATGGCGCCGAACTCCTCGGCGAGGTCGCAGATCTGCTCCAGCGGCGCGAGGTAGCCGTCCATCGAGAAGGCGCCGTCGGTCACCACGAGCACCCTCCGGGCGCCGGCGTCGCGCGCCGCCTCCAGCTGGGTGCGCAGGTCGTCCATGTCCCGGTTGGCGTAGCGGAAGCGCTGGGCCTTGGACAGGCGCACCCCGTCGATGATCGAGGCGTGGTTGAGCTGGTCAGAGATGATGGCGTCCTCGGGGCCGCAGATGACCTCGAAGATCCCGCCGTTGGCGTCGAAGCAGGACGGGAAGAGGATCGAGTCCTCCATCCCCGTGAAGTCGGCGATCGCCCGCTCCAGGTCGCGGTGCTGGGTCTGGGTGCCGCAGATGAACCGGACCGAGGCCATGCCGAAGCCCCACTCGTCCAGCGCCTGCCGGGCGGCGCCGACCACGTCGGGGTGGTCGGCCAGACCCAGGTAGTTGTTGGCGCAGAAGTTGAGCGCCGTCCCCGCCGTCGTCGCGATGTGCGCGCTCTGGGGCGTGGTGATCTGCCGCTCGGTCTTGGTGAGCCCGTCGGCCTCGATCTGCGCCAGCTCCTGCGCCAGCTGGTCCTTCACGTCCGCGTACATGTGTCTCCTAGTGTCCGTCGCTCCAGTCCATGACCACCTTGCCACCCTCGCCGGAGCGGGCCGCGGCGAAGGCGTCCTCCCACTGCTCGGCGGGGAAGCGGTGGGTGATGACCGAGCGGACCCGGTCGCGCAGCACCTCGGAGGTCTGCAGCATGGCGGTCATCTTGTACCACGTCTCGTACATCTCCCGGCCGTAGATCCCCTTGAGGGTGATCATGTGGGTGATCACCTTGCCCCAGTCGATCGAGAACGGCTCGGCCGGCAGCCCCAGCATCGCCACCCGGGCGCCGTGGGTGCAGTTGTCGATGAGCTCGGCCATCGCGGCCGGGTTGCCGGACATCTCCAGCACCAGGTCGAAGCCCTCGGACATCCCCAGGCGCTCCTGGGCGCTCGCGATCCGCTCGCGGCCGACGTTGATCCCCAGGTCGGCGCCGGCGGCGAGCGCCAGCGCGAGCCGGGAGTCGGAGAGGTCGGTCGCGACGACGTAGCGGGCGCCGGCGTGCCGCGCGATCGCGGTCGCCATGACGCCGATCGGGCCGGACCCGGTGATGAGCACGTCCTCCCCCTCCAGCGGGAAGGACAGCGCGGTGTGCACGGCGTTGCCGAGCGGGTCGAAGACGGCACCGAGGTCAGGGTCGATGACCTCGGGCTGCACCCAGACGTTGGTGTGCGGCACGACGACGTAGTCGGCGAAGCAGCCGTCGCGGTTCACGCCGAGGTTCGAGGTGCGCACGCACATGTGGCGGCGCCCGGCGCGGCAGTTGCGGCAGGTGCCGCAGACGACGTGGCCCTCGACGGAGCAGCGCTGCCCCACGGCCAGGCCGTCGGCCTCCTCGGTCGGCACGCCGGTGCCGAGCTCGACGATCTCGCCGTAGAACTCGTGCCCGACCACGAGCGGCGGCTCCAGCATGGAGGCGGCCCAGTCGTCCCAGGCCTCGATGTGCAGGTCGGTGCCGCAGAGGCCGGCCCGCAGCACTCGGATCTTGACCTCACCCGGCCCGGGGGTGGGCTCGGGGACGTCGGTCAGCTCCAGGCCTGGCCCGGCGGTGGGCTTGATGAGGGCGCGCACGGGTCCATCGTGACGCATGCGTCGGGGCGAGGGGTCGGCGGGCGGGCGGGACCGCTCGTCGGTGGTGGGAGGAGACCGTAGGGTGGCGCGGTGGACGTGCGGACGCGGGTGGGGTGCTACGCCTGGATCGAGCGGGACGGCGCGGTGCTGCTGAGCCGGTGGCGGGGCATGACGCTGCCCGACGGCCGGGTCGCCCGACCGGGATGGACGCTCGTCGGCGGGGGGATCGAGCCGGGGGAGACGCCCGAGCAGGCCGCCGTCCGCGAGGTGGGCGAGGAGAGCGGGTATGCCGTGCGCCTCACCGGGGTGCTCACCACCGACGCCTGGAGCGGGGTGGACGACACCGACCCGACCGGGCAGGCCGTCTGGCAGGCGGTGCGGGTCGTCTTCACGGCGGAGGTCGAGAGCGGCGAGCTCACGGTCGAGACCGACGGGAGCAGCGACGACGTGCGGTGGGTGCCGCTCGAGGAGCTGGCCGCGCTGCCGTGCCTCAGCCTGGTCGACACCGCCTGGCGGGCGGCGGGAGGCCCGGGGCTGCCCGAGGTCGCCCTCGGGTTCGGACCCGTCGACGAGGCCGCCGTCGGCCGGATGCGTTCCCTCGTGGAGCGGGCCCGGGCCGCGCGGGCGCAGGGGGAGACGGTGCAGGGGGAGGCCGCACCGCGTCCCGGGGTCACCGTCGTGGCGGTGGACGGGCCGAGCGGGTCGGGCAAGACCGTGCTCGCCCGGGCGCTGGCCCGCGACCTGGGCGCCCCCCTGGTCCACATGGACGACCTCTACCCGGGGTGGGACGGCCTCGACGCCGGCCCCGGTCTCCTGGCCGCGCAGGTGCTGGAGCCGCTCGCCCGGGGTGAGCGGGCGGCATACCGGCGCTGGGACTGGCACGCCTCGGACTGGGCGGGCGAGCAGGTCGAGGTGCCGGACCCCGACGGCGGCGTGCTCGTCGTGGAGGGGTGCGGCAGCAGCGTCGGGCCGGCGGGGGAGCGGGCCGCGGTCCGGGTGTGGGTCGACGCCGAGCCCGCGCTGCGGATGCGGCGGGGGATCGCCCGGGACGGCGAGGCCTACCGGCCGCACTGGGAGCGGTGGGCCGAGCAGGAGGCGCGCCTCTTCGCCGCCGACCGCACCCGCGACCGCGCCGACCTCGTCGTCGACACCTCGCCCGGGGCGGGCTGACCGTCGACGCGCTGCCCCGGCAGCAGGACCGCCGTCACCCGTCGAGCCCGACCGCGAAAGCGCCGCCCCGGCAGCAGGATCACGGTCGCTCTGCGACCGTCGCAGGATTTCGTGGGGTCCGAGGCCCGGTGGTAGAGTTCATGGCTGTTGCGCGCCTATAGCTCAATTGGCAGAGCAGCTGACTCTTAATCAGCGGGTTCGGGGTTCGAGTCCCTGTGGGCGCACCATCTCGAGAGGCGTCCTGGCTCAGGCCAGGGCGCCTCTCGCATGCCCGGGTGCTCCGCACTGCCGGTGCCCGACCCGCGTGCCAGACTGACGGCGTGAGCACCGATGAGGCCAAGACCGCCACGGCGAGGACCGACTGGAAGGCCGTCGCCAAGCGGACCGTGTCCGAGTTCGTCGAGGACGGCGGTCCCGACCTCGCCGCGGCGCTGACCTACTTCGCGATCCTGTCGCTGGCGCCGATGGTGCTGGCGCTGTCCACGCTGCTGACCTTCCTCGGCCAGAGCGGCGGGACCCAGCAGGTGGTGGAGGAGCTCGGCGGGCAGCTGGGGATGCAGCAGAGCACGGTCGACACGGTCAACGGCTACCTCGACACCATGGGGAACTCGCAGGGCAGCGGCGTCCTGCTCGTCGTCGGTCTGCTCGGGTCGCTGTGGTCGGCCTCCAACTACGTCAACGCCTTCAGCCGGATGATGAACAAGGTCTACGAGATCGACGAGGGTCGCCCGGTGTGGAAGCTGCGGCCCTGGCTGCTGGGCCTCACCCTGGTGCTCATCTTCGGGCTCATGCTCATCATCTTCTCGGTCACCCTCTCCGGGGCCGTCTCCGAGGCGATCTTCGGGGCCATCGGTCTGTCGGGCACCTTCACGACGGTGTGGAACATCGCCAAGTGGCCGGTGATCCTGCTCATCCTCGTCGTCATCGTGGGCCTGCTCTACTGGGGCACCCCCAACGTCCAGCACCCGTCCTTCCGCTGGTTGTCCCCGGGTGCCGCGATCGCGGTGCTCACCGCGATCGTCGGCGCCGGCGGGTTCTACGTCTACCTCACCGGCTTCGGCGGCCAGGACAGCTACAACGGCACCTACGGCGCCATCGGTGGTGTCATCATCCTGCTGCTGCTCATCTACATCATCAACAACGTGCTCGTGCTCGGCGCCGAGCTGGACGCGGAGATCGAGCGGGGCCGGGAGCTGGCCGCCGGGATGGCGGCCGAGGAGGAGATCCTGCTGCCGCCGCGCGACGTGGTGGGCACGGAGAAGAAGGAGGCCAAGCAGGCCGAGGCGGTCCGTGAGGCCCGCGAGGTGCGGATGCAGGCGGCCGCGGAGCTGCGGGCGAACGGGCGCCAGACCGGCCTCGAGGGACGCGAGAGCGCCCGACGCTGACGCGTCCGGACCGCCAGCGCCGCGGTCGGCCACCGACCGCGCGCTCGCGTCGCGGACGCCCCGGGCGCCCGCGGTTTCGGAGCACCGGGTCCGAGGCGCTACGATGGTCGGCGTTGTCCGGATGTCCGGCGCAGCATGGTGGGCGTAGCTCAGCAGGTAGAGCATCGCGTTGTGGTCGCGAGGGTCGCGGGTTCAAACCCCGTCGCTCACCCCGAGGATGACGAAGGCCCCGGCATCGTGCCGGGGCCTTCGTCGCGTCCGGACCCACGTCCTCCGGTCGGGCGGCGCGTCCGGTGCGGTCCTACGGCGCGTCCGGTGCGGTCCTACGGCGCGTCCGGTGCGGTCCTACGGCGCGTCCGGTGCGGCCGGCGGGGTGGTGTGCCGGGCGGAGATCTCCTTGAGCGTGTCGCTGTCCAGGCCGGGGAGCTCGCGGAAGACCGCCTCCCGGTAGTAGCGCAGCTCGGCGATGCTGTCGCGGATGTCCCCGAGCGCCCGGTGGCCGCCGGTCTTCTTCGGCGCCATGTAGTAGGCGCGGGGGAACCAGCGCTTGGCCAGCTCCTTGATGGAGGAGACGTCGATGATGCGGTAGTGCAGGTGCGCGTCCAGCTCCGGCATGTCCCGGGCGAGGAACGCCCGGTCGGTGCTCACCGTGTTGCCGCCCAGCGGCGCCTTGCGGCCCTCCGGCACGTGCTCCCGCACGTAGTCCAGCACCCGGCGCTGCGCCTCCTCGAGGGTCACCCCCGCGTCCAGCTGGGGGAGGAGCCCGGAGTCGGTGTGCATCGCGCGGACGAAGTCCCCCATCTGCTCCACCGCCGCGGCCGGCGGCCGCACGACGACGTCGACCCCCTCGCCCAGCACGGTCAGCTCGGAGTCGGTGACCAGGCAGGCCACCTCCACCAGCGCGTCGGCGACGAGGTCCAGCCCCGTCATCTCGCAGTCGATCCAGACGATGCGTTCACCACTCACGGCAGACAAGGGTATGCCCCGTGCCCCCGGTACTCTTCGCCCCATGGTCCTCCAGCCGCGGCAGCCGCCCAGCTCGGTGCCCGACGCCCCAGGTCAGCGCCCTCCGCACGACCCCGGGCAGGGGGGTGACTGGCACCAGGTCATGACCTTCCAGCCGCAGTCGCCGGTCGGTGCGACCCCGAACGCCACCCACCGCCCCGCGGTCCGCCGGCTGCTGCTGTGGAGCACGGTGGTGACCGTCTTCGGGCTGGCCGCCCTGGCCATGACCCTGCTCGTCACGACCGCCGTGGGGCTGCAGGCCGCGATCCTGGGCCTGGTGAGCGCCTCGCTCGCCCTGGGCATCGTCATACCCCTCTTCATCTGGGTCGACCGCCTCGAGGCGGAGCCGGCGAGGTTGCTCTGGTTCGCCTTCCTCTGGGGCGCGCTCATCGCCACGCTCGGTGCCGTGGTGCTCAACGAGCTGGGCGTCGCCTTCTTCGCCGGGACGGACGCCGACCCCCTCGTCCTGGGCGCCGTCGTCGTGGCGCCGGTCACCGAGGAGTTCTTCAAGGGCCTCGGGGTCCTGCTGATCTTCCTCGTGGCCCGGCGCGAGTTCAACGGCGTCACCGACGGGATCGTCTACGCCGGCATCGTCGCCGCCGGCTTCGCCTTCGTCGAGAACATCATCTACCTGGGGCAGATGTACCTCGAGGCCGGGACCGCCGGGCTGGTCGGCCTGTTCATCATGCGCTGCCTGGTGAGCCCGTTCGCCCACCCGATGTTCACCGTCTGCATCGGCCTGGCCCTCGGGCTGGTCGCGCACCGCCGCCGGGCCAGCTCGGTCGGGGTCGTGCTGGTGGGTTTCGCCTGCGCGGTGTTCCTGCACGCCCTGTTCAACTACAGCGCCGTGGCGGCCTCGGAGAACTACCTCCTGCTCTTCGCCCTCGTGCAGCTGCCGCTGTTCGTCGCCTTCCTGCTGCTGCTGCGCTGGGCCCGCCACCGCGAGTCCCGGCTGCTGCGGGACGTGCTGACCGGCTACGGCATGGCGGGGTGGTACACCCCCGCCGAGGTCGCCATGCTCGCCAGTCCCGGCGAGCGCCGGCGCGCCCGACGGTGGGCGCGCGGGGTCGGCGGACGCCCGGCCGAGCGGGCCATGGAGGCCTTTCAGGACGAGAGCGGCGAGCTGGCGATGGTGCGCAAGCACCTCGTCCACGACGGTCCGGACGCGGTGTGGCTCGCGCGCGAGCAGCGCATCCTCGAGGCCGTCACCGCCCACCGGCGGGTCTTCGTGCCGCAGGCCTGAGCTCGTCCCTCAGGCGTCCCGGGCCTCGACCTTGGGCTGGCTGATCTCGACGCCGGGCACCGAGAGGTCCTTGAGGGCCTTGGAGACCCCGGCCACCAGGCTGGAGGCCGCGCGCTCCTCCTCGCGGATGTCGTGGGGGGACAGGGAGTCCTCGGGGGTGTCCTGCTCGACCGCCTCGACCAGGGCGTCCTCGTCGGTGATGTCGGCGTCCAGGGTGATGGTGAGGGTGTGCTTGCTCATGGCTCCAAACTCGCCGATGACGCCCGCGGGGGCGACCTGGACGTGCACGTCGCCTCGTCGGCGGCCCCGCCGGGTCCCGCCCTCAGGGTGCCGTCAGCCCGTCGAGGCCGAGCAGCCCGCCGAGGACGGGGTAGATCTCGTCCAGGTGCTCCGCGTTCTCGCCCGCCGGGTCGACGATGTCGTGGCGGAAGCCGGCCTCCGCCGGGAAGACGTGGTCCACCCGGTCCACCCCCTCGACGTCGAGGCGCAGCAGCTGCTCGAGCGGCCCCTCGACGTGGTAGACCCCCGCGTTGCTCACCGCGGCGTCGTTCTCGTTGACGACGACCACCAGTCGCTCCAGCGGGGTGTCGCGTCCCGGGTCGGTGCGCTGGGTGTCCCGGCCGAGCGCGAGGAAGGCGCCGAGCGAGCGCACCGAGAAGCGCGGGTAGGCGTACGGCGGGTCGTCCAGCTCCTCCTTTCTGGTCGCGGTCCCACCACACGTAGACGTCCGGGATGAGCCGTGAGGCCCGGGCGACCGGGGCGACCGCCGGCTCCGGGAGGGTCTTGGGTGCCACCAGCGGTGCCATGAGCACGGCCGTGGCGACCTCGTCCCGCTCGCTCGCGAGCCATCCGGCCAGCGTCCCGCCGCCGGACAGCCCGACGACCGTCACCTCCTCGCCCAGCCCGGCGGCGACGTCGACGGCCCGGTCCCCGGTCTCGGCGAGCTGGGCGGGCCCGACCTCCGACGGGGCGGTCGTCAGCCGGTCGGCCTCGCCGTGACCCGGGAGGCGGGGCACCACCACGCTGTACCCGGCCTCCGCGTAGGCGTCGGCGAGGGCGGAGAACTGCTGCGGGCAGTTGGTGAAGCCGTGGAGCAGGACGACCGACCGGGCCGCCCGCTCGCCGTGGTCGAGGACCTTGGTCCGGCACACCGGGGCGACCCCGTCATGGTCGGCGGCCAGCGCCATCGCTGCGTCGTAGGAGGACGCGGGCTCGGCCCGGACCTCGATCTCCTGGTCGAGCACCGGGCTGAAGAGCACCACCGTCAGGGCCGTGGCGCCCAGCACCAGGAAGACCGCCACCGCGCCGAGCCAGCGATGACGGCGCCACCACGACGGCCCCGTCCGACCTCGAGGTCGGACGGTCCTCGCCTCCACGCGCCGGTGCCGCGGACATGGGGGTCATCATGTCACCCCAGGGGCGCCCCCGGCAGGACTCGAACCTGCAACCTACGGATTAGAAGGCCGGTGCTCTATCCATTGAGCTACGGGGGCCACAGCCTCCCAGTCTAGGACCACGCTCCTCTAGGATCGGGCGCCATGACCACACCCTCGGGGGCGCAGGATCCCCTGGCCCTGCTGCGGACCGAGATCGACGACGTGGACGCCCAGGTCATGGATCTCCTGGCGCGTCGGCTCCAGCTCGTCTCGCAGGTGGGGGAGGTCAAGGGCCGGCACGGCCTGCCGATCTACGACCCGGAGCGCGAGCGCGCCATGATCGCCGCCAAGCGCGAGCGCGCGGCCGAGCGCGGGCTGCCGCCGGACCTCGTCGAGGACGTCCTGCGCCGCTGCATGCGCGAGGCGTACACCCACGAGAAGAACATGGGCTTCACCCGCCAGGCGCCGGACCTCGGCCCCGTCGTGGTGGTCGGGGGCGGGGGCCGGATGGGCGCCCTGTGGGGCCGGATGTTCGCGCTGTCCGGGTATGCCGTGCGCGTCGTCGAGCGCGGGGACACCCCGGAGCAGGTGGCCGAGGCGCTCGAGGGTGCCGGGATGGTGCTCGTGTCCGTCCCGATCCACGACACGGTGCAGGTCGTGCGGGACCTGCCCGCACTGCCGGCCGACTGCCTGCTGGTGGACCTCACCTCCACCAAGCGCGCCGTGATGGAGGCCATGATGAGCGCGCACGACGGGCCGGTGCTCGGGCTGCACCCGATGTTCGGGCCGGACGTCGACAGCTTCGCCAAGCAGGTGGTCGCCGCCGTCCCCGGCCGGGACGCTGCGGCCAGCACCTGGCTGCTCCAGCAGATCCGGCTCTGGGGGGCGCGGGTGCACGAGGTCGACGCCGACGAGCACGACCACGCCATGGGGCTCATCCAGGCGCTGCGGCACTTCTCGACCTTCGCCTACGGCTGGCACCTCGCCCACGAGGACCGCAACCTCGACACCCTGCTGGCCCTGTCCTCGCCGATCTACCGGCTCGAGCTCATCATGGTCGGCCGGCTCTTCGCGCAGGACGCCGAGCTCTACTTCGACATCATCACCGGGTCCTCCGACGCGCTCGAGCTCATCGAGCGCTACCACGAGCGCTACTCCACCGCGATCGAGCTGCTGCGCACCGGCGACCGCGAGGCCTTCGTCCGGCAGTTCGGCGAGGTCGAGCAGTGGTTCGGCGAGCACGCCGACCGCTTCCTCGGGGAGTCCAAGGCGCTGCTCGCCCACGCCGACGCCTCCCGCGCCTGAGCGCGGCGGCGGTTCGTCTTGGAGGTCGGCCGTGCGGCGTCCACACTAGGGCCGTGACCACCGACCCCGCCGTGCTGCTCGAGGCCGTCGAGAGGCTGCGGTCCTCCGCCGGGGAGGTGCGCCTGCCGCTGGACCTCGAGCGCGCGACGGAGGCCCGGACCGCGCGGCGCGAGCTCGAGCAGCAGCTCGACGACTACGTCCTGCCCCGGCTGCGCTCGCTGGACGCCCCCCTGCTGGCGGTCGTCGGCGGGTCCACCGGTGCCGGCAAGTCGACCCTGGTCAACTCGGTCGTGGGGCGGGAGGTCAGCCGGGCGGGGGTCCTGCGGCCGACCACCCGCGCCTCGGTGCTGGTCCACCACCCGGACGACGCGCGGTGGTTCACCGGCACCCGGGTGCTGCCCGGGCTCGCCCGGGTCGGCGGGGACGCCGCCGGCGTCGAGGACCCGGGCGCCGTGCGGCTCGTGCCGACGCCGGACCTGCCGGCGGGCCTCGCGCTCCTGGACGCCCCCGACATCGACTCCGTCGTGCAGGCCAACCGTCAGCTCTCGCGGCAGCTGCTCTCGGCCGCCGACCTGTGGGTCTTCGTCACCACGGCGGCCCGCTACGGCGACGCCGTGCCGTGGGACCTGCTCCGCGAGGCGAGCGACCGGGGCACCTCGGTGGCGGTCGTCCTCAACCGGGTGCCCCCCGAGGCCCTCCAGCAGGTGCGGGTGCACCTGGCGACGATGCTGCGGGACCAGGGCCTGGGGCAGTCCCCGATCTTCACCATCCCCGAGGAGGAGCTCGACGCGGGGCGCATCCCCGACCGGCACGCCGCCCGGCTGCGCGGCTGGCTGCACTCGCTGGCCCTGGACGCGCGGGCCCGGGCGGTGGTCATCCGGCGCACCCTCGACGGCACGCTCGGGTCGCTGGGTGGGCGTGCCACCGCGCTCGCCGTCGCCGGTCGCGACCAGGTCGAGGCCTGGCGCGCCCTGGAGCAGGGGCCGCGCACGGCATACCAGGACGCGCTGGAGTCGGTCGGCCAGGGCGTGCAGGACGGCTCGCTCCTGCGGGGCGAGGTGCTGGCGCGCTGGCACGAGCTGGTCGGGACCGGGGAGTTCCTGCGCTCGGTCGAGGTGGGCGTGGGGCGTGTCCGGGACCGGGTGACCTCCTTCTTCACCGGCAAGGAGGTCTCCTCCGAGCCGCTCGGCGAGGCGCTGCAGAGCGGGGCCGCGGCCCTCATCACCTCGCACGGCCAGGTGGCCGCGAGCACCGCGGCGCGCTCCTGGAGGCAGGCGCCGGGCGGGCGGGCGCTGGTCGAGGCGCATCCCGAGCTGGGCCGGGCCACCCCCGACCTGTCCGAGCAGGTGGAGCGCCTCATCCGCGACTGGCAGCGCGACATCCTGGAGATGGTGAGGGAGGAGGCCGGGTCGCGGCGCACCACGGCGCGCTACCTCGCCTTCGGCGTCAACGGTCTGGGCGTGCTCCTCATGCTCGTCGTGTTCAGCGCCACCGCCTTCATCCCCACCGGTGCCGAGGTGGCCGTCGGCGCCGGCTCCGCCGTGCTGGCCCAGCGGCTGCTCGAGGCCGTCTTCGGCGACCAGGCGGTGCGCGCCATGGCGCTCAAGGCACGTCAGGCGCTCCTGGGCCGGGTGGAGGAGCTGTATGCCGCGCAGCGGTCCCGCTTCGACGCCACGCTGCAGGAGGTCGCCGTGTCGGAGGACGCGCTGGCCGAGCTGGAGTCCGCTGCCGCCGCCGTGGAGGGCGCCCGGTGAGCCGCGGGCGGGGCGCGACCCGGCTGGGCGTCCCCGAGCGCTCCGCTCGGCTGGCCACGGCGCTGGACGTCGGGGGCGAGCAGCTGGAGCCGGGGAGCACCGGGCCCGCGCGGGAGGTGCTGAGCCGGGTGGGCGAGCGGTGGGCCATCGCCGGGGGCCGGACCGTGGTCGCGCTGGCGGGCGCGACCGGGTCGGGCAAGTCCAGCCTGTTCAACGTCCTCGTGGGGGAGGACGTCTCGGCCATCAGCCCGCGCCGACCGACGACCTCGGAGTCGGCCGCCGCCGTCTGGGGCGACGAGGACGCCGGTGAGCTGCTCGACTGGCTGGGCATCGCCCACCGGCACCACGTGGCCCTCACCGAGGCCACCGAGGGGCTGGACGGGCTCGTGCTCGTGGACCTGCCCGACGTCGACTCCCGCGAGCTGCGGCACCGGGTCGAGGCCGACCGCGTCCTGGAGCGCGCCGACGTCTTCGTCTGGGTGGCCGACCCGCAGAAGTATGCCGACGCGCGCCTGCACGACGACTACCTGCGCCCGCTGCGTCACCACGACGCGGTCATGCTCGTGGTGCTCAACCAGGTGGACCGCATCCGTGAGGAGGGCGGGGTGGAGCAGGTCGCCGCAGACCTGCGCCGCCTCGTGCAGGCCGACGGGGCCGGGGACCACGAGGTCGTCACGACGTCCGCGCGCACCCAGGAGGGGGTGCGCGAGCTCGCCTCCCGCATCGGGGCCGTGGTGGGGGCCCGCAACGCCGCCGAGGCCCGCCTCGTCGCCGACCTGCGGTCCTCGGCGTCCCAGGTGCTCGCCGACGGGGTCGGCGAGCGGACCCCGGAGTTCGGTGAGCAGGCCGACCGGCGGCTGCACGAGGCCCTGACCGCCGCGGCCGGCGTGCCGGTGGTCCTGGACGCCGTGCAGCGTGACTACCGTCGGCGGGCCCACGCCCGGACGGGCTGGCCCTTCACCCGGTGGGTGTCCGGACTGCGCCCCGACCCGCTGCGGCGGCTGCGGCTGGGCGACGACACCGCCGGGCGGTCCGGCATCGCGCCCTCGGACGTGCGGACGGTGCTCGGCCGCTCCTCGTTGCCGGGTCCGACCCCCGCCGCCCGCGCGACCGTGCAGCTCGCGACGCAGCAGCTGGGGGAGAGCACCGGCGGGGCGTTGCCGCCGCGCTGGGCCGACGCGGTGATGGAGGCCGCCAGCCCGGAGGAGGACACCCTCTCCGACGCCCTGGACCAGGCCGTCGTCGGCGTGCCGCTGCGCACCCGCACCCCGCTGTGGTGGTCGGTGCTGGGGAGCCTGCAGCTGCTGCTCGCCGTCACGGCGGTCGCCGGGCTGCTGTGGCTCTCCGCGCTCGCGGTCCTGGGCTGGCTGCAGCTGCCGGTCGAGGCGCCGTCCTGGGGCCCCGTGCCGATCCCGCTCGCGCTGCTCGTCGGCGGGGCGCTGGCCGGCCTCCTGCTCGCCCTGGTCGGTCGAGGTGCCGCCGGGGTGGGGGCGGCGCGCCGACGACGACAGGTCCAGCACGCCCTCGACGAGGCGGTGGACGAGGTGTCCTTCCGGCACGTGCGCAAGCCGGTCATGACCGTCCTGGACCGGCACGAGAAGACCCGGTCGCTGCTGGAGGAGGCGGCGGGCTGAGAGGTCCCGCCGTCCACACCCTCGCCGGGCCACCTCCCTCGTCCACAGATCGGTGCCTGCCCCTGGTCCCTCCCCGACCCGGTCGCCCATCCTGGTGGGACGTCCACGACCCCGTGGACGCCCAGACGTCCAGGAGGGGGACGCACCATGATGAACGAACCCACGATCACGCTGTCCGGCAACCTGACCCGCGACCCGGAGCGCAAGACGAGCACCGCGAACGGCAAGGACTTCGCGGTCGTGCCGATCGCCGTCAACCGCCGCCGGTTCGACCCGGCCCAGGACTCCTGGGTCACCGCCGACACGATGTTCATCGACCTGCTGTGCTTCCGGCACATCGGGGCGCTCGCCCTGGCGAGCTTCCGCAAGGGGGACCCGGTCATCGCGCACGGCCGCCTGTCGCTGCGCGACTGGAAGACGGAGACCTCGGCCGGCACGACGGCGGTGGTGGACGTGGACACCATCGGCCACGACGTGTCGCGCGGGGTGAGCCGGTTCACCAAGGGCAGGGTCGGCTACGACGGCGACCGCCTCGACGAGCACGACCCCACGCCCCCGGGCGCGCGCGGCGGGCTGGTCGGGGCCGCCGAGCAGCGCACCGGCCCCGCCCGCCAGGACGCCGGAGCGGGCGGTCCCGCCGGCGCCGGCCCGGACCTCGAGATCGAGGTCGACGAGGACGGGGTGGTGGCCGACGACGGGCAGGCCGACGCGGTGCTCGCCCGCAGCGCCTGAGCCGGGTCCGGGCGGCGGGCCGGAGATTCGGAGTCGGCCCGCCCGCCCCGATACCCTGGCGGCATGGCCGAATTCATCTACACCATGACCCGCGCGCGCAAGGCGCACGGCGACAAGGTGATCCTCGACGACGTGACGATGTCCTTCTACCCGGGCGCCAAGATCGGCGTCGTCGGGCCCAACGGCGCCGGCAAGTCGACGATCCTCAAGATCATGGCCGGGATGGACCAGCCGTCCAACGGCGAGGCCCGCCTGACCCCGGGCTACTCGGTGGGGATCCTGGAGCAGGAGCCCCCGCTCAACGAGGACAAGACCGTGCTCGGCAATGTCGAGGAGGGGCTCGGCGAGATCAAGCGCAAGGTCGACCGGTTCAACGAGATCTCCGAGGAGATGTCCGCCCCCGACGCCGACTTCGACGCGCTCATGGCCGAGATGGGCACCCTCCAGGAGGAGATCGACCACGCCGACGCGTGGGACCTGGACGCCCAGCTGGACCAGGCGATGGACGCGCTCCGCTGCCCGCCCGGCGACAGCGACGTGACGGTGCTCTCCGGTGGTGAGCGCCGCCGCGTGGCCCTGTGCAAGCTGTTGCTGTCCAAGCCGGACCTGCTGCTGCTGGACGAGCCCACCAACCACCTCGACGCCGAGTCGGTGCAGTGGCTGGAGCAGCACCTGGCCAGCTACCCCGGTGCCGTCCTGGCCGTCACCCACGACCGGTACTTCCTCGACAACGTCGCGCAGTGGATCGCCGAGGTGGACCGCGGCCGGCTCTACCCCTACGAGGGCAACTACTCCACCTACCTGGAGAAGAAGCGCGAGCGGCTGTCCGTCCAGGGCAAGAAGGACGCCAAGCTCGCCAAGCGGCTGGAGAGCGAGCTGGAGTGGGTGCGCTCCAACCCCAAGGCCAAGCAGACCAAGAACAAGGCCCGGCTGGCCCGCTACGAGGAGATGGCCGCCGAGGCCGAGCGGACCCGCAAGATGGACTTCGAGGAGATCCAGATCCCGCCGGGGCCGCGCCTGGGCAGCCAGGTCATCGAGGTGAAGGACCTCACCAAGGGCTTCGGCGAGCGCACCCTCATCGACGGCCTGTCGTTCACGCTGCCGCGCAACGGCATCGTCGGGGTCATCGGCCCCAACGGCGTGGGCAAGACCACGCTGTTCAAGACCATCGTCGGGCTGGAGGAGCCGGACGGCGGCGAGGTCAAGGTCGGCGACACGGTCGAGATCTCCTACGTCGACCAGTCCCGCGGTGGCATCGCGGCCGACAAGTCCCTCTGGGAGGTCGTCTCCGACGGGCTGGACTTCATCCAGGTCGGGCAGGTCGAGATCCCCAGCCGCGCCTACGTCAGCCAGTTCGGCTTCAAGGGCCCGGACCAGCAGAAGAAGGCCGGCGTCCTCTCCGGCGGGGAGCGCAACCGGCTCAACCTGGCGCTGACCCTCAAGGAGGGCGGCAACCTGCTGCTGCTCGACGAGCCGACCAACGACCTCGACGTCGAGACCCTCGGCAGCCTCGAGAACGCCCTGCTCAACTTCCCCGGCTGCGCCGTGGTCATCAGCCACGACCGGTGGTTCCTCGACCGCGTGGCCACCCACATCCTGGCCTACGAGGGCACCGAGTCCGAGCCGGCCAACTGGTACTGGTTCGAGGGCAACTTCGGGGCCTACGAGGAGAACAAGGTGGAGCGCCTCGGCGCCGAGGCGGCCCGCCCGCACCGCGTCACCTACCGCCGGCTCACCCGCGACTGAGGGGTATGCCGCGTCGTCCCCGCCCTCCGGCGCCGCTCCCGCCGCGGGACGGCCTGGGGCCGGCGCGGGTGCGGATGCCCGTCGGCTCGGTCGACCCCGAGGGGCAGCCCTGGGGCCGGGTCGTCGACTTCCTCGTCCACCTGACGGGTGACCCCGCCGGGATCGACCGGCGCCTCACCGACGGCGAGATCGTCCTCGGCGACGGGAGCGTGGTGACGGCGCAGACGGCATACCGTCCGGGCGGCGTGGTGTACCTCCACCGCGACCTCCCGCCCGAGGTGCCGGTGCCCTTCGACGTCGACGTCCTCCTGCACGACGAGGACACCGGCCTGCTCGTCGTGGACAAGCCGCCGTTCCTCGCGACCGCACCGCGCGGCGGGCACGTGGCGCAGACGGTGCTCGTCCGGCTGCGCCGCGCCCTCGACCTGCCCGAGCTCGCCCCGGCCCATCGCCTGGACCGGCTCACCAGCGGGGTGCTCCTGCTCACCACCCGGCGTGCCGCGCGCGGTCCCTACCAGCGGATGGTCCAGGAGGGTGGGCTGTCCAAGACCTACGAGGCGCTCGCGCCGGTGCGCCCCGACCTCGCGCTGCCCACCACGGTCGTCGACCGGATCGTCAAGGAGCGCGGCGACCTGAGGGCCCGGGTGGTGCCAGGGGCGCCCAACGCGCGCACCCACGTCGACCTCCTCGACGAGCGGGACGGCCACGCCCGCTACCGCCTCACCCCCACGACCGGACGCACCCACCAGCTGCGCGTGCACCTGTGCGGGCTGGGCATCCCGATCGTGGACGACCCGCTCTACCCGGTGGTCCGTGAGGTCCACCCCACCGACTTCAGCGCGCCGCTGCAGCTGCTCGCCCGCGAGGTCCGGTTCCGCGACCCGGTGAGCCGGGTCGAGCGGGTCGTCACCTCCCGGCGCGCGCTGCCCGTCCCCGGAGCGCCGGCCGGGCCCGACGGGCTGGCCCCGTCGGCCCTGCCGAGCCGGGCCGGCGGGGTCTGAGCCGCGCTCAGCCGCGTCGACCGAGCAGACCGAGCAGCGGCGAGCCGGCGCCGAGCAGGAAGCCCAGGTCGTACCAGTTGCCGGCACGGTCCACGTCGTAGAAGGGGAACTGCTCCCAGGCCCCGAAGACGTGGGCGATGAGGACCACCCAGGCGGTGAGCCCGTTCCACATCCCCCACAGCAGGTCGTTCCACCACATACCGGTGATCCTCTCGTCCGTCCGTCGTCCGCGGGCGGCGCCACGGAGCCGTCCCGGCTCCATGGTGCACCGCGGACCTGTGCCGGCCATGTGCGTCCCGCGGCGCCGCCCGGGGCCACCGGTCCCGCACCTGACAGACTCGGGGGATGACTGCTGGCACCGACCCGACCGCGGACGTCCCCATCGGCCACTACGCGGTCGTCGGTGACATGCGCACGGCCGCGCTCATCTCCCCGGAGGGCAGCGTCGACTGGCTCTGCCTGCCGCGCTTCGACTCCCCGTCCGTCTTCGCCTCGCTGCTCGGCACCGAGCAGGACGGCCGGTGGCTGATCCGGGTCGTCGAGGGCGAGGTGGAGTCACGCGACTACGTGGAGGGCACCTTCGTCTTCCGCACCCAGTGGCGTGGCCCGGAGGGCACCGCCGAGGTGCTCACCTTCATGCCCCCGGGGGACGGCCGCTCCGACATCGTCCGGCACGTCCGGTGCACGTCGGGCAGCGTGGAGGTGGAGCACGAGCTCATCATGCGGTTCGACTACGCGACCCTGCGGCCCTGGGTGCACCGCACCCGTGTCGAGGAGGACGGCGGGGAGGAGGTCCTCACCGCCGTGGGAGGGCCGTCCCGGCTGATCCTGCACGGCCCGCTGCCCGAGCCCGTGCCGGAGGAGGACGCCCACCGCGGTCGGCACCACCTCGGCGAGGGGGACGAGCTGTGCTGGGTGCTCACCGGGCAGGAGTCCTGGCGACCTCTCCCGCCCCGCATCGACCCCCAGGTGCTGCTGCAGGAGACCATCGAGGGCTGGCGGGCCTGGACCGGGCGCATCCAGGCCGAGGGGCCGTGGGCCCGTCAGATCACCCGGTCGCTCACCGTGCTCCGCGCGCTCACCCACGCCGACACCGGCGGCATCGTCGCCGCCGCGACCACCTCGCTCCCGGAGGACCCGGGCGGGGAGCGCAACTGGGACTACCGCTTCACCTGGCTGCGGGACTCCGCGCTGACCCTGCAGGCGATGATGACCCACGGCCTCGACGGGGGCGCGGAGGCCTGGCGGGAGTGGCTGCTGCGCGCGATCGCCGGCCACTCCAACCAGCTGCGCATCATGTACGGGCTCGGGGGAGAGCGTGACCTCACCGAGCGCGAGCTGCCGCACCTGAGCGGGTATGCCGGGTCCCGTCCCGTCCGGGTCGGCAACGGCGCCGCCGACCAGTACCAGGCCGACGTCATCGGCGAGGTCATGCTCGCGCTGGCACAGCTGCGCGACGGCGGCGTCGCGGAGGACAGGTACAGCTGGGGGATCCAGCAGATGATGCTGCAGACCCAGGCCGAGCGGCTCTCCGAGCCCGACCACGGCATCTGGGAGATGCGCGGGAAGAAGCACTTCTTCACGCACGGCCGGGTGATGATCTGGGCCGCCTTCGACCAGGGGGTCCGCGCGGTGGAGGAGTGCGGGCTGCCCGGCGACGTGGACCACTGGCGCGAGCTGCGTGACCGCGTGCGGGCCGAGATCGAGGACCGCGGCGTCGGCCCGGACGGCGCCTTCCGCCAGACCTACGCCAACGCCGAGGTCGATGCCTCGTTGCTGCAGATCCCGCACACCGGGTTCTGCGGCTACGACGACCCGCGCATGCTCGCGACCGTGCGCCGGCTGGAGGAGGACCTCGTCGACGACGTCGGCTTCCTGCACCGCTACCGCCTGCACGAGGACGACAACATGGACGGTCTGCTGGGCGGGGAGGCGACCTTCTTCATCTGCACCTTCTGGCTGGTGGAGCAGTACGCCCGCAGCGGTCGCCTCGAGGAGGCGGAGCGGCTCATGCAGGCCTGCGTCGACGCCGGCCAGCCCCTCGACCTGCTCGCCGAGGAGTACGACCCCGCCTCCCGCCGCATGCTCGGCAACTACCCCCAGGCGTTCAGCCACCTGGGCCTGGTGCGGGCCGCCGACGCCATCGCCGCGGTGCGCGCCGAGTCCGCCTGACCGCGCACCGGACGCAGTGTGCGCGTCGGTGGCCCCTGGAGGGCCACCGACGCGCACGGACTCGGGAATCCGCAGGACGTCGTCCACGGCGATGACCGGCGTCCCGTGCAGGGGAGGGGGGTATGCGTCGGGCCCGCCCCCTCCGAGGAGGGGACGGGCCCGGTGCTCAGGGTCGGCCGGGCCTCAGCCCGGCCGACCGAGGGTCACGGCGTGTTGACCGAGACCAGGGTGTAGGCGACCTCCTCGGTGCCGTTGCTGTAGCCGATCGCACCCATGTAGCGGGTGGCGGCGTCCAGCCCGGTCCAGGCGGCGGTCAGCTCCAGCGGCGTGCCGGCGGTCACCGCGACCGGGGACGGCGTGACCGACATGTTGCCCTCGTCCGCGGACGGCATGAAGACGTGGAGCGGACCGTTGGCGGTGTCACCCGCGGCGCCGTCCCAGTAGTCGATCGCGACGATGTAGTCGCCCGGGGCGGGCGCCATCATCGTGACCGACTCGTCCGAGCCACCGGCGGCGGACTGGCCGACGACGGTGCCGTCAGCAGTCGCGAGGTAGAGGTCGAGGTCGAGCCCGTCCGGGGCCCACTCCGACGCCACGACCTCGACCCGGATGGCCGTGGTGCCCTCGGGCACCGTGACCGGCACGACCTCGTCCGCGATACCGGGGCCACCGTTCGGGCCGTCCGAGGTGACCTCGACGTCGGTGACGTCCGAGGCCACGAGACCGTGCGGCACCGAGGTGAGCTCACCGGTGAAGCCCGGCGTGACCTCGAAGGCCGCCGCTCCCTCGGTGGTCTCGCCGCGGATCTCCTCCGGCGCACCCATCGCCACCGGCCGGATGGCCAGCGGGCTGGTCACGTCAGCGCCGGGGCCGGTCCAGGTGAGCGACCCGAAGGTCCACTCGTCCAGGGCCGCACCCGCGGTGGTGAAGGAGACCGTGAAGGTCGCCGACGCGCCGGGCGCCACGGTGACCGTCGAGGGCTCGACGACCACGTCGACCCCCGGGGGAGCCTCGACCTCGGCGGTGAACGTGCCACCGTCGCCGGTCGCGTCGGTCACCGTGCGGGTGACGGTCTGCGCCCCACCCAGGTCGCCGATCGCGATGCTCGGGTAGTTGAGGTCGCTCGGGTCCGTCGTCCCGATCTGGTCGCAGATCGACGTGCCGCCGACCAGCTGGAGCTGGCCGATGGCGCAGGCGTAGGCGTACCAGTCGACGAGGCCGGAGTCGTAGACCAGCGGCGTGTCGTAGGCAGCACCCGGCTCGACCTCGCCCGACCCGTAGTGGAGCGGGCTCGCCGCTTCGCCGGCGTAGGTGATGAGCTCACCCTCGGAGTTGGTCGGGTCGGCGGTGGTCATCATCGCGGACTTGACGCCCATCGGGCCCCAGTCCGGGTTGTCCTGCATCATCAGCGCGGCCAGACCGGCGATGTGCGGGGCGGACATCGAGGTGCCGGAGAGGCTGTTGAAGTTGGCCCCGCCGGAACCGGCCGGGGAGACCGCGGCGATGACGTCCACGCCCGGGGCGGTGATGTCCGGCTTGAGCAGGTCCCCGCCGCCGGCGAGCGCCGGGCCGTAGGAGCTGAAGCCGGCCATCTCCGGGTAGGTGATCTCCGGGCCCTCGCCGGAGGCCGAGATGGTGGCCATCGGGTCGGGGTCGGAGGCCTCGTACTCCTTGATCGCGTCACCGGCGGTGCCGTTGACGTGGATCGTGGGCACGGCGTGGAAGTCGCCGTTGAGCGACTCGCCGTCGTTGTTGTTGGCCAGGATCATGCCGATCCCACCAGCGGCCTCGACCGTCTCGCTCTTCTCCGTCCGGGCGTTGGTGCCCCGGGTGCAGATGACGATGTGGTCGGCAGCCTCGGCCGCGTCCAGCGAGCCGGGCAGGCACAGCTCCGCGTCGTCGGCGGTCGCGCCCGCAGCCGGGATGTCGGCCGAGTTGACCAGCGGGGCCGGGCCGACGCCGTCGCCGGCGCTGATGCCGGCAAAGGTCTCGTCCTCGCCGAAGAGCGCCTCGATCTGCATCTGGACGTCGTCGCTCAGCGCGCCCTCACCGCCGAGGATCACGGCGGACTCGGGGGCCAGGGCCACCATGCCGTCGAGCACGACGCTCGGCACCATGTCGGGGCGGCTCAGCATGACCGGGACACCCTGGTAGCCGGCGAGGGCCGACCCCGCGAGGGCGTCCGGGTAGTCGCGACCGGTGGCGGTGTGCACCACGGGCGCCGGGTTGTCCTCGCCGAAGCCGAACTGCTCGGCGACGGCGACGGACGTGCCGTAGCGGTCCTTGCCGGAGAGACGGGCGCTCGCGCCCAGGTCCTCGTAGACGTCCTCGCTCACCGCGACCTCGCCACCGATGACGTGGATCTCGGGGTCGCCCATGGCGGCCAGCGCCTCGTCGACGGCGCTCGGGACCATGTCGGTCTTCGTGAGCAGGACGGGGACGCCCTCGCTGCCGGCGAGCGCGGAGCCGGACAGCGCGTCCGGGAAGGCCTCGTCCTGACCGGTGGCGACGTAGACGTGGTCCACCTCGCCGTACTGCTGCGCGATCAGCGCGGCGGTCTCGTAGCGGTCGGCACCCGCGACACGGGTCACCGTGCCGTAGTCGTCGAGCATGTCCTCGACGTCCTCGGAGACCGCGACCTCACCGCCGAGCACGACGATGTTGTCCGGGTCGATCGAGTCCAGCGCCTCCATCGTGGCACCGGGGAGCTCGTCGACCTTGGTGAGCAGCACCGGGGCGGGCGAGCCGTCGGGGGCGACGGCCGGCTGGTCCAGACCGGCTGCGGGGACGAGGCCCTGCGAGGCGGCCGCGGCGCCGGACAGCGCGTCGGCGAACTGGTTGCCCGTGGCGATGTAGACGGTGTCGACGCCCTCGGGGTAGGCCGCGGCGATCTGCGCCGCGGTGTCGTACCGGTTGGTGCCGGAGATCCGGGCGACGGGGGGGCCGTCGCCCAGCTCGACCTCGGCCGAGTTGGTGCGGTCGTGCGTCGAGGCGGCGACCGTCATGGTCCACGGCGAGTTGTGCGCCACCGAGCTCTCGCCGATGGTGTCTCCGCTGTTGCCGGCCGAGGTCGACACGAAGACGCCCGCGTTCGCGGCGTCGAGGAAGGCCAGCTCGTCGGCGGTCACCACGAACTGCGAGGAGCCGGAGACCGAGTAGTTGATGACGTCGACGCCGTCCGCGACCGCGTCGTCGATGGCGGCCACGAGACCGGACGTGGAGCCGGAGCCGCCGCCCTCCTCGGTCGCCCAGAGCGCCTTGTAGAACGCGAGGTGGGCGGCCGGCGCCATACCGCTGCCGACGCCCAGGTCGTCACCCATGAAGTCCATCGGGACGCCGACGTTGCCGGCCGAGGTGCCACCGACGTGGCTGCCGTGCCCGTCGGTGTCGCGCGGCGACAGGAAGTCGAAGGCCGTGTTGTTGCCCTGGGGGTAGTAGCGGGCGCCGATGACCTTGCTGTTGCACTCCACGTTGTCGGCCGGGTCGGCCGCGTCACCCTCGACGCACTCGCCCTGCCATCCCTCCGGCGCGGCGGGGTCACCCGGCAGCGCCGCGAAGCTGGGGTTCTCCGGCCAGAAGCCGGTGTCGATGATGCCGACGACCATGCCCGCACCCGCGTCGGCGTCCCCGCCGAACTGGGTGTTCCAGACGCCGTCCTCGCCGGTCAGGCCGAGGTAGTCGGGGGTGGTGACGGTGTCGGAGGTCCGGATCTCGTCCTCCCACACCGCGGCGACGTTCGGGTCCTTGCGCAGCGCGGACACCTGCTGGCCGGTGAGCTCGGCGGTGAAGCCGTTGAACGACGTCGAGTAGGTGTAGACGGCGTCGGCCCGGTCCAGGCCGACGGAGTCGAGCACGGCGTTCTGCTGCCGGTCGAGGTAGGCGGTGTAGCTCTCGGCGGCGGCGCTCGTGGTGTCGAGCTTCTCCCCCTCGGCGGGCTTGGTGGCGGGGATGCCCTTGACCCCGCCGTCGTAGGCGGCCAGCGAGCTGTCCGCGAGCATGACGATATAGGTGCCGTCCTCGTTGACCGTGATCTCCGGGTTCGCCCATGCTGCGGGGGCTACCAGGGCCAGCGGTGCGACGACGGCCCCTGCGCCGGCGAGCGCCAGCAGACGCGTCCTCCGGCGAGCAGATGGCTGGTGCACAGTGTGTCCTTTGCTTGAACGGTGGGACGTCGCCGCTGGACAGCTTCTCTCCGTCGACAAGCCGCGTGAATCCCCAGGGGTGACCCTGGCAGTATCGTCCGGGGTTCCCAGGGTGTCTACAGCGAGATGGTGTGCACGTCCCGTCGTGACCGGATCGTTATCCGAACCCCGCGTCGGCTCTCAGTGCTCCGCGGACCCCTTCAACCGCACCATGCCCTCCTGCCCGACGGTCGCCAGGAGCGTGCCGTCGGCGGCGAACATGTGCCCCGTGCCGAGCCCACGACCGGACTGCGCGGACGGAGAGCTCTGGGTGTAGAGCACCCAGTCGTCCACCCGCGCCGGTCGGTGGAACCACATGGAGTGGTCCAGGCTGGCCGGGCGCAGCCGGGGGTCGCCCCAGCCGATCCCGTGCCGCCGCAGGATGGGCTCCAGCAGGGTGTAGTCCGAGGCGTAGGCCAGGATCGCCGCGTGCAGCAGCGGGTCCTCGGGCAGCTCGCGGGCGATCCGCAGCCAGACCGACTGCTCGCTCGCGCCGGGCTCTCCCGGGCCGAGCAGCAGCGGGTCCACGTGCCTCAGCTCGACGGGCCGGCGTCGCGCGGTCTCCTGCGCCACGGGGTGGGGCACCTGCTCGAGGATCTCCCGGTCCGAGCGCAGGGTGCCGGGCGCCGGCGCCGGGGGCATCGCGATCTGGTGCTCGAGCCCCGCGGAGACCTCCTGGAACGACATGATGATGGACATGAGGATGCGGCCGTCCTGCACGGCGTGCACCCGGCGGGCGCTGAAGCTGCGCCCGTCGCGCATCCGCTCGACCAGGAAGCGCAGCGGGCGGTTCGCGTCGCCCGGGCGCAGGAAGTAGCCGTGCATCGAGTGGATCGGTCGGGGCAGGGGCTCGGAGTCCGAGCCGTCCTCGACCGGCTCGACGGTCCGCCCGGCCGCGACGAGGCACTGGGCGAGCACCTGCCCGCCGAAGACCCTGCCGTGGGGCATCGGCTGGCTGCGCCCGGCGAAGACGTCGCCCTGCGAGTCGGCGAGGTCCTCGCCGGTGCCCTCGGGGGAGGCCACCCGGATCATCGTCGACCCCTCCCGGCGCAGGTCGAGCACGTCGAGCAGGTCGTCGATCGGGTAGTCCAGCGGCGTGTCGGTCACGACCACGCAGCCTAGTGAGTCACTCGATCTGCGCGGACGGCGCCCAGATGTCCACGCCCTCGGTGCTGCCGGAGAGGCGGTCGATCTCGGCCAGCTCCTCGTCGGTGAAGTCCGTGCGGTGCGCGGCGGCGAGGTTGTCCTCGAGCTGCTCGATGCTGGACACCCCGATGAGGGTGGACGTCACGCCGCCGGGACGGATCGCCCAGGACAGCGCCATCTGCGCCAGGCTCTGGCCGCGGCCCTCGGCGACCGCCGCCAGCCCGCGCAGCCGCTCCCGGTTGGCGTCGGTGAGCACGCTGCTGTCGAAGGAGGGCCGGGCGGTGGCCCGCTCGGCGTCGTCGCGGTCGAGGTACTTGTCGGTGAGCAGGCCCTGGGCCAGCGCGGTGAAGCCGATCGAGCCCATGCCGTGCCCCGGCAGGGCCTCCAGCAGGCCGTCCTCGACCCACCGGTTGAGCATGTTGTAGGCCGGCTGGTGGATGACCAGGGGGGTGCCCAGCGCCCGGGCGACGGCGACCGCCTCGGCGGTGCGCTCCGGGGAGTAGCTGGAGATCCCGGCATACAGCGCCTTGCCCTGGCGGACCGCGGTGTCGAGCGCCCCCACGGTCTCGGCGACGGGGGTGTCCTCGTCGGCGCGGTGGGAGTAGAAGATGTCGACGTGGTCGACGCTCATCCGCTGCAGCGACTCGTCCAGGCTCGCCAGGAGGTACTTGCGCGAGCCGAGCATGCCGTAGGGGCCGGGCCACATGTCCCACCCCGCCTTGGTGGAGAGGACCATCTCGTGCCGGTAGGGCGCGAAGTCGGTGCGCATCATCCGGCCGAAGTTCTCCTCGGCGGAGCCGTAGGGCGGGCCGTAGTTGTTGGCCAGGTCGAAGTGGGTGATCCCCTCGTCGAAGGCGCGGCGCAGGATGGCCCGCTGGGTGTCGAAGGGGCGGTTGTCGCCGAAGTTGTACCAGAGCCCGAGCGAGAGCGGCGGCAGCAGGAGACCGCTGTCGCCGACGCGGCGGTACTCCAGCTTCTGGTGCCGGTCGGGAGCCGCGACGTAGGGCCGGTGGGTGTCGGGGACGTCCTGGGCGTAGTAGGCATCGGTCATGGGGCTCACGCTACGCGCGGGCTGCCCGACCCGTCGTCGTGGGCCGTGCCCAGGTCGAGGTCAGCAGACCCTGGGAGGATGAGGTATGCCGCAGCGCCCGACCCCCGCGTCCGCTCCTGCCGCGACGGGCCGCGGGGTCGTCGGAGCCCTCCTGGTGGCCGTCCTGGCCGTGGCCGTCGTGCTCGCCTGGAGGCCGGTCGGCGACTGGGTGGAGGCGGTCGGGGCACCCTGCGGGGTCGAGGTCGACGGGGAGCGGGTGCCGCTGGACCGCGACCAGGCGCGCGCGGCCACCGCCGAGGCCGCCCGCTCGCTGGGTGGACCCGGCGCCGGCGAGGCGGCGCCGGAGCTGCCCGACGGGGTGGTCGAGGCCGTGCTCGGTGCCCGTGCCGACACGGCGCTGACCTGCCGGGTGCCGGTGCCCGGGCCGGCCGCGGAGGACGAGACGGGGTCCGGGCTCACCCCGCGGGCGCAGGCGGTGCTCGACGCGGTGCGCACGGAGGTGGGCGACCTGCCCGTGGGCGGGTTCGCTCCCGGCGGGGTGGCCTCCGGACACGGGGAGGAGTCCACGCACTACGAGGGCCGGGCGGTGGACGTCTTCTTCCGGCCGGTCACCGAGGAGCACCTCGACGACGGCTGGGTGCTCGCGCAGTGGCTGGTCTCGCGGGCCGACGACCTGACCGTCCAGTACGTCATCTTCGACGACCACTACTGGGGCGTGCGCGGCTCGATGCGGGGCTGGCAGGACTACCGGGCACCGGGGGACTCGGACGACCCGGTCCTGCGCCACCTCGACCACGTGCACGTCGACGTGCTGCGGGGCGAGTGACGGCGCCGCAGCACACTCCCCACGTCAACCTGAGCAGAGAAACGTCGCCCGCGCAGGCCCTGCGACCCCTGCTCGGGCAACCTTTCGTTGCTCAGGGTCGCCGGTGGGGCGTGTCCGCTGGCTGGGGGTGGCTCAGCAGACGACGATGACGTCGAGCGTGCGCGGGCCGTGGACGCCCTCGACGCGGTCCAGCTCGATGTCGCTGGTGGCGCTCGGTCCGCTGACCCAGGTGAGCGGGCGCGCGGGGTCGAGCAGCGCCACCGCGTCGGGCACGTCGTGCACCACCTGGTCGGCCCGGACGACGCAGACGTGCTGGTCCGGGACCAGGGTGAGGGCGCGCCGGCCCTGGTCGGGGGCGTGGTCCAGGACGATGGTGCCGGTCGTGGCGACGGCCACCCGCGCCCCGGTGACCACGGCGTCGATCCCGTCCAGCTCGTGGGCGGTGAGCGGGCCGCCGTCCTCGGCCTCGTCGGCCCGCAGGCGGAGGCCGGCGTCCCGCGCCCGCGCCACCCAGGAGGTCTCGAGCCCGGGCGGGACGAGGACGGTGTGCGCCCGCGCACGCACCAGCGCCGCCGCCACCTCGGCCCCGACCTGCTCCGGCGTGCACCGCCCGACGCTGGCGCGGTAGTCGGTCACGGTCTTGACGAACAGCTCCAGGGTGTCCTGCGCCGCCCCGGCGGTCGCGGCGCTGACCGGCACCGGGCCGCGCTCCCCGGGTCGCGACGTGACGTCCCCCGTCGCGAGGCGCAGGCGGGCCAGGATCTCCTCGCGGCTGCTCACGACCCCTCCTGCCGGGTATGCGGCCCCGCACCGCCGAGGTCCTGCTCCTCGACGACCGGCTGGCCGCGGGCGTCGTCGAGGTCACCCTCGTCGTCGCCGTGCGTCCGCGCCCACCACTGCCGGAAGGTCTCCGTGGGCGGGGTGGGGACGTCGCGGGCCTGGGTCCAGGCGCCGAGCCCGGGCAGCGAGCGGATCGTGCGGTCGCCGAGCAGCCGGCCGCCGAGGGTGGCGGCCCGCTGGGCGGCCTCCAGCCGGCGGTGGTCGCCGAACACCCAGGCGGCCGCCTTCATCGAGGCGGCCTCGGCCGAACGCCCGCTCGCCTCGTCGACGACCTGGGTGCGCAGCCGCACGAGCAGCGAGGGGATGTCGATGCGCACCGGGCAGGCCTCGAAGCAGGCCCCGCACAGGCTGCTGGCGTAGGGCAGGCTCCGGTCGACCTCCGAGGAGGTCCCGCGCAGCAGCGGGTTGAGCACGGCCCCGATGGGGCCCGGGTAGACCGAGCCGTAGGCGTGCCCGCCGGTCCGCTCGTAGACGGGGCAGACGTTGAGGCAGGCCGAGCAGCGGATGCACCGCAGCGCCTCCCGCCCGGCCTCGTCGGCCAGCACCCGGCTCCGGCCGTTGTCGAGCAGCACGACGTGGACCTCCTGCGGGCCGTCGCCCGGGGTCACCCCGGTCCACATCGAGGTGTAGGGGTTCATCCGCTCACCTGTGCTGGAGCGGGGCAGGAGCTGCAGCATGGTGGAGAGGTCGGCGAAGGTCGGCAGCACCTTCTCGATCCCGACCACGGTGATGAGCGTCTCGGGGAGGGTGAGGCACATGCGCCCGTTGCCCTCGGACTCCACGACGACCAGCGTCCCGGTCTCGGCGACCGCGAAGTTGGCGCCGGTGACCGCGACCCTGGCCCGCAGGAACTTCTCCCGCAGGTGCAGCCGGGCCGCCTCCGCCAGCCGCGCGGGCTCGTCGGTGAGGTCGTCCGGTGCGGCCCGCCCCACCGCGCCCATGCGTCGCGCGAAGATCTCCCGGATCTCGGCACGGTTGCGGTGGATGGCGGGCACGAGGATGTGGCTCGGCCGGTCCTCGCCGAGCTGCACGATGAGCTCGGCCAGGTCGGTCTCCCAGGCGGCGATCCCGGCCGCCTCGAGCGCCTCGTTGAGCTCGATCTCCTGGGTGGCCATCGACTTGACCTTGACCACCTCGTCGGTGGCCTTGGCCCGGGCCAGGTCGACGACGACCTGGTTGGCCTCGTCGGCGTCCCGCGCCCAGTGCACCGTCGCACCCCGCGCGGTGAGGGCGGCCTCCAGCTGCTCGAGGTAGTGGGGCAGGTGGTGCAGGGCCTCGTCCTTGGCGGCCGCCCCGGCGAGACGCAGGTCCTCCCACCCGTCCACCTCGCCGACGGCCGCCGCCCGCTTCGCGCGGATCGTCGCCGTCGCGTGCGCCAGGTTGCGCCGCTGCTGGGTGTCCGCGAGGGCGGCCTCGGCCGCGTGCTGGAACGAGGGCATACCGAGGAAGGTGGGCGAGGTCTCCTGCGCCGGGAGGTCCGTCATGCCTGCTCCTCCTGCGTGGAGGCGAGCACCTGCGCCAGGTGCACCGTGCGGACGCCGGAGCGCTGGCGGTCCAGCACCCCTCCGATGTGCGCGAGGCAGGAGTTGTCGCCGGCCACCACGACCTCGGCCCCGGTCTCCCGCACGTGCCGCGCCTTGTCCGCGCCCATGGCGATCGAGGTGTCGGCGTTCTTCATCGCGAAGGTGCCCCCGAAGCCGCAGCACTCCTCCGCGGAGGGGAGGTCCACGAGGTCGATGCCCCGGACCGCTCGCAGCAGCCGCAGCGGCTTGTCGCCGACCCCGAGCATCCGCAGGCTGTGGCAGGTGGGGTGGTAGGTCACCCGGTGCGGGTAGTAGGCGCCGACGTCGGTCACGCCGAGGACGTCGACGAGCAGCTCGGACAGCTCCAGCACCCGGGGTGCGAGCGAGCGCACCTCCCGCTCCAGCCCGGCGTCGCCGGCCCGGCGGGCCAGCACCGCGTGCTGCTCGCGGACCGACCCGACGCACGAGCCGCTCGGCGAGACCACGTGGTCCGCGCCGGCGAAGACGTCGACGAAGCGGCGGACCAGGGGGGTAGCCGCGTCGGCGTACCCGGTGTTGGTGAACATCTGCCCGCAGCACGTCTGCTCGCGCGGGAAGACGACGCGGCAGCCGAGCCGCTCCAGCAGGGTGACGACCGCCCGCGGGGTCTGCGGCCACATCGTGTCGTTGAAGCAGGTCGCGAAGAGGGCCACCGTCGGGCGCGCCACCTGCAGCTCGGCCGGGCCGGTCACGGTGCCTCCTCCCGCTCGGGGGTGCTGGTGCTGCGTCCAACCTTATCGGTGCGGCCGCCCTTCGCGTCGGCGACGCGGCGGCAGACACAATGGCGCCATGAGCACCTCCCTGCCCGACGTCCCCGAGGTCGCCTCGACCTTCGACATCACCGTCCGCTGGTCCGACCTGGACGCCTACGCGCACGTCAACAACGTCCAGTACCTCCGGCTCTTCGAGGAGGCACGCGTCTACGCGTTCAAGGCGTGGTTCGGGCAGGGTCGCGACCTCATCGACGAGGGCATGCTCGTGGTGTCGCAGGCGATCGACTACCTGCTGCCCATGTCCTTCGCGTACGCCCCGGCGCGCGTGGCGGTGTGGTGCGGCGGGGTGGGCGGCGCCTCCTTCGAGCTGGGGTACGCCGTGGCCGGGCCGGTGGGCGACGACACCGTGTATGCCCGTGGCCGGGTCAGCCTCGTGGCCTACGACCTGCGCGAGCAGCGGCCGCGGCGCCTGGGGGAGGCCGAGCGCGAGGCGCTCGCCGCGGTCACCGGCCCGGCGCCGGTGCTCCGCGGGGAGAGCGCGCGCGGCAGGGCGGCGCGGTGAGCGCGCCGCAGACGCTGTCGCTCGCGGACGGCGAGTCGGTCGCCGACCTGGCCACCCTGGTCCGCCGGGCGGCGCGGCTCGACGAGGACGGCGCGATCCGGCTGCAGGCCACCGGCGGCGCAGGGGTGCTGGCCGCGTGGGTGTGCGTCCTGCCCGGGGCCGGGCTCATGCGCGACGGGCTCACCCTGGGGCTGCGGACCATGGCCCTGGCGGCGGACGCGCAGCCGCTGGACGTCACCGTGCCGCTCGCCGGGCTGACCGACCGCTTGGCGCGGCGGGCGGCCACGGGAGACAGCTCGACGACGCTGCCCGTCCCTCCGACCACCCTCGCCCCGCCCTGGGCCGCGCAGTCCCCGCCGCGCGGGGGCTGGGAGCCGCGCGGGGGCATACCCTCCGAGCAGCTGGTGGCGGCGGCGCGCTCCGGGATCGCCGAGGTCGCCACCGGGTCGCCGGAGGGCTCCGGCGCCGCCGCGGTCGAGGCGCTGCGGGCGCGGGTGTGGGGGCGGCCGGTCGAGGGCACCGAGGTGCCCGCCGCGGCGGGCCTCGCCGTGCACGCGCTGGGCTTCCTGCGGCCGGGGGACACGCAGGTCGCCGTGCACCGCAACGGCTCGTGGCTGCGGGTCTCCACCGGCGTCGGCCACGTGGTGCTGCGCGCCTGAGGGAGCGTCCTGGGTGGCCGGCCCCACCGCGAGGTCGGGGAGCCTCGCGGTCGCCGGCCCTACGCGCCGGCCCCCTCGGGACCGGCCCGGTCCTCGGGCGCCGTCCCGGGCAGGGCGCTGGTGTCCGGGTGGAGGGCGAGGAAGAGCGACCACGGCTCGGCGGAGAGGTCGCGGGCCCGGCCGTGGAACTCCTCGACCAGCTCGCCGAGCCGGGTCCGGAACTCCTCCAGCTCCGCCGGCGGCAGTCGGAGCCCGAGCCGGGTCATGGTGACGTCGGCGCGGTCGGCGGGCACCTGGGCCATCTCGGCGACGAAGGCCTCGAGCATGCCCTTGGAGGTGACGGGGGTGCGGGCGTACCAGGAGCGGCCGGTGGCGCGGTAGGGGATCTCGCGGGCACCGCGGCGGCCGCGGCGGGGCTCCAGCGCCTCGAGGAAGCCGGTGTCGACCAGCGTGCGCACGTGGTGCAGGACCGTCGCCGGGTTGAGGTCCAGGGCGGCGGCGAGCTCGCGGTTGGTCAGCGGCTCGTCGAGGGCCAGGCGCAGGATGCGCAGCCGCACCCCCGAGGCCAGCGCCCTCGCCTCGGCGTCGCTGGCCTCGAACCCGCCGTCGTGCGGGTCGGGCGTCGCGACGGGCCCCCGAGGTCTCAGGGGCTGGTGAGTCGGGGCGGGACCGCGAGGAGTGGCACCCACGTCGGGACGGAACGCCGAGGGCGACGGGTCGTGCTGCATACCTCCATCCTGGCAAAGTGATTGACAGAACTCAATCACTTGGCGCAGGATCGACCCCGTGACGACCTCGCGACCCGCCAGCCTCTGGCGCCACCACGACTTCCGCCAGCTCTGGATGGGCGACACCGTGTCCGTCTTCGGCGCGCAGTTCGTCGGGTTCGCGATGCCGCTCATGGCCGTGCAGATCCTCGGGGCCGACGCCTTCCAGATGGGGCTGCTGGCGACGCTGGAGTCGCTGGCCTTCCTCCTCATCGGGTTGCCGGCGGGCGCCTGGGTGGACCGCTGGCGGAAGAAGACCGTGCTGGTCCTCGGCGACGTCGGGCGCGCGCTGCTGCTGCTCACCCTGCCGGCCGCCTGGGTGCTCGACGTCCTGACGATGGCCCAGCTCTACGTCGTCGCCGTGGGGGTCGGCGTCATCACCGTCTTCTTCGACGTGGCCAACCAGTCCTACCTGCCCGAGCTCGTCGAGGGTGAGCAGATCTCCGACGGCAACGGCAAGCTGCAGGCCAGCCAGCAGACCGCCATGGTCGTCGGGCCCGCCGCGGCGGCCGCGATGGTGCGACTGCTCGGCTCCCCGCTGACCATCGCGGTCACCAGCGTCTGCATGGGGCTGTCCTCCCTCTTCGTGAGCCGCATCCGGCACCGGGAGCAGGCGCCCGACCCCGCCGCCCGCCGTCCGCTGGTCACGGAGGTCCGGGAGGGGCTGTCCTTCGTGCTGTCCCACCCCCTCCTGCGGCGGATCGTGGCCTGCACCGGGCTGAGCAACCTCGCCTCCTCGGGCGTCTTCGCCCTCTTCGTGCTGTACGCCCTCACCACCCTCGACCTCGCCGAGACGACGCTGGGCCTGGTCCTGTCCCTCGGGGCGGTCGGCGGGCTGCTCGGCGCGGTCACCTCTGGATGGTTCGGCCGGTGGGTGGGCGAGGGCCGCGCCATCCCCATCGCCGCCGTGCTCTCCGGCCTGGCGATGCTCACCGTGCCGCTGGCCTCGGTCCTGCCCGCGGTCCCGACGCTGCTGGTCGGCAACCTCCTCATCTCCTGGGGCGTCGTGGTCTACAACATCGCCCAGGTGAGCTTCCGCCAGCGGCTGTGCCCCAAGCCGCTGCTCGGCCGGATGAACGCCTCCATCCGGTTCCTCGTCTGGGGCCCCATGCCGGTCGGGGCCTTCGTCGGCGGCGTGGCCGGCCAGCAGCTGGGCCTCGTCCCGACCCTCTGGGTGCTGGCCTCGCTCTCCGTGGTCGCCGCCCTCCCGGTCCTGCTGTCCCCGCTGGTGCGGATGCGCGAGCTGCCGCGCGAGCTCGACGCGCTGGCCGACGGTGCGACGCCCACGCAGGCGGGGTGACCTCGCCTGCGGGTCGGCCCAGCTGCAGGGCGGTGACGACGCCCGCGCCGGTGAGCACCGGCATACCCTGACCGCATGGACGCCGCCCTCCTGACCAACATCGTGCTGGTCCTGCTCTTCGTCCTCGTCGGCGGCGTCTTCGCCGCGACGGAGATGGCCATCGTGTCGCTGCGTCCCTCGCAGGTCGACGAGATCGCGCGGTCCGGCCCGCGGGGTGCGCGGACCGCCGCCCTGGTGCGCGACCCCAACACCTTCCTCTCCGCGGTCCAGGTCGGCGTGACGGTCGCCGGGTTCTTCTCCTCCGCCTTCGGCGGCGCGACGATCTCGCCGTCGGTGTCCGCGTGGCTGCAGGGCCTCGGTATGCCGCCCTCGGTGGCGGACCCGGTGGCGCTGGTCGCCATGACGCTGGTCATCGCCTACCTGTCGCTGGTCCTCGGCGAGCTCACCCCGAAGCGCCTGGCCATGCAGCGCTCGGCCGGCTTCACCCGGGTGCTCGCGCCCCCGCTGGGCCTCTTCGCGACCCTGCTGCGCCCCGTCATCGCCTTCCTGTCCGCCTCCACTAACCTCATGGTGCGGCTGCTCGGGGGCGACCCGGGCGCCACCCAGGAGGAGATGGCGATCGAGGAGCTGCGGCGCACCGTCGAGGACAACCGCGACCTGCGCCCCTACAGCCGGGAGATCCTCTCCGACGTCTTCCGGGCCAGCGAGCGCATCCTGGGCGACGTGCTGCGGCCCCGCCCCGACGTGGAGTTCCTCACCGCCGACACCCGCGTCCGGGACGTCGTCGAGGAGGTCCGGCGCAGCAGCCACAGCCGCTACCCGGTGGTCGGCCGCGGCGTGGACGACGTGCTCGGCTTCGTGCACATCCGCGACCTGCTCACCCTGCCGGAACAGGAGCGCGCGCAGGGGCGGGTCGGCGACCTGACCCGCGAGATCGTCGCGCTGCCGGTGACCAAGCCGGTGCTCGCGACGCTGGCCCTGCTCCGGGACGAGCAGCAGCACCTCGCCCTGGTGGTCGACGAGCACGGCGGCACCGAGGGGATCGTCACGATCGAGGACCTCGTCGAGGAGGTGGTGGGGGAGATCTACGACGAGTACGACACCGAGCGCGACCCCGAGGACTCGCTGGTCGTGGCCGGTGGCCGCACCGTCGTCTCGGGCAGCCTCATCGTCGAGGAGCTCGAGGACGTCCTGGGCACCCCCCTGCCGCACGGGCCCTACGAGACCGTCGCCGGCCTGGTGCTGGACCGGCTGGGCCGCGTCGCGGAGGAGGGCGACACGGTCGAGGTCGAGGACGTGCGGCTCACGGTGCTCGCGCTGGAGGGGCTGCGGATCACCGAGGTCGAGGTGGCCCGGGCACCGGGCGCGGACCAGGCGGACTGACGGGGCCCCTCAGGTGGGCGGCTCCTCCAGTGCCGCCTCCAGGGCGGCCTCGACGTGCAGCCGCGTGGTCGGGAAGGTCGGGACCGTGACGTCGGCGGGTCGCAGGAGCAGCTCGATCTCGGTGCAGCCGAGCACCACGCCCTCCGCGCCGCGCCCCACGAGCTCGTCGACGACGCGCCGGTATGCCTCCCGGGACTCCTCGCGCACGACGCCGCGGCAGAGCTCGTCGTAGATGACCCGGTGCACCAGCTCGCGGCCGGCCGCGTCGGGCACGCGGACCTCGAGGCCGTGGTCGGCCAGCCGGCCGGTGTAGAACGTCCGCTCCATGGTGAACGCCGTGCCGAGCAGCCCGACCCGGCGCAGGCCGGCCCGCTGCACGGCGCCGGCCGTCGCGTCGGCGAGGTGCAGCAGCGGTATGCCGACCGCCGCCTGCACCTCGTCCGCCACCTGGTGCATGGTGTTGGTGCACAGGAGCAGGAGGTCGGCGCCGGCGGCCTCGAGCCCGCGGGCGTGCCGGGCGAGCAGCCGCCCGGCCGCCTCCCAGTCCCCGGCGACCTGCAGGGCCTCCACCTCGGCGAAGTCCAGGGAGGCGAGGACGACCCGCGCGGAGTGCAGCCCGCCGAGCCGCTCGCGGACCCCCTCGTTGAGGAGGCGGTAGTACTCCGCGCTGGACTCCCAGCTCATCCCGCCGAGCAACCCGATGGTGCGCACGTCCCGACCCTCGCCCCGGCTCAGCCCAGCCAGACGGTGCAGTCCTGGTGCAGCGTGCGGCGCCCGTCGGCGTCACGGTGCAGGCGGCCGCTGGCGACGAGGACCTCGCGCTCCTGGGGCAGCACCACCGGCTCCTCGCCGAAGTTCGTCAGCACCGTGACCACCGGACCGTCCTGGCGGGCGTTGGCGAAGGCGACGACGCCCTCGGGCAGCGACATGCCCTCGAGCGCGGTGAGCCACTCCAGCCCGCCGACGCCGAGGTCGTGCTCGCGGCGCAGCCGCAGCAGGGTGCGGTAGAGCTCCAGCGTCGAGCCGGCCACCCCCTCCTGGCGGTCCGCGGACAGGGAGCCGTAGAGCAGCGGCTGGGGCAGCCAGGTGTCCACGTCGTCCGACGCGCCGAAGCCGTAGGACGGCTCACCGGCGACCCAGGGCAGGGGGACCCGGCAGCCGTCGCGGCCGGTCTCCTCGCCCTGCGTGCGGTGGAAGGCCGGGTCGGCCCGCACGTGGGCCGGCAGCGCCGTGTGGTCGGGCAGCCCCAGCTCCTCCCCGTTGTAGAGGTAGGCCGAACCGGGTAGCGCCAGCATCATCGCGGTCGCCGCCCGCGCCCGCCGCAGCCCGAGGACGGCGTTGGGCTGGGGGTCGCCGGCGGCGATGCCGTTGGGCCGGGGCTGGCCGACCGGCAGCCCGAGCCGCGAGGCGTGGCGCACCACGTCGTGGTTGGACAGCACCCACGTCGTGGGCGCGCCCACCGCCTCGGCGGCCTCGAGCGAGGTCTCGACGATCCGCTGCTGGTCCGCCGCGCGCCACGGCGCCTGCAGGTAGTGGAAGTTGAAGGCCTGGTGCATCTCGTCCGGGCGGACGTAGGCCATGGTCCGCGCCTGCGTCGGCAGCCACGCCTCGGCGCACAGGATGCGGTCGCGCTGCGGGTCGCCCTCGGGGTTGTAGGAGTCCAGCACCTCCCGCCAGCCGCGGTAGACCTCGTGCACCTCCTCCTGGTCCCACATCGGGCCGAGGTGGCTCTGCTCGAGCCGCTCGTCGTCCGCGCCGGCCATGACGGCCCGCTCCTCCCAGTCCGGCAGGTCGGCGTCCTTGACGAGGGAGTGGGCGACGTCGACCCGGAAGCCGTCGACCCCGCGGTCCAGCCAGAAGCGCAGGATGTCGTGGAACTCCTCGACGACCTCGGGGTTGCGCCAGTTGAGGTCCGGCTGCTTGGTGTCGAAGAGGTGGAGGTACCACTGCCCCGGGGTCCCGTCGGGCTCGGTCACCCGGGTCCAGGCGATGCCGCCGAAGATGCTCTTCCAGTTGTTCGGCGGCTCGCTGCCGTCGCCGCGGCCGTCGCGGAAGACGTAGCGCTCCCGCTCGGGGCTGCCCGGCGCCGCGGCCAGCGCCTCCTCGAACCACGCGTGCTCGTCGCTGGTGTGGTTGGGCACGAGGTCGACGATGACCCGGATGCCGAGCTCGTGGGCGCGCTCGAGGAGCGCGTCGGCGTCGTCGAGGGTCCCGAAGACCGGGTCGACGTCGCGGTAGTCCGCCACGTCATACCCCGCATCGGCCATGGGGGAGCGGTAGAAGGGGCTGATCCAGACCGCGTCCACCCCCAGCGCGGCGAGGTAGGGCAGCCGGGAGGTGATGCCGGGGAGGTCGCCCACCCCGTCGCCGTTCGCGTCGGCGAAGCTGCGGGGGTAGACCTGGTAGATGACGGCGTGGCGCCACCAGGGCGCGTCGTGCGCGGAAGGGGGGTGAGTCACGAGGGACAACGCTATGCCGCGCCTCCCTGGTGCGCGCAAATCGCGCGCCGGTCAGTCCTCCTCGAGGGTGTTGACCATGGCCTGCGCGGCGTGCGCCATGTAGGCCCGCATCTGCTGCTCGTCCAGCGCGTCCATCCGGTCGGCCACCGTGTCCAGGGCGGCGTTCATGTGGTGCAGCCAGCGGTCCCGCTGGGCCGGCGTGACCCGGAACGGGTGGTGACGCATCCGCAGCCGGGGGTGGCCGCGCTGGTCGGAGTAGGTCGTGGGGCCGCCCCAGTACTGCTCGAGGAACATCCGCAGGCGCACCTCGGCCGGGCCGAGGTCCTCCTCGGGGTAGAGGTCGCGCAGCGGCGGGTCCTGCCGCACGCCCTGGTAGAAGGCGTGGACGAGGTCGACGAAGGTCTGGTGCCCGCCGACGCGCTCGTAGACGGTGGTGGGGGTGTCGGGGGAGGGCTGGGTCACCTCTCCATGGTGCCAAACGCGCACGGTGGTCCAGGACGTGCCGCCCCACCTCGGCGATTGGGGCACTGTCGGTCGTGACCCCTACGCTCGGGGCCGTGCCACCCAGATCGTCCTCCCACCCGGGTATGGGTGCGGTGCCCCACGACGACGGCGTCACCTTCCGCGTCTGGGCGCCGCAGGCCCGGCAGGTCGCGGTGGTGGGCGACTTCTGCGGCTGGGACGCGCGACGCCGTACCGTCCTGGCGAAGGACCACCACCGCTCCGGCACGTGGTCGGTCTTCGTCCCGGGCGCGGGGCCGGGCACGCACTACCGCTTCCTCGTGCGCCGCGGCGGCCCCTACCTCTCCCGGCAGGACCCGTGCGCGCGGCAGGTCACCGGCGCGCGCGGAGCCTCCGTCGTCCTCGACCCGCGTCACCTCGACTGGGGCGACGAGCACTTCACGGCTCCGGGGTGGGACGACCTCGTCGTCTACGAGATGCACGTGCCGACCTTCGCCGCCACCGGTGAGGGGCCGGGCACCTTCGACACCGCCGTGGGGCGCCTGGACCACCTGGCCTGGCTCGGGGTGAGCGCCGTCGAGGTGATGCCGCCCTTCGAGTTCGCCTCCGCGACGAGCTGGGGCTACAACCCCTCCCAGCTGTATGCCGTCGAGTCCAGCTACGGCGGGCCGCACGCCTTCGCGCGGTTCGTGCGGGAGGCGCACGCCCGGGGGATCGCGGTGATCCTCGACGTGGTGCACAACCACCTGGGACCGGACGGCCCGCACCTGTGGCGCTTCGACGGCGCGGCCGGCCGGCGTCGCTACGGCGGGGCCTACTTCTACAACGACCGCCGTGCCCTGACCCCGTGGGGGGCGACGAGGCCGAACTACGACCGCAAGGCGGTCCGCAACTTCCTGCGCGACTCCGCCGTCATGTGGCTCGAGGACTTCCGGGTGGACGGCCTGCGCTTCGACGGCACCAACTTCGTGCGCTCGCGGTGGGGCGACGTGCGCGACCCCGCGCACCACATCTCGGCGGGCGACCGCTACCTCGCCTCGCTCACCACCGACCTGCGCTCGCGGCAGCCGTGGAAGCTGCTGGTCGCCGAGGACATGCAGCGCGACCCCGCGGTCACCCGGGCGCCGCAGGAGGGTGGCCTGGGCTTCCACAGCCAGTGGGACGCCGGCTTCGTCCACACCGTGCGGGCCGCGCTGGAGGCCGCGGACGACGCGCACCGGGACGTGCGGGCGGTCGCGGCGGCGGTGCTCGGCGACGGGGGTGCGGCCCTGCACGAGCGGGTCGTCTACACCGAGTCGCACGACGAGGTGGCGAACGGCCGGGCCCGGGTGCCGGAGCAGATCACCCCGGGGCACGCCGACTCCTGGCACGCCCGCACCCGCTCCGCCCTGGGGCTGGTGCTCACGCTCACCGCCCCGGGCATCCCCATGCTCTTCCAGGGCCAGGACGTCCTGGAGGACGGCTGGTTCACCGACACGCGCCCGGTCGACTGGGCGAAGGCGCACCACCGGGCCGGCTTCCTGCACCTGGTCCGGCAGCTGGTCCTGCTGCGCCGCGACGCCTCCGGCACGACGCGGGGGCTCCGGGGCGGGCACACCAGCGTCGTCCGGGCCGACGACGGCCTGCTCGCCTACCACCGCTGGGACCGGGGCGGTCCGGGCGACGACGTCGTGGTCGTCGTCAACCTCACGACCCACCCGCGGCACGACGTGCGCCTGGGTATGCCGCGCGCCGGCCGGTGGCGGGTGCGGTGCAACACCGACGCCCCGTCCTTCGGGCCGGGGCTGGGCGCGGTGCACGCCCACGACACGGACACCGAGCCGCGCCCTTGGGACGACCGGGCGGACAGCGCCCTGGTCACCGTGGGCCCCTACGCCGCTCTGGTGCTGTCGCAGGACGACTGAGCGGCGCCGGGTCAGGGGCCTGAACGGCGCCGGCTCAGGGGCGCAGCAGCTCGATCCGGACGTCCTCGTAGTCCTGCACGGTGATGCTGAGCTCCCGGTCGCCGGTGGTGCTGTAGGCCCCGTAGGTCAGCAGGGTCTCGGAGACCACGTCCCGGTCGGTCCAGCTGGACCACCAGCCGTCCGTGCCGTTCAGCAGCTCGACCGGCTCCCCGCCGACCTGGAACCGGATGCGACCCCGGCCCTCGGTCTCGATGCGGGCCCCGAAGCCTCCGGTCGGGATCTCGACGGTGGTCCGTCCCTCCTCGTCGAGGTCGTCACCGGTGATCGTGGCGAGCGGCGAGGTAGAGACGAACTGGGACGGTTCCGGCTGCTCGTCCCGGGGCCAGCTGGTGGAAGGCACCCGCGCCGCCGCGAAGTCGAAGTCCTCGTAGTCGACGCTCCCGTAGGCGAGGAGGAGCCCTGGCGGGTGACCAGGCGTGGAGGGTGCCATTGCGAGCGGGACGTCGGGGTCGGAGGGTTCCGCAGCGCCGGTGAGGTCCTGCTCCTGCACCCACCCCTCCTCCCACATCCTGGCCTCCTCGATGACGCGGGAGATGTCGGACGGGTCGTCCACCTGTCGCGCGACGGTCAGGCTCCGGCCTAGTCGCACGGCACCCTCGCGCCAGAACAGCGGTGTCGTCCCGGCCAGCTCCCGGGACCGCGACGGCAGGAGGGCCCAGGTGACGTCCTCGCCCTCGACGGGGTCGAGCAGCTCGCGCTCCAGCCCGTCCATCGGCAGCTCCCAGGCGCCGAGCAGACGGTGCCCCGAGACCAACTCGGGTGCCTCGCCGCCGTCCGCCTGCGGCACCGGCTCGCGATCCGCGTCGCCCGGGACGGCCTGCGTCGCCACGACCTGGACGTGCTCGGAGCTGTCCGCGACGACCTCGACGACGGCCGGCCGCCGGCTGTTCGGCGGGACCACGTCGTCGGGGATGGTGAACTCCCGGGTCGACCCCGGGACGTAGACCATCCACCGGCCCTCCCGGATGTCGGGCTTCTGGCCCCGCCAGTCGGCCTGCCCGGTGGTCCACCACTCGAGGTCGCCGTCGTCGGTCACCGGTATGCCGTCGACGAGCACCGAGACGGCGCCGGTCCGGCCGGACCAGACCCGGATGGTGCTCGTGGGCGAGAGCTCGACCGGCTGCACGAGCCGTTCGCCCGGGTCGAAGGGCATGACCACCCCGGCCTCCTCGACGACGACCGCGTCCTGGGGGACGGGTGGTCCCGCGGTCAGGTCACCATCGGGCAGCGGCTCCACCGCCATGTCGTCGGTCTGCGCGTAGAGCCCCAGGACGGCACCGCCGTCCGGCGGCAGGTCACCGGTGACGCGCACCTCGGCATCGCCGCTCGCCGGCAGGGCGACCAGGTGGTCGAGACCGACGGCCGGCTCGCCCGCGGTGCCGGCGCAGGGCAGGGTGAGCGTGGACCCCTCCACCGCGATCTCGCCGACCGGACGGTCCAGGGCGGGGTCGTCGGCGGGCGGCATGTCGCACCACAGCACCGCGAAGGACGCAACCTGACCCCCGAAACGTGCGTCGACGGTGTTGAGGGCGAGGGAGGTGCTCCGTCCGGGGGTCAGCTCCAGCGTCTCCATCCGGGTCAGCCCCGCCGCACCGCGCGGCGGCTCGCCGTCCTCGTCCAGCTCGAAGCCGGCCTCGGAGAGGTCCACCGCACCCACCTGGACGACCCCTGGACCCGACGGTGCCGCCTGGTCCGGTCCATCAGGCTCCTCCCGGTCGGGGGAGAGCGCATACCCACCGATGACGGCGGCCAGCGGCACGGCTGCGGCGGCGACCCACCACCACCGACGACGGTCGCGGCCGGGCGGCTCCGACGGCGCCTGCGCGACGGCGGGCTCGAGAGCTGCGGCCAGGTCGGACCCGTGGAGGGCGTAGCGGTCTCCGACCGCCTCGAGGGCGGTGCCCAGCCCCGGCGTGGTGGGCAGGAGGCGCGCGACCTTCTCGGCCGGCAGCCGCAGGGCCTCGGCGGTGTCGGCCGTGCTGGCCCCGTGCACGAGGCGCAGCGCGGCGACCGCCCGCTCGCGCGGACGCAGCCGCTCCAGCACGTCGCCGGCGTCCTGGACCCCATCCGGCAGCATGCGCTCGGGTCGGCGGGGCGCGGCGCGCAGGTAGGCCCGGACCAGCGCTCCCCGCAGCTCACGCCACCCGGCACCCGGGTCGGCGGCGGCCAGGGTCTGCGCCGTCAGCCGGGTCGCGCCGTCGGTGGCCCCGGTGAGCACGGCCGCCAGGTGGTGCAGCCGGGCACCGTGCTCGGCGACCAGGTCACCCTGGTCGTGGCGTTCCTCCGGCGCCCCTGCCATCGGTCCATCCTGCCAAAGACGCGCCGTGGCCTCTCGGTGGACGATGGTGGGGGTCGCCCGACGGCACGCCCGGCCCGACCGGCTCAGGCGTTCACGTGCGTGGCGGGGCCGACGACACGCCCGGCCGGACCGGCTCAGGCGTTCACGTGCGTGGCCGGGCCGACGACACGCCCGGCCCGACCGGCTCAGGCGTTCACGTGCGTGGCGGGGCCGACGCCGCGGTGCACGACCTCAGGCCTGGGCGTCCCCGAAGGGGGTGATGCGCGGGCCGCGGACGCCCTCGGTGTCGAAGCGCTCCTTGGCGCGCTCGCGGATGACGCGGGGCACGCCCCACTGCTCACCGGGCCGGCACTTGGCGAAGATGCGCAGCGTCATCGTGCCGCCGGAGACCGACTCCACGCCGGCCACCGTGGGCTCCTCGAGGAGCTTGGTGGACCACTCGGGGTCGGCGTACACCTGGGCCGAGACCTCGCGGAGCATGGGGATGACCTGCGCCGGGTCCTCGTCGTAGGCGACGGGGATGTCGATCGTCGCCATCGCCCAGCCCTGGCTCTTGTTGCCGATCCGGATGATCTCGCCGTTGCGGATGAACCACACGACGCCGCTCGCGTCGCGGAGCCGGGTGACCCGCAGGCTGACCTCCTCGACGGTCCCGACCGCCTCGCCGGTGTCGATGAAGTCACCCACGCCGTACTGGTCCTCGATGATCATGAAGACGCCGGACAGGAAGTCCTTGACCAGCGACTGGGCGCCGAAGCCGAGCGCGACGCCACCGATGCCGGCGCTGGTCAGCAGGGGCGCGAGCGGCATCCCCAGCTCGGCCATGATCGTCAGCAGGGCGACCGTCGCGATGACGAAGGTCGCGATGCTGCGCAGCAGCGAGCCCATCGTCAGCGCCCGCTGGCGGCGACGCTCGCGACGGACCCCGGCCGCCGAGTCGAAGACCCGCTCCAGCGACGAGCGCTCGTGGTCGTCGGCGCGCGTCGCGGCGCGCTCGACCACCCCCTTGATGGCGCGGTGCGCCGCCCAGCGGGCCACCACCGCGAAGAGGAGGATGAGGACGATCCGCAGCGGTGCGCCGAGCAACCAGTCCACGGTCGACCCCCAGGAGTCGAAGGGCACGTCGAGATTCGGCATGCCTCCATTGTGGGCGTCCCGGGACGTGCGTCGTGCACCCCGTCCGTCGGGCCGGACGCCCCGCGTCGTGGCGCTAGGGTCTGGGGCTCCTCTCCTGACAGACTGGGGGCGACCGTCCACTCCGAAAGGTTCGACCCCCGTGACCCAGCGCACCCCCGCCCTCGCCCAGCTGGCCAGCGCCTACGGCATCGCGACCGAGTTCTGGGACTGGCAGGGGCGACACGCGCAGGTCCCCGAGGAGACCGTCGTGGCCGTGCTCGAGGCCCTCGGGGTGGACGTCGAGGGGGACTTCGTCGACCGGGAGCTGGCCCGCGTGCAGGAGCGGGAGTGGCACCGGCTGCTGCCGCCGGTCGTCGTCGTCGCCCGGGGTGTCGACCCCGAGGTGCGCGTCCACCACGAGGCGCAGGCGTCGCCGGAAGTGACGCTGCGGACCGAGGACGGACGCTGGCTCGACCTGAGGCTGCAGGTGGGGGGCGAGGAGCGGGAGATCGACGGGGCCCCGGTGCGCCGGGCACTGCTCGAGGTGCCTGCGGACCTGCCGCTGGGCTGGCACGAGGTCGTCGTGCGGGTCGGGGGCACGGAGGCGCGGATGCCCCTGGTCGTGACGCCGCCCCGGCTCGAGCTCCCGGCCGGCCTGGGCCAGGAGGGGGCGCGCGCCTGGGGGCTGATGACCCAGCTGTACGCCATGCGCTCGGCCGGCTCGTGGGGGATCGGCGACCTCGCGGACCTCGCCGACGCCGGGGCGTGGGCCGCCGGGATGGGCGCCGACTTCGTCCTGGTCAACCCGCTGCACGCGGCGGAGCCGGTCGGCGAGATGGAGCCCTCGCCCTACCTCCCGACGAGCCGGCGCTTCGTCAACCCGATCTACATCCGGGTCGAGGACGTGCCGGAGGTGGGCTACCTGTCCGCCGCGGACCGCCAGCTCGTCGAGTGGCACGCCGACGACGCCCAGCGCTACCTCTCCCTTGACGTCCTCGAGCGCGACCCCGTGTGGGCGGCCAAGGAGGCGGCGCTGCGGCTCGTCTTCCGCCATCCGCGCTCGCTGCGCCGCTCCCGCGCGTTCGAGGCCTACGTCGAGCGTGAGGGCCAGGGGCTGGTGGACTTCGCCACGTGGTGCGCCCTGGCGCAGGAGCACGGCACCTTCTGGCGCCAGTGGCCGCAGGAGCTGCAGGACGCCCGGGGAGAGGCGGTGGAGGCATACCGTCAGGAGCACGCCACCGAGGTGGAGTTCCACTGCTGGCTGCAGTGGGTGCTCGACGAGCAGCTGGCGCGGGTGCAGCGCGACCTGCTGGACACCGGGATGTCGCTGGGGGTCATCTCCGACCTCGCCGTCGGGGTGCACCCGGACGGCGCCGACGCGTGGGGGCTGGGCGACGCCCTCGCCCGGGGCGTGACCGTCGGGGCGCCGGCCGACCAGTACAACCAGCTGGGGCAGGACTGGTCGCAGCCGCCGTGGCGTCCGGACAAGCTCGCCGAGCTGGGGTATGCCCCCTACCGCGAGATGGTGCGGGCCGCGCTGCGCGACAGCGGCGGGCTGCGCGTGGACCACGTCATCGGGCTGTTCCGGCTGTGGTGGATCCCGCAGGGTGCCGAGCCGTTCCAGGGCACCTACGTGCGCTACGACCACGAGGCGATGATCGGCATCCTGCTCCTCGAGGCGCACCGCGCCGGGGCGGTCGTCGTGGGCGAGGACCTCGGGACGGTCGAGCCGTGGGTGCGGGACTACCTGCGCGACCGCGGGGTGATGGGCACCTCCATCCTGTGGTTCGAGCGGGACTGGGACGGCGACGGGAGCCTGCTGGACCCGGAGGCCTACCGCGAGCTGTGCCTCGCCACGGTCACCACGCACGACCTGCCGCCGACCGCCGGCTACCTCGAGGGGGTGCACATCGACCTGCGCTCGCGGCTCGGGCTGCTGGACCGTCCGCTCGAGGTGGAGCAGGAGGAGGAGGCGCGCTCGCGGGAGGAGGTGCTCACCGACCTGCGGCGGCGTGGGCTGCTGCGCGAGGGTGCCGACGTGGCGGAGCAGGTGGAGGCGCTGCACGCCTTCCTCGCCCGCACCCCGGCCAAGCTCCTCGGGGTCAGCATCAGCGACCTGGCCGGCGACAAGCGCGTCATCAACCAGCCCGGCACCGACGAGGAGTACCCCAACTGGCGGGTGCCGCTCGCCGGCCCGGAGGGTGCGCCGGTGCTGCTCGACGAGCTCGTCACCTGGCGCAGCGCGCGCCGCATCGCCCGCGCCGTCGCACCGGACGCGCGGTAGGGCCGCACCGGACGCGCGGTCAGGCCGCACCGGACGCGCCCTCAGGCCGCACCGGACGCGCCCTCAGGCCGCACCAGACGCGCGCTCAAGCCGCACCAGACGCGCGCTCAAGCCGCACCAGACGCGCGCTCAGGCCGCACCGGACGCGCGCTCAGTCCGCACCAGACGCGGGGTCAGGCCGCACCAGACGCGGGGTCAGGCCGCACCGGACGCGCGGTCCGGCACAGGGTGGCGGTGCCTCGTGGTCAGGATCTACGGCGTGCGCGGTCACGCATGCTGCGGGTGACGTAGATCTGCTCCAGGTCGACCGCCGGACGCTCCGCCGAGAACGGCAGACGACGGCGCTCGCCGTTCCACACGGCATACCCTCGGACCGGCGCCGGTGGGTTTCCCAGCACCTGCTTCGCGCGGTCGGCCACCGACTCCGGGTCGCCGATGATCTCGTCGCTGGTCCAGCGCACCCCGCGCAGACCGATCCCGCAGAGCGAACCGTGCCGGCGCTGCTCGGCCTCCAGGCGGCCACGGACCGACTGCTCGGGTGAGACGGTCTCGGACTGGTCGAGGAAGTACTTGCCACGCCCGTCCGCCTCGTAGAACGACGCGGACTCCGGCTGCAGCCCGTCGGTCCTGCCGAGGAACCTGCCGTCCTCGTCGAGGATGTCGACCTGGGGGAGCGGAATCGGGAGCCCGCGCTCGTGCAGCGTGACGAAGGAGAACGACTCCAGCCAGGTCTCGCGCCGCGGATCGGACAGTGCGAGCGCGGCGACGGCCTTGGGGCGTCCCCTCCACCGCTTCTGCAGGGTGAGCTGCAGGCGCAGGTCGGACGTGGTCAGCAGGCCCCGGCGCAGGGCGTCGTCCACCAGTGCCGTCGAGTGCGGTAACCGGCGGGTGCGTGCGGTGTCGGCGACCGTCCTGAGCAGGTTCGTGGTGCGTAGCCCGTCCACGACGGCCACCTCGGTGCCCGCGGAGTCGCAGTGGTGCAGGATCACGCCGGGCAGTGTCCGGGATCGCTGCACGCCCTCGAGGACGGTCAGCTCGACCGGTGCGTCGGGTGAGACGGTGACGGCGAGCCCGTGCAGCAGAGCGGCGCTGGTATGGCTGGCCACGTGCCCCGGGAAGCGGTGCAGCTGGAGACGCAGGCGGTCGAGGTGCTCGCCCTGCACCCGCTGCCACTCCTCCTGATCGGGCTGCACGCCGGCACGGGGACGACGGAACCAGCTTCTCGACCCTCGGACGATCTCGCCGAGCAGAAGCAGCTCGGTGAGCTCGCGGGACGACATACCGGAATCGAGTGCGAACCGGCGGCTGAAGACCGAGGGCAGGGAGGCGAGGTCCATACCGCTCAGCCTCTGTCCCGACCACGGAGACGACCAGGCCCACGGACCATCCTGTGGATGAAGGCCAGCTGCAGACCGGGGGTGTGGATCAGCGCACGTCAGGACGCCGAACAAGCGTCCTGAGTCGTCGGACCACGCGTCCGGAGTCGTCGGACCACGCGTCCTGTGCGGCCAGGGCGCGCGTCCTGTGCAGGGGGTCTGGGTCTGGCCCTGGGCCGGGGTCTAGCCCGGGGTCTAGCCCGGGGTCTGGGTCTGGGTCCGGGCGTCGAAGGCCTGGGCGCGCAGGGCGCGGGCGACGGCGTCGCGGTTCTCGGCGACCGTCCGGCGCAGGCTGTTCGAGGCGTCGGGGTGCGCCTCCAGCCAGCTCTCGCTGGCCTGCAGCAGCGCGGGTGAGGCGACGGCGAGCGGGTAGAAGCCGACCGCCAGCGACTCGGCGATGTGGTGCGTGCGCTCGTCCCACACCCGGGCCACGACGTCGTGGTAGCGCTCGACGTAGGGCGTGAGCAGCTCCTCGTCGTGCACCCGGCCGAAGCCCAGGGCCATCGCGGCCAGCACGGAGTTCGACAGGCCCGCCGTCTCGACGGCGTCGACCCACGCGGTCTCCTTCGCCTCCGCGGTCGGCACCGCGGCCCGCGCCCGCGCGGCCTTCTCGTTGCCGGTCGCGGTGTTGTCCCGCTCCCGCTCGGCGGCGATCTCCTCCTCGCCCGCCGCGCCGGCCGTCGCCAGCGCGGTGAGCAGCGTCCAGCGCATGTCCTGGTCGACGCTCAGCCCGGCCAGCCTCTCCTCCCCGGACAGCAGCCCCCGCACCAGGGCGAGGTCGTCCTCGGACCGGGCGAAGGAGGCCCACGCCGTCACCAGCTGCAGCTGGGCGTCGCTGCCGGCCTCGGCGGCCAGGGTGCTCTCGCGCAGGCCCGCGGTGAGGTCGGCGACCACGGCCTCGCGGTGCTCCGGCGCGGTGTAGGTGAGGGCGGCGGCGCTCACCTGCTGGATGAGCACGCGCAGCAGGGTCGAGTCGGTCTCGCCCGGGAGCGCGGTGAGGACGAGCCGGACGTAGTCGCTCGCGGCCATCTCGCCGTCGCGCGTCATGTCCCACGCGGCGCCGAGGACCAGCGCCCGGGGCAGCGACTCCTCGAAGGCGCGCAGGTGCTCCAGCGCCGTCGCGAGCGAGCGCTCGTCGAGGCGGATCTTGGCGTAGGCGAGGTCGTCGTCGTTGACGAGCAACAGGTCGGGCATGGCCCGTCCGACCAGCTCGGGCACCTCGGTGCGCGCACCGTCGGCGTCGAGCTCGACCCGGTGGGTGCGGCGCAGGGCGCCGTCCTCGAGGTCGTAGCACCCGACGGCCAGCCGGTGCGGGCGCTGGGTGGGGTGCTCGGGCGGCGTGGTCTGCACGAGCGCCAGCGAGGCGATGGTGCCGTCCTGCGCCACCTCCACCTCGGGCGCCAGGGTGTTGACCCCCGCGGTCTCCAGCCACACCTCGCTCCACGAGCTCAGGTCGCGCCCGCTGGTCGCCTCCAGCTCCACGAGCAGGTCACGCAGGGTGGTGTTGCCCCAGGCGTGTCGGGCGAAGTAGGCCCGCAGCCCGTCGCGGAACGGCTCGCGCCCCACGTAGGCGACGAGCTGCTTGAGCACGGAGGCGCCCTTGGCGTAGGTGATGCCGTCGAAGTTCACCTCGACCGCGGCGAGGTCGACCATGTCGGCGGCCACGGGGTGGGTGGAGGACAGCTGGTCCTGCCGGTAGGCCCAGGCCTTCTCGGCGGTGCCGAAGGTGGTCCACGCGTCGGTCCACTCCGTGGCCTCGGCCTGCGCGGTCGTCGAGGCCCACTCCGCGAAGCTCTCGTTGAGCCACAGGTCGTCCCACCAGGTCATGGTCACGAGGTCGCCGAACCACATGTGCGCCAGCTCGTGCAGGATGGTGAGCGCGCGGCGCTCCACGATCGCCTCGGTCACCTTGGACCGGAAGACGTAGTTCTCCACGATGGTGACGCAGCCCGCGTTCTCCATCGCGCCCATGTTGTACTCCGGCGTGAAGATCTGGTCGTACTTCGTGAACGGGTAGGCGCAGTCGAACTCCTCCTCGAAGAACGCGAACCCCTTCTTCGTCACCTCGAGGATGTTGTCGGCGTCCAGGTGCGGGGTGAGGCTGCGGCGGCAGTAGACCGCCAGCGGCACCTCGCCGGCGCGCGTGTCCACCGAGTCGCGGACGACGTCGTACGGTCCGGCGACCAGCGCCGTGATGTAGGACGAGATGCGGGCGGTCGGGGCGAACGACCAGGTCGCGACGGCGCCGCCGTCGGTGCCGCCCGCCTCGTCCGCGGGCGTGGGCTCCGGGGTCGGCTCGTTGGAGATGACCTGCCAGTGCGCCGGCGCGGTGACGGTGAAGGCGAAGGTCGCCTTGAGGTCGGGCTGCTCGAAGACGGGGAACATCCGCCGGCTGTCCGGGACCTCGAACTGCGTGTAGAGGTAGACCTCGCCGTCGGCGGGGTCGACGAAGCGGTGCAGCCCCTCGCCGGTGTTCATGTAGGCCCCGGTCGCCTCGACGACCAGCTCGTTGGTCTCGGCGAGGTCCGGCAGGGTGATGCGGGAGTCGACGACGGAGCCGGCCGGGTCGAGCTCGGCACCGTTGAGCACGATCCGCTCCACCGCGGGACCCACGAAGTCGATCCAGGTGGACTCGCCCGGGCGGGCGCAGGTGAACCGCACCGTGCTGCGCGTCGAGAAGGTCTCCGCCCCGCGGGTGAGGTCCAGGACCACGTCGTAGGACTCGGTCCGGACGAGCGCCGAGCGGGCGGCGGCCTCGTCGCGGGTCAGGTTGCTGCCGGGCATGCAGGTGTCTCCTCGTCGAGCGTCGGGTGCGGCTGAAGGTCAGGGTATGCCGTGACACGATGGTCGCATGACCTCTCACGAGTCCCCTGCCCCGTCCGGCGGCACCACCCATGCCGAGATGTTCTTCGACCCGGCCTGCCCCTGGGCCTGGATGACCTCCCGCTGGCTGCTCGAGGCGGCCCAGGTGCGCGACCTCGAGATCACCTTCTCGGTCATGAGCCTGTCGGTGCTCAACGAGGGGCGCGACCTCGACGAGGGCTACCGCGCCATGCTCGACCGCGCCTGGGGCCCGGTCCGCACCATCGTCGCGGCCACGAGCGACCTGCCCGACGACGAGGCCAACGACCTGCGCCGGAAGATGTACGACGCCTACGGGCAGCGCATCCACCTCGAGGGCCGGGGCAGCGAGGAGCTCGAGGCCATCACCGCCGAGGTGCTGGAGGAGCTGGGTCTGGACCCGGCCCTGGCGGAGGCGGGCTCGAGCGAGGACCACGACGAGGCCCTGCGGGCCAGCCACCGGCGGGCGATCGACCTGGTGGGCGATGACGTGGGCACGCCCGTCGTGCGGGTCGAGGACGTCGCCTTCTTCGGCCCCGTCGTCACCCCGGCGCCCAAGGGCGAGGCCGCAGGACGCCTGTGGGACGGCTGCCTGCTCGTGGCGGGGACGCCCGGGTTCTACGAGATGAAGCGGACCCGCGACGTGGGCCCGGACTTCAGCTGAGAGGAGTCGACATGAGGGTGCACATCGGTGGTGACCACGCCGCCTACGAGCTGCAGCGCGACCTCGTGGCCTGGCTGGCCGAGCAGGGTCACGACGTGGTCGACCACGGGCCCCTCGACCACGACCCCCTGGACGACTACCCGGTCTTCGTGCTGCGCGCGGCCCGGGCGGTCGCTCAGGAGGAGGGCTCCCTCGGCATCGTGCTCGGCGGGTCCGGCAACGGCGAGCAGATGGCGGCCAACAAGGTCGCCGGCATCCGGGCCGGGCTGGCCTACAACCCCGACCTGGCGCGGCTCATGCGCGAGCACAACGACGCGCAGGTCCTGTCGATCGGCGCGCGCATGCACAGCATCGAGGAGGCGCGGGCCATGGTCGAGGTCTTCCTCACCACCGACTTCTCCGGCGACCCGCGCCACCAGCGGCGCATCGACATGATGGGCGCCTACGAGGCGGACGGCACCCTGCCCCCGCTGCCCTGACACCGGCACGACGAGGCCCCCGACCGGATGGACCGGTCGGGGGCCTCGTCGTGCCGGTGCGGCTCAGGCCTTGTCGTCCTCGTCGTCCACGCCCCCGAACTGGTCGGCCCGGTCGTTGGCGAAGTTCTGGGCCTTGTCGACCTGCTCGGAGTGCTGGCCACCCGTCTTGTCGTCGACGAGGTCACCGCCCTTCTCGACCCCCTGGTCGACCTTCTCGTCGTGCTGTCCCGCCAGGTCCTTGGCCTTGTCCATGAAACCCATGACGTCGCTCCTTCCATCCGTTCGGGCACCCCGGTCGGGGCACCTGTCCTGCCCCCCAGGCAAACACACCACAGCCAGGCTGTCGACACGGGATCCCCTCCGGGGGAGGGGGGCACGGGGCCGGGCGTCCTACTGGTAGCTGATGAAGTCGGGGGTCGGCTCGACCTGCATCGTCTCGGCCGGTGACAGCGGCCCGGGCAGGTCCTCGTCGTAGAAGTTCTTCCAGCCCCAGTGGGTCACCGAGGGCGCGTAGTCGTGCAACGACCGCCAGGTGCCCTGCTTGTCCGCCTGGGCGCCCTGCCCGTCCGCGTGGATCAGCACGGCGACCTCGGGACGCGACTGGTCCACCTCGTCCACCCCCGGGATCATCCGGGTCTGGAACTGGTGCAGGACGAGCATCTTCTGCGGCAGGTCGTGGTCGCGGGTGAGCTCGGCCAGCCAGTCCACGACGGCGTCCACCTCCGCCACGTCCACCTGCCCGATCTGCTGCAGGTGCACCTCGCTGGGGCCGAGTCGCCACTCCGGGTCGAGGGCCAGGCCGACGTGCGGCTGCACCAGCAGCTCCTCGTAGAGCTCGGCCTGGGTCACGAAGTCGGTGCGCCCCGGCTGCAGGTCGAGCACGACGTACATCCCGTGCTCGGCCGCCAGGTCGACGAGGGGTCGCAGGGTCTCGACGTCCATCTCGTTGGAGTAGTTGCCGTCCGGGCCGGGGTCGGAGCTGGCGACGGTGGCGATGATCTCCAGGGCCGGCACGACCGGCTCGTCGACGAGATCGGTGTAGGCACCGGCGATCTCCTCGGCCCGCGCGACGGTCTCCTCCGGCCCCTGCTCGCCGAGGACGCCGAGGGAGGACGTCGTCGGGTTGCCGTAGAGGGCGACGTAGGTCTTGCCGGGCAGCACCAGCTGACCGCCGCCGGGCAGCTCGACGCCGGTGGCCGCCGCGCGGGCGGTCGAGGTCAGCGTCTCGGTGTCACCGAACTCCGGACCGACGCCGACCACCGCGCCCGGGGCCGCGTCGGCGATCGCGCGGACCACCTCCGAGGAGGCCCGCGGGTCCGCCTCCGGCGCGACCAGCACCGGCGCCCCGGCGGCCAGGGCCGTGGCGACCGCCGCGGCGTCCCGGTCGGCGCCGGTGCTGAGCACGGTCGTCCCTCCGACCGGCTCGGGCCGTGCGGTCCCGGGCAGCTCCTCGACGTCGGACTCCAGCGGCTCCGCGGGGGCGGCCGTCTGCCCGCCGGGGTCCCCCGAGGTCTGCGCCGCGGCGTCGGCACCGGCGTCGGCAGAGGCCTCCTCGGCAGGCCCCTGCAGGACGCTCCCCCCGTCCGGGTCCAGCCCGAGCAGCGCGCTCACCTGCTCGCCGTCGGGCACCGGCTCGCCCCCGGCGTCGGCCCCCAGGACCTCCGCCAGACCTGGCCCGTCCTCGACGGCGAGCACGTCGACTCCCGGGTCCTCGACGGGGCCGACGGTGAGGGCCGTCCCCGCCCCGAGCCGCTCGACCTCCTCGACCACCCCGGGGCCGTCCACGAGCACCGGCGCCCCGAGGGCGACACCGGCGGAGGCCGCGGCCAGCTGCTCGTCCTGCGCCGCGACGACGACCACGGGGGCGCTCTCGAAGAAGGCGCGGGAGGCCTGGACGGAGAGCTCGGCCGCGGTGGCACCGCCGAGCACCATCGTCTCCTGGCCGGTCGCCGGCACCGCGACCAGCGCGCCGCTGGAGGAGTCGGTCCCCTCCGCGCCGGAGCCGCCCGACCCCGCCGTCGTGCCGGAGCCGTCGCCCGCGTCGTCCGGGGAGTCCGCACCCGGCGTGCAGGCGGCCAGCACCACGGCTGACGCGGCCAGCGCCGCCCACCGGCGACGGGCACGGGTGTGGTGGTCAGACATACGACTCCTGCGATCGGCCGCGCGCCGACGGTCCCGGCGACACCTCTTCACGCTAACCCGAGCGGTCACCCGTCCCCGCGGGCAACACGCCCCGTGGCGCCGGGGGCCGGGCTCGGTCACCATGGTCGGGTGAGCCGCCGCTGGGTGCTGCACGTCGACCTGGACCAGTTCCTGGCCGCCGTGGAGGTGCTGCGCCGGCCCGAGCTGGCCGGCCGGCCCGTCGTCGTGGGCGGCCGGGGCGACCCGACCGAGCGGGCCGTGGTGTCGACCGCCTCCTACGAGGCGCGGGAGCACGGCGTCCGCTCCGGTATGCCGTTGCGCGTCGCCGCCCGCCGCTGCCCCGGGGCGGTGTTCCTGCCGCTGGACCTCCCCGCCTACGAGGACGCCTCGGAGCGGGTGATGGCCGTCCTGCGCGCCTGGCCGGGGGCCGTCGTGCAGGTGCTGGGCTGGGACGAGGCCTTCGTCGGGGTGCTGGCCGACGACCCCCAGGAGGTGGCGCGGGGCCTGCAGGCCGCGGTGCTGCGCGAGACGGCGCTGCACTGCTCGGTCGGGATCGGCGACACCCTCGTCCGGGCCAAGACCGCCACCGACCTGGGCAAGCCCCGCGGCACGGCCGTGCTCACCCACGAGACCTGGCTCGAGGTGATGGGCCCACGCCCCACCACGGCGCTGTGGGGTGTCGGCCGCCGGATCGCGACCCGGCTGGCGGGGCTCGGCATCGCCACGGTCGCCGAGCTGGCCCACGCCGACGACGAGGTGCTCCGTGCCGAGTTCGGGCCGGGCAACGGCCCCCGGCTGGCCGGGCTGGCGCGCGGGGAGGGCGCGGACCGTCCGGACGACACGCCCTGGGTGGCGCGCGCCCGGGGGCGGGAGACGACCTACCAGCAGGACCTGGTCACCCCCGGCCAGGTGCGGGAGGCGCTGGGCGAGCTCGCGCGGCGGGTCGTCGAGGACGTCCACGAGGAGGGCCGCCCGGTCCGGCGGGTGCACCTCAAGGTCCGCTTCGCGCCGTTCTTCACCGTGCACCGGTCCCACGTCCTCCCGGAGCCCACCACCGACCCCGCGGTGCTGGCGGGCGAGGCCCTCGCGCTCTACGAGCGGCTGGAGGACGACCGGCCGGTGCGGCTGCTGGGCGTCCGGGGGGAGATGGTGCCCCCGGCCGACGGCTCCTGAGCCGGGCGTGGTCGGATGGTGCCATGAAGATCGGCATCATCATCGGGTCCCTCCGCGAGGGCCGCAAGGGCGAGAGCGTCGGGCGCTGGGTGCACGAGCAGGCCCGGGCCCGCGAGGGCTCGACCGAGTTCGAGCTCATCGATCTCAAGACCTTCGGCGTCCCGCTGCTGGAGTGGGAGAAGGTCCCGGGTGGTGCGAAGAAGCAGTACCCCTACGACAGCGTGCTGGCCTGGAGCGCCGCGGTGGACGCGTGCGACGGCTTCGTGCTCGTCACGCCGGAGTACAACCACTCGGTCCCGGGTGGTCTCAAGAACGCCACGGACTGGCTCTACCCCGAGTGGCAGGGCAAGGCGGCGGGCCTCGTCGGCTACGGCTCCGAGGGTGGCGTCCGTGCCATCGAGCACTGGCGGCTCATCCTGGCGAACTACAGCACGGTCGTCGTGCGTCAGCAGGTGTCGCTGTCCACCATGGAGGAGTTCGACGGCGCCGAGGTGCGCCCGAACGAGCGGCGTCCTGGAGAGCTGGGGACGCTGCTGGACCAGGTCGAGCAGACCGTCCGCCAGCAGCAGTCGTGACGCGTGGCGGTCGGGTCACGGACCTGAGCACCGGTGGAGCGGGTGACGGGAATCGAACCCGCGTAGCCAGTTTGGAAGACTGGGGCTCTACCATTGAGCTACACCCGCGTGACCAGCGCGACGTCCTGCTCGCCCCGGCCGAGCGGCTAGTCTAAACCTCCACCGCGGGCGGCCGTGACGCCGCCCCAGCACGGGGTATGGCGCAGCTTGGTAGCGCGTCCGCTTTGGGAGCGGAAGGCCGCCGGTTCGAATCCGGCTACCCCGACCACCTAGCATGGTGCTGATCCGCGTGCCCGCCCGCGGCCGAGCTGTGCCCGGCGGGCCACGACATACCCCCGACATGACAACGGAGCAACCAGCAGTGAAGAGCGCTGTCGAGACCCTGACCCCGACCCGGGTCAAGCTGACCGTCGAGGTCCCCGCCGCCGACCTCAAGCCGCGGCTGGACGCCGCGTACAAGAGCATCGGCGCCAACGTGCAGATCCCCGGCTTCCGCAAGGGCAAGGTCCCGAACCGGATCATCGACCAGCGCTTCGGGCGCGGTGCCGTGGTGCAGGAGGCCGTCAACGAGGCGCTCCCGGAGTACTACACGCAGGCGATGACCGAGAACGACCTCACCCCGTTGAGCCAGCCCGAGGTGAACCTCACCTCGCTGCCGATGGAGGAGGGCCAGGACCTCGCCTTCGAGGCCGAGGTCGACATCGTCCCGCAGTTCGACCTCCCGGACTTCTCTGGCATCGAGGTCGAGGTCGACCCGGTGCAGGCCTCCGAGGAGGACGTGCAGACCCGGATCGACAACCTGCGCGAGCGCTTCGGCACCCTCAAGCCCATCAAGCGCAAGGCCAAGACCGGCGACCACCTGACGATCGACCTCACCGCCGTCATCGGCGACGAGGAGATCGACTCGGTGACCGGCGTCTCCTACGAGATCGGCTCGGGCACCATGCTCGACGGGCTCGACACGGCGCTGCGCGGCACCAAGGCCGGGGACACGGTGGAGTTCCAGTCCCCGCTCGCCGGTGGGGACCGCAAGGGCGAGAAGGCCGACGTCACGGTGACCGTGCAGGCCGCCAAGGAGCGCGAGCTGCCCGAGCTGGACGACGAGTTCGCCCAGCTGGCGAGCCAGTTCGACACCATGGACGAGCTGCGGGCCGACCTGGCCCAGCAGGCCGAGCAGGGCGCCCGCTTCGAGCAGGGCGTCGCGGCCCGCGACAAGGTCCTCGAGGCCATGCTCGCCATGGTCGAGATCCCGGTGCCGGACAGCCTCGTCGAGGCCGAGGTGCACCGTCACCTCGAGGGCGAGAACCGCCTGGAGGACGATGAGCACCGTGCCGAGGTGACCGAGTCGACGACCAAGGCCATGCAGACGCAGTTCCTGCTCGACGCGCTGGTCAAGCGCGACGAGGTCGAGGTCGACCAGGGCGAGCTCATCGAGTACATCATGATGACCGCGCAGCAGTACGGCATGAACGCCCAGCAGTTCGCGCAGCAGATCGACCAGCAGAACCAGGTGCCCGCGATGGTCGCCGAGGTCGGCCGCCGCAAGGCGCTGGCCAACGTCCTGGAGCAGGCCACGGTCACCGACACCGACGGCAACGTGGTCGACCTGGACGCCATCGAGGGTGACGACGAGGACGAGGTCGCCGCCGGTGACCAGGTCATGGAGGCCGGCGACGAGGTCGTCGACGCCGACGAGACCGACCCCGTCGACGAGGCCGACGCCTCCGACGAGGACACCGCCGCCAAGGCCTGACCCTCCACGCACGGTGCGCGACTGCACCGGGTATGCCGCCCAGCAGGGCGATCTCACGGCATACCCGGTGCAGTCGCTATTTTTCTTGCTCGGGGTGGGCTGTGGACAACGTCTGCGAGCACGGGAGGGGAGCGGGCACGCTGGCTCGATGAGCCAGCCTGAGGGGAGCGCCGAGGGGTTCACGGCGATGCCGTTCACGTACCGCCGTGCGCGCGAGGCGGGGATGACGCGGGCGCAGCTGCACCGGGACCACGTGTGCCTGCTGCGCGGCGTGTATGTCGACCGCCGGGTGCGGGTGGACGGCTACGTGCGCGCACGGGCCGTGCTGCTGGTCGCGCCGGCCGACGCCTTCGCGTCCCACCACACCGCCGCAGGGCTGTGGGGTGGCGTCGTCCCGCACGCGGTGCGTCCGCACGTCAGCGTGCCGACGGGGCGGCCGCGGTCGGCCCGCGAGGATCTCGTCGTGCACGCCTCGTCGCGGGAGCCGGTGGTCTTCCGGGGTCAGCGGGTCACGACGCCGCTGGACACCTTCCTCGACTGCGCGCGCGTCCTCGACCTCGTCGACCTGGTGGTGCTGGGTGACAGCCTCGTCGCCCGACGCCGGATCACGCCCGAGCGGCTGGGGCAGGGTGCGCAGGAGTCGACGGGCCGGGGCTCCCGCCTCGCCCGGCGAGCGGCCGGCCTCGTCCGGGCCGGCGTGGACTCACCCATGGAGACCCGGGCGCGGATGCTGCGCGTGCTCTCGGGCCTTCCCGAGCTCGAGACAGACCTGCGCTTCCACGACGACCGGGGGGACCTGATGCGGCGGCTCGACGCGGGGGACCGGGCGACACGGACCGCGGTGGAGTACGACGGGCGGCACCACGTCGAGCGGGAGGACCAGTGGGAGGCGGACCTCGGGCGCCGGGAGGACTTCGAGGACGCTGCGTGGCGCATCGTCGTGCTCGTCGGCGCCGACATCTATCGCACGCCGGGCCGGACGGTGGAGCGTCTGCGCCGGATCTTCGCGCAGCGGGGCATCCCGCTCGGGCCGCCGAGCGACGAGTGGCGCCGCCACTTCCCGGGACGAGGCTGAGGGTCCGCACGCGCTCGACGAGACCGGCTGCGGCCGCGGTGCGCGACTGCACCGGATGTGTCGCCCAGCAGGGGGATTTCGCGACATACCCGGTGCAGTCGCGCACTGTGCGGGCCGGGAGGGGAGGGCCGGGGTGGGCCGGGGAGCGGTCAGCGCAGGGCGTCGGCGGGCGCGGGGGCGCGGACCGAGGGGCGCTGCGCCCGGTGCTCGTGCAGCGACAGGGCCACCACGGTGGTGACGACGACCGCCATGCCCAGCCACTGCGTGGGCTCCGGCCGGCTGCTGAAGGCGACGACGCCGATGAGGGCGGCGGTGAGGGGGAAGGTGAGCTCGGCGAGGGTGGCCCGCGCGGCGGGGGTGTGCCGCAGCGCCCGGTAGTAGAGCGTCATGGCCGCGAGCCCGGGCAGCAGGACGAGCGCGAGGATGGACGGCGCCGCGGACAGCGGCACCGCGAGCGGGGTCCCGGTGAAGCCGGCGATGACCGCGAGCGTGACCAGGCCGACGAAGAAGCGCAGGGCGGTGAGGTCGACGAAGCGCAGCTCGGCGCTGGCCGCCCGGCCCAGGACCGTCCCGGCCGCCCACAGGGCGGCGGCACCCAGGGCCAGCAGCGCCGCCTGGGCCGAGCTCACGCTCACCGCGAGGGGGTCGGGGAAGGTCATCAGCCACGCCCCGACGACCGCGGGCACGAGGAAGAGCAGGTAGGACCGGCGCAGGCGCTCGCCCAGCAGCACCGCGGCCAGGGCCAGGGCGATGAAGGGCTGCAGCTTCTGCAGGACCTGGGGCGTGATGGGGTCGCCCAGCCGGAAGGCGGCGGTGAACAGCGTCGTCGCCAGCGCCGAGCTGCCGGCGCCGATGACGAGGACGCTCACCTGCGTGCGCGGCGTCGCGGCCCGCCACCGGCGCAGGGCCGGCACGAGCCACGGCAGCAGGGCCAGGGTGAGCAGCACGTGCTCCCAGAAGACGATGGCCAGGGACGGCAGCTCCTGGGCGAGGGGGCCGCGCCAGAGGGCGGAGAGCCCCCAGAGCGAGGCGGCCAGGGCCACCAGCCAGGTGCGGTCGGTGCGGGAGGTGGCGGTCACCGGTCAAGCCTAGAACGCCGGGGGGCCGAGCGCCGACGGGCGGGCGCCGCGGCCCCGCGCACCCGTGGCCGGGTGGGGCAGTGCGCTCACGGCGAACATCACCCCGGTGCGGGAGTGTCGTGCCCGGGCCGGGCGTTAGGGTCACTGACAAGCACAGGTGCCGCACGGCATACCCCGGACGAAGCGAGGGAAAGCAGCACATGACTGAGGACACCACCATGGCCGAGCGCCCGGCACAGGCCGGCCTGGACGACCAGATCTACAACCGGCTCCTCAAGGAGCGCATCATCTTCCTGGGCTCGGACGTGCGCGACGACAACGCCAACGCCATCTGCGCCCAGCTGCTCCTCCTGGCCGCGGAGGACCCGGAGAAGGACATCTGGCTCTACATCAACTCTCCGGGCGGCTCGGTGACCGCCGGCATGGCGATCTTCGACACCATGCAGTGGATCCCCAACGACGTCGCCACCGTCGCGATGGGCCTGGCCGCCTCGATGGGGCAGTTCCTGCTCTCCGCGGGCGCCCCCGGCAAGCGCTACGCCACCCCGCACGCCCGGGTGATGATGCACCAGCCCTCGGGCGGCATCGGCGGCACCGCCTCCGACATCAAGATCCAGGCCGAGCAGATGCTGCACATCAAGCAGCAGATGGCCGAGCTCATCGCCGAGCACACCGGGCAGAGCGTCGAGCAGATCACCCGCGACTCCGACCGCGACCGGTGGTTCACCGCGGCCGAGGCCAAGGACTACGGCTTCGTCGACCACGTCTACGAGCGCTCCGGCGACGCGCCGTCGTCGCCCACCTCCTGACCGGCCACCCGCACGCGACAAGAGAGCTGATCTCCCCATGACCTACCCCCAGCAGCACAGCCCCTACGCCGGTGGCGCCTGGATGGGCACCCCCGCGCAGCCCGGTGGCGGGATCGCGGCGCCGCTCGCGCCGAGCAGCCGCTACATCCTGCCGCAGTTCGAGGAGCGCACCTCCTACGGCACCAAGCGCCAGGACCCCTACACCAAGCTGTTCGAGGACCGGATCATCTTCCTCGGCGTCCAGGTCGACGACGCGTCGGCCGACGACATCATCGCCCAGCTCATCGTGCTGGAGAGCCAGGACCCGGACCGCGACATCCTCATGTACATCAACTCACCCGGTGGGTCGTTCACCGCGCTGACCGCGATCTACGACACGATGCAGTACATCAAGCCGGACGTGCAGACCTTCGTCATCGGCCAGGCCGCGTCGGCGGCCGCCGTGCTGCTGGCGGCCGGGGCGCCGGGCAAGCGGTTCGCGCTGCCCAACGCCCGGGTGCTCATCCACCAGCCGGCCCTGGCGGGCGGCGACTACGGCCAGGCCTCCGACATCGAGATCCAGGCCAACGAGGTGCTGCGCATGCGCACCTGGCTCGAGGAGACCTGGGCCAAGCACTCGGGGCGCACCCCCGAGCAGGTCCAGAAGGACATCGAGCGCGACAAGATCCTCACGGCGGCCGAGGCCAAGGAGTACGGCCTCGTCGACGAGGTCCTCGCCTCGCGCAAGGCCTCGCTGGACGACTGAGGTCCCGAGGTATGCCGACGGCCGGGTCCGCGCGGACCCGGCCGTCGGCCTCCCCGTCGCCGCGCCGGCGCAGGTGGTTGCGCTGACAGCGGACAGCGGGCACCAACACGCGGGCGACGCCCGGAAAACCCTGCCCAAACCCCTCCCGGCAAGGTAGCGTCGGGCGGACAGGACGGGCCCGGCCCGTCCGACGGACCGCAGGCCCGAGCTCAGGAAGGACGACCAGGTGGCACGTATGGGCGAGAGCAGTGAGCTGCTGAAGTGCTCGTTCTGCGGGAAGAGCCAGAAGCAGGTCAAGAAGCTGATCGCCGGCCCCGGGGTCTACATCTGCGACGAGTGCATCGACCTGTGCAACGAGATCATCGAGGAGGAGCTGGCCGAGTCCAGCGACCTGGGTCTGGGCCAGCTGCCCAAGCCGCGCGAGATCTTCGACTTCCTCCAGAACTACGTCGTCGGCCAGGACCCCGCCAAGCGGGCGCTGGCCGTCGCGGTCTACAACCACTACAAGCGGATCCAGGCCGGTGAGGGCAAGGGCAGCGGCGAGGACAACGTCGACATCGCCAAGTCCAACATCCTGCTCATCGGACCGACCGGGTGCGGCAAGACCTACCTCGCCCAGACCCTGGCGCGGATGCTCAACGTCCCCTTCGCCATCGCCGACGCGACAGCGCTCACCGAGGCCGGCTACGTCGGCGAGGACGTCGAGAACATCCTGCTCAAGCTCATCCAGGCCGCCGACTTCGACGTGAAGAAGGCCGAGACCGGCATCATCTACATCGACGAGATCGACAAGATCGCCCGCAAGAGCGAGAACCCCTCGATCACCCGGGACGTCTCCGGCGAGGGCGTGCAGCAGGCGCTGCTGAAGATCCTCGAGGGCACGGTCGCGAGCGTGCCGCCGCAGGGCGGGCGCAAGCACCCGCACCAGGAGTTCATCCAGATCGACACCGGCAACGTGCTCTTCATCGTCGGCGGGGCCTTCGCCGGCATGGAGAAGATCATCGAGTCGCGGACCGGCAAGCAGGGGCTGGGCTTCGGCGCCGAGCTGAAGTCGGCCAAGGACGCCGGCGAGCACTTCGGGGACGTGCTGCCGGAGGACCTCATGAAGTTCGGGCTCATCCCGGAGTTCATCGGCCGCCTCCCCGTCATCACGACGGTGTCGCCGCTGGACCGCGACGCCCTGGTCAACATCCTCACCGAGCCGCGCAACGCGCTGGTGAAGCAGTACCAGAAGATGTTCGAGATCGACGGCGTCGAGCTGGAGTTCGCGGACGAGGCGCTCGAGGCGATCGCCGACCAGGCGCTGCTGCGCGGCACCGGCGCCCGCGGGCTGCGGGCCATCCTCGAGGAGGTGCTGCTGCCGGTGATGTTCGACGTCCCCTCCGACGACCAGATCGCCAAGGTGGTCATCACCCGCGAGGTCGTCCAGGAGAACGTCAACCCGACGATCGTCCGGCGCGACGTCGCCCCCCGCAAGCGTCAGCAGCGCAAGGAGAGCGCCTGACCCTGCACCGGACGCGCGTTCAGGACGCACCGGACGCATGGCGGTGCCGCACCGGACGCGTGGCGGTGCCGCACCGGACGCATGGCGGTGCCGCACCGGACGCGTGGCGGTGCCGCTCGGGCCGACCCTGCGCCTCTGCGCGCGTCAGCCGAGCCGCTCCAGCCCCACCTGGGTGACGTAGACCGCCGCGGCGAGCGCGACGACCCCCAGCGACGCGCTGGCGACGGCGAAGGCGAGGCCGTCACCCGCCAGCGTGTCCTCCTGGTGCAGCCACCGATGGACCCGTCGGTAGCGCTGGGTCGCCCGGTGGTAGGCCCACCCGGCACCCGCCACCCCCGCAGCACCCACGAGGGCGGCCGTGACGAGGCCGAGGCGGTCACCGGCATACCGGGCGATCGCGGCGGACACCACCGCCAGCGCGAGCGCCGTCCGGCGCCACGCGAGCAGCGTGCGCTCCGGCTGCAGCCCGGGGTCGTAGGGGCGGTCGGGCGCGGTGCTCACGCGAGCAGGCCTGCCGCGACGAGCAGGATGGCCAGCAGCACGCCGACGGCGATGACCGCACCGATGGTGAGGGGTGGGAGGGTCCGACCCTCGCGCATCGCGCGCTCCACGCGGAACCAGCCGACCCACGCCTGCACCGCCGCCAGCATCCCGAGGACGACGAAGACGGCGGAGGCCGCCAGCCGGTACCCCGGCGCGATGGGCACCGCCAGCGCCTCGAGCGCCACCCCGGCCGCCAGGAAGGCCAGCGCGGTGCGGATCCAGGCGAGGAAGGTGCGCTCGTTGGCCAGGCTGAACCGCGGGTCGGGGTCGCTGCCCAGGGCGTAGACCGACCGGGGGAACCGGGCGCGCCCGGAGCCCTTGCTCATCACCGGGTGGTCGGGTCGGCGCGGGCTGTCATGGCGCCAGCATAGGCAGGGAGGTATGCCTCGGGTGCGGGTTCGCCGCGCGTCCGGTGCGGCCCGACCGTGCGTCCGGTGCGGCGCGACGGCGCGTCCGGTGCGCTCCTAGCGCGCGTCCGGTGCGGTGTGCCGCTGACGCAGGCGGGCGTAGCCGAGGAGCGCCGCCGCCAGCAGGGCCAGCCCGACGATGCTGGGCACCGGCCCGGCGCCCCCGCTCGCGCCGCCCCCGGCGGCCAGCGCCGCGAGACCCCAGACCAGGGTGACCGCCGCGGCGACGACGCCGACGCGGGCGGCATACCGGACGAGGACGGAGCGGGGCACCGTCGCCTGGGGCGGCACCGAGGCCGCGAGGGCGGCGCTGGCGTGCACCAGCAGCAGGCTCCACGCCGCGGGCAGCAGCGCCCAGTGCCACGGCCCCGGGACGGCGGCCCACCAGGCCGCGACCGCCCACACGAGGAAGAAGGCCGGCATGACGCCGGCGGGCTGGGCCACCACGAGCGCGCCCAGCACGACCGTGCCGATCCACACGACCGGCCCCCCGCCGCCGGCCGCGACGAGGCACAGCGCGAAGACCACCGACCCCGCCAGCGCCACCAGCCGCACCCGCAGGTGGCTGGGGGAGGCGGTCCGCAGGTTGACCCAGTGCTCGCGCAGCTCGCCCATCAGGCACCCACCCGGCGTCGGCGGCGGGCCAGCTCCAGCAGCACGACGTCCAGGCTGCCCGGGCCCAGCCAGGGCACCACCGCGACGCCCTGCGCCCGGATCGCCCGGATCTCCCGGTCCCGCTCCAGCATCCGGATGCGCCAGGCGGTCCGCGCCAGGGGGTCGTGCTCGCCGCTGGGCGCGACCCGCGCCACGGCCTCGCCCAGGGCGTCCACCACGACGACCGAGGTGCCGCGCGCCGCGAGGGTCGCGGCCTGGGTGAGGGCGTCGGGGGACACGAGGGAGGAGATCATGACGACGAGGGTCCCCGAGCCGATCCCGAGGTGGACCCGCCGCGGGTCGGTCTGCTCGTCCACCGAGGCCTGCACCCCGGTGAGCGTGTCGAGGATCCGCACCCCGTGCCGCCGACCGGTGCCGGTCGGGACGACGAGGGGGGTGCGGGCCGAGAGCACCCGCAGGCTCACCCGGTCGCCCTGGTGCAGGAAGTGCTCGGCGACCGCGGCCGCGGCCCGCACCGACCGGTCCAGCGAGCTCACGTCGCCGTCCAGGCCGCCGGAGCGGCCCAGGTCGTAGTGCGCGTCGACGAGCACGGCCACGTGGGTGTCCTGGTCGGCGTAGCTCGAGGTCACGTGCAGCTCCCCGGTGCGGCTCGAGCGGGGCCAGTGGATGCGCCGCAGCCGGTCGCCGACCTGGAACGGGCGGATGGTCGCGAACTCGCTGCCCTCCCCGGGCCGGCTCGAGCGGTGCATCCCCACCAGCCCGCGCGGGTGCGGCGCGGGGGCCGAGGTGTCGAAGGCCGCCGGCTGCGGCAGCACGCGCAGCCCCTGGGCCTCCATCGACAGCGGCCCCCACCGGTAGGACCCCCAGGCGCTCGCGGCGGCGACCTGCAGCGGACCGATCCGGCGCACGCCCCACCGGGTCACCCGGACCCCGACGAGCAGCCGCCGGTAGCCCTGCACCTGGGGCCCGTCGGCGTCGGCCACCGCGCACGTCCGCTGCACGAGCAGGCCGTCGCTGTCCCGGGCCTGGCGCATCCGCTCCTGCAGGACGGCGGTCACGAAGGGCGCGGGGGTCAGGGCCGCCGACAGCACCTCGGCCCCCTCCACGGGCTCGAGGTCGGCCACGGCGAGCGCCTGGTCGCCCTCGCGCACCTGCCCGTGCGAGAGCCCGAACCGGTGGTCGGGGCGCTCCTGGGGCCGGGTCGCCAGGCTCCACGCCAGCACGAGCGCGAGCGGGCTGACCAGCACGAGCAGGTCCGGGCGCCGGAACACCAGCGCCACCGGAGCGATGGCGAGCACCGCGACCAGGCAGCGCTGGAGGGCGTGCGTGGGCCGCCACGCGTCCGCCCGCTCGAAGGCCGCCATCAGGGCCGCGCCGCGGACCGCTCGGGCTGCACGTCGTCCTCGTCGACGGTGGAGGCCCCCGTCCGCGAGCCGGGCACCGGCACCTGCCCCAGGGCCGCCGTCACCACGGCGGCGCCCCCGGTGTCCGACATCCACAGCTCGGGCTTGATCGAGATCCGGTGGTCCAGCACGGCGTGCGCCACCGCCTTGACGTCCTCGGGGGTGACGTAGTCGCGACCGTGGATCACGGCATACGCCCTTGACGTGAGCATGAGGGCGAGCGACCCGCGGGGCGAGGCGCCGACGAGGACCGCCCGGTGCCGGCGGGTCGCCGAGGCCAGCTCGACGCAGTACCGCGAGATGTCGTCCTCGACGGGCACCCGCTCGACCGCCTCCTGCATCGCCGCCAGCCCGGCCGCGTCGGTGACCGGGTCGAGCCGCTGGTCCTCGGACTGCCGGGCGACCCGGCGACGCAGCACGTCCCACTCCTCCTCGGGGGAGGGGTAGCCGAAGGAGACCCGGGCCAGGAAGCGGTCCAGCTGGGCCTCGGGCAGCGGGTAGGTGCCCTCGTACTCCACCGGGTTGGCGGTCGCCAGCACGTGGAAGGGCTGCGGGAGCGAGAAGGTCTGGCCCTCGACGGTCACCTGGTGCTCCTGCATCGCCTCGAGCAGGGCCGACTGGGTCTTCGGCGGGGTCCGGTTGATCTCGTCGGCCAGCAGCAGCCCGGTGAACAGCGGCCCGGGGCGGAAGACGAACTCGGTGCTCCTCTGGTCGAAGACGAAGGAGCCGGTGAGGTCGGAGGGCAGCAGGTCGGGGGTGAACTGCGCGCGGGTGAAGTCCAGCCCCAGCGTCTGCGCGAAGGACCGCGCGGCCAGCGTCTTGCCCAGGCCGGGGAAGTCCTCGAGGAGCACGTGGCCGCGGGAGAGCACCGCCGTGAGCACCATCGTCAGCGCCTCGCGCTTGCCGACGACCGCCTGCTCGACCCGGTCGAGCACCTGCGCGGCGCGACGCGACACCTCGGGCACGTCCAGGGCGGGGGTGGGGGTGTCGTTCACAGCTTCTCGACTCCTTCGATGGCGGTATGCAGCGCGCTCCGGCTGCGTCTGCGGGTGTCCGTGGGGGGGTGCTCGAGGTAGGCGACCAGGTGCGGGTCCAGCAGCGCCCGGGCCCGCTCGGGCTGGGTCTCGAGGTCCACGTCGTGGTGGGCGAGCAGCCGCTCCGCGGCCAGCTCGCGGATGACGGGGTAGATGTCGTCGCGACGGTCGTCGCGCTCCAGGGCGTCCCGCAGGTCGCGCCGCAGCCGCAGCAGGCGGTAGTCCATGGCGTCGGGGGGTGCCGCCTCCTGGCGCGGGGTCGAGACCCAGTAGGCCTGCTCGACGTCGCGGGCGGTCGTGCTCAGGCCCCAGGTGAGCAACCCGCCCACCAGGCCGGCGAGCACGACGACGAGCAGGGCCAGCGGCCAGGCGTAGGGCAGGGCGCCGATGAAGAAGAGCAGGCCGCCGAGGAGGCCGGCGATGACGAGCCCCGGCACGAGGTGCCGGCGGATCTCGCCGGCGAGCGGCTGCGGCCGCAGGTGCGGCGGGAGGGACCTGGTCATCCGTCCTCGCCGTCCGCCGGGGCGGGGGCGCCGGCCCGCTGCGCGGCCCGCTCCTGCTCGGCGAGGGCCCGCCGGCGCAGGTCCTCGTGGATCCGGTCGAGCGCGGCGACGGCCTGCTCCCGCTGCTGCTCGGAGACCGGGTGGCGGGAGAAGCGGGCCTCGCGGTAGGCCTCGGACAGGGTGCGGATCGAGGTCTCGTCGACCTGCCAGCGGCCCAGCACGCGCCGGGTCAGCTCGCTGGCCGTCTCGGCGGGGTTGTCCGGCAGCCCGGAGCGGCGGACGGCGTCCTCGAGCGCCACCCAGCAGGCGACGACCGCGTTGCGCGGGTCCCCCTCGGCGAGCGCGCGGTAGCGGACGTCGTCACCGCTGGCCTCGAGCAGCGCGGCGAGCTCCTCGTCCTCCTCCATCTCCAGCGGCTCGTCGTCGTCGCGGTCCCGCGACAGCAGCGCCCGGACGACGAGCAGGACGACCACGACGACCAGCAGGAGCACCCCGAGGAGCAACCAGTCGACCTGCCAGCCCTCCTGCGGTGGCTGGGAGGACGCCGTGGGGGCGGCCGTCGCCGGGGTCTGCTCGGAGGACGGCAGCGGCGGGGGCAGGCCGATCTCGGGCTCCCACGTGCCGGTGGGCGGCCCCAGCAGCGGCCTGCCGCTGCTGGAGCTCCACAGGAGCACGCTCAGCCCGGCCACCGCGGCGAGCACCGCGAGGGCGACACCACTGGTCGACCTCGTGCCCCTGCGCATACCTCAGCCTAAGCCGGGTCCTCCACCAGGGCGACGTCGCGCACGCCGAGCTGCTCGGCCTCGTCGAAGCTCAGCTCGCCGGTCACCTTGCCGGCGGCGGCCAGGTCGCCCAGGGCGGCGCGGACCCGCTCCAGCTCGACGGCCGGGCCCGCCACCGTCGCCGCCGCGATGGGCGTGCGCATCTTGACCTTGGCCTCCGACTTGGCGCGCCGCAGCCCGGCGAGGGCCTGGCCGACCGTGCCGAGCAGGGCGGCGTCCGCGCCCTCCGCGACGGCCAGCTCCTCGACGACGGGCCACGGCTGGGTGTGGACCGAGGTGCCCTCCTCGTGCCACCACGACCACACCTCCTCGGTCGCGAAGGAGATCACCGGTGCCAGCAGGCGCAGCTGCACCGACAGGGCCAGCCGCAGCGCCGCGCGCGCGGACAGCGTCGGCGGCGTGGGGTCGCCCGCGGGGCCGTCGGCGGAGAACTCGCCGCCGTAGGCGCGCTCCTTGACCAGCTCGAGGTAGTCGTCGCAGAAGGTCCAGAAGAACGACTCGGTGACGTCGAGGGCGGTGGAGTAGTCCCAGGCCTCGTAGGCCTGGGTGGCCCGGCGCACGACCTCCGCCAGCCCGGCCAGCATGGCGCGGTCCAGCGGCTCGGTGACGAGGTCGGCCTCGGAGGAGCCCTGCGGCAGCTCGCCGAAGCCGAGGACGAACGAGCTGGCGTTGAGCAGCTTGATCGCCAGCCGGCGCCCGACCTTGATCTGGTTGGGGTCGTCGACCGTGTCGACGCCGGGGCGGGCCGCGGCCGCCCAGTAGCGCACCGCGTCGGTGCCGCTGGCCTGCAGCATGTCCAGCGGGGTGACGGCGTTGCCCTTGGACTTGGACATCTTCTTGCGGTCCGGGTCGAGGATCCAGCCGTTGAGGTACGCGTCGGTCCACGGCACGGTGCCGTGCTCGTGGTGGGCGCGGACCATCGTCGCGAACAGCCACGTGCGGATGATGTCGTGGCCCTGGGGCCGCATGTCGAAGGGGAAGATCGCCGCGAAGAGGTCGGCGTCCGAGCCCTCGCCCGACCCGCCCCGCGTCGGCCACCCGGCCGCGATCTGCGGGGAGAGCGAGGACGTCGCCCAGGTGTCCATGACGTCCGTGTCGGCGGTGAAGCCGCCGGGCTGGTCGCGCTGGTCCTCGGTGTAGCCCTCCGGCACGTCGCTCACCGGGTCGATCGGCAGCCGGGCCTCGTCGGGCACGAGGACGGTGTCGTGGTCGACCTCGCCGGCGGCGTCCACGGCGTACCAGACCGGGAACGGGACGCCGAAGAAGCGCTGCCGGCTGATGAGCCAGTCGCCGTTGAGGCCCTCGACCCAGTTGCGGTAGCGGCTGCGCATGAAGCCGGGGTGGAAGTGGACCTCCTCGCCGCGCGCGATGAGCGCCTCGCGCAGCCCGGGGGCGCCGTCCTCGCGGCCGCCGTTGCGGATGAACCACTGGCGGCTGGTGACGATCTCCAGGGGCTTCTCGCCGCGCTCGTAGAAGTTGGCCTTGCGCTGCGTCTTCGTCGGCTCGCCGTCCAGGTCGCCGGACGCGCGCAGCGCCTCGACCACGGCCTCGCGGGCGGCGTGGACGGTCCGGCCGGCCAGCCGCTCGTCGTAGAGGCTCTCGCCGGGCCCGCCGGCGACCCACTCGGGGGTCTGCTCCTGCAGCCGGCCGGAGCGGGTGATGACCGAGCGGGTCGGGAGCTGCAGCTCGCGCCACCACTGCACGTCGGTCATGTCGCCGAAGGTGCAGCACATGGCGATGCCGGCGCCCTTGTCCATCTCGGCGAGCGGGTGGGCGAGCACCGGCACCTCGACCCCGAACAGCGGCGAGGTGACGGTGGTGCCGAACAGGTCGGCATACCGCTCGTCGTCGGGGTGCGCGACGAGCGCGACGACCGAGGGGATGAGCTCGGGGCGCGTCGTCTCGATGTGCACCGGTGCGCCGTCGGCGCGGTGGTAGGCCACGCGGTGGTAGGCGCCGGGGTAGTCGCGCGCCTCCAGCTCGGCCTGCGCGACCGCGGTCTGGAAGGTGATGTCCCACAGGCCGGGCGCCAGCGCCTGGTAGGCCTCGCCGCGGGCGAGGTTGCGCAGGAACGCCTGCTGCGCGACGGCCCGGGAGCGGTCACCGATGGTGCGGTACTGCACGTTCCAGTCGATGGCCAGGCCGAGGCGGCGGAAGACGTCCTCGAAGGCCTGCTCGTCGATGACCGTGAGCTCCTCGCAGAGCTCGATGAAGGTGGAGCGGCCCACGGGCACCTGGTCCGCGGCCCTGATGCTCTTCCCGTCGCCGCCGCGCTGGGGCGGGGTGAAGTCGGGGTCGTAGGGCAGGGTCGCGTCGCCGCGCACGCCGTAGTAGTTCTGCACCCGCTTCTCGGTCGGCAGCCCGTTGTCGTCCCACCCGATGGGGTAGAACACGTGCTTGCCGGTCATCCGGTGGTAGCGCGCGAGGCAGTCGGCCTGGGTGTAGCCGAAGACGTGACCGAGGTGCAGCGTGCCGGACGCGGTCGGCGGCGGGGTGTCGACGGCGAAGATCTCCTCGCGCGGTCCGGCCAGGGCGGCGTCCCGGTCGAAGGCGTAGACGTCGGTGTCCTTCCATACCGCGACCCACTTCTCCTCGAGTCCGTCGACGGACGGACGCTCGGGCAGCTGCGCCGGGCGCGGGGGAGCGATCTGGTGGGTGCGCTTCATGCTCGGTATTGTCACAGACCGCGACGGGGCACCCGACCGGCCGGAGCCGCCTCAACGAGGAAGGGCTGTCCGGTGTTCCGGGAGCGGATCACGTTTTGGTCACGATCGGGGTATGTCGTTGACCAACTTCCGGATGTGGCAAACAGTGTGACGCATGTTGCGAACCATTCCCCTGTCCATGGCCGAGGCGGTCGATGACCCCCAGTGGGTCCAGAACCTCGAGTCCACCGTCGACTCCAGCTTCGAGACGATCACCAAGGTGTCCGGTGACGTCATCTTCTTCGAGATCCCCGGCATCCCGATGCCCTTCGTGGTCATGTGGCTGCTCGCCGCGGCCGTCATCATCTCGATCTACTTCGGGTTCATCCAGTTCCGCGGCATCAAGGTGGCGTGGGACACCCTGCGGGGGAAGTACTCCTCGCCGGACGACCCGGGTGAGATCCCGCACTACCAGGCGCTGACCTCCGCCGTCTCGGGCACCGTGGGCCTGGGCAACATCGCCGGTGTCGGCGTCGCCGTCACCCTGGGTGGTCCGGGGGCGACCTTCTGGATGATCCTGGCCGGCCTCTTCGGCATGGCGACGAAGTTCGCCGAGTGCACGCTCGGTGTGAAGTACCGCGAGATCCGCGCCGACGGCACCGTGTCCGGCGGCCCGTTCAAGTACCTCCCCGTGGCGTTCAGCAAGTTCCCCAAGTTCCTGTCCGTCGGCCTCACCGGCCTGTTCGCCCTCGCGATCCTCTTCTTCGGCGTCGGCGGCGGCAACATGTTCCAGGCCAACCAGACCTACTCGCAGGCTGTCGAGGTCACCGGTGGCGAGGACAGCTTCCTGGCCTCCACCTCCGCCGGGCTCATCTTCGGCCTCGTGCTGGCCGCCCTCATCGGCGCGGTCATCATCGGTGGGATGAAGTCCATCGGCCGGGTCACCTCGACGCTGGTCCCGCTCATGGGCGGCATCTACGTGCTCGCCTGCTTCATCGTCATCCTGACGAACATCCCGCACATCCCCGGTGCGATCGGCGACATCCTCACCGGTGCCTTCACCGCCGAGGGGGTCACCGGTGGGTTCATCGGTGCGCTCGTCGTCGGGCTGACCCGCTCGGCCTTCTCCAACGAGGCCGGTCTGGGCTCGGCGCCGATCGCGCACTCGACGGTCAAGACCCGCCGCCCGGTGTCCGAGGGCTTCGTGGCGATGTTCGAGCCCTTCATCGACACCGTCCTGGTCTGCACCATGACCGCGCTGACGATCGTCATCGCGGACACCACGTTCTACAACGAGACCCGTGAGCAGGTCTTCGCGGACGACAGCTACGACTACGGCGGCGGTGTCGTCATCACCTCCGACGCCTTCGCCGAGAACATCTCGTGGTTCCCGACCATCCTGGCCGTCGCGGTCGCGCTGTTCGCGATCTCCACCCTCATCACCTGGTCCTACTACGGCCAGCGGGCGTGGAACTACCTGTTCGGTGACACCCGGACCTCGACGCTCATCTACCGGGTCGTCTTCCTCCTCTTCACGGTGGCGGGCTGCATCCTCAACTTCGGCCAGGTGCTGGCGTTCGCGGACAACTTCCTGTTCGTCTGCGCGTTCGTCAACCTGCTCGGCGTCTACTTCCTGCTGCCGGTCATCAAGAAGGAGATGAACGAGTACCTCGCGGACCGCAAGAGCGGCAAGCTCGCCGAGCTCGGCAAGCTGGACGCCGACAAGGAGATGTCCGTGCGCGACCTCGCCGAGGCCAACCAGGTGCGCGACGACTCCGGCGCGAACCGTCTGGCCGACCCCGACGACGACGGGTTCGGCGCGGGCGGGGCCACCACCCCGCGCGACCGTCACTGACGGCATACCGCAGCATCACCGCCGAGGGCCGGGAGCACACGCTCCCGGCCCTCGGCCGTGCCCGGCACCGGCTGCGCTCCCGCCGACACGCCCGGTCTGGTCGGCTCATCCACGCACGTGCGTGGCTGAGCCGCTCGCGGCGCGCGTGTCGTCGGGACGCGACGGACCGACCAGGTATGCCTGTGGACGACGGCGGCAGGACACCCGTGCCGTGCGGCACGGTGGGTCTCATGAAGCAGGATCTCGACCTGACCGCGCCCTTCCTCCGCCAGGACGGACTCCGCGCGGGCATGACGAAGCACGCCCTGGACGGCCCGGGGTTCCGCCGCCTCTTCGGGAGCGTCCGGCTGGCGGTCACGGTCCGGCTCACCGCGCAGCTGCTCGCGCGTGCCGCCCTGCTCGTCGCGCCGGACGCGGTGGTCAGCCATCACTCTGCCGCCCGCCTCTACGGCGCGGTCGTCCCCTCCTCGCCCCTGGTCCACCTGACGGCCCGGCGGGCGCAGGACCGACGCCGGCGCGCCGGGCTGCAGTGGCACGTGCACGCTGCGCCGCAGACCTGGGTGCACCGCGGGGTCCGGGTCACGACACCCGCGCAGACGTTCCTCGACCTCGCGCACGACCTGGACCTCGTGGACCTCGTCGTGCTGGGCGACTCGCTCGTCCACCGGGGGCACGTCACCCCGGACCAGCTGGTGGACGCCGCGCACGAGCGGGGGTCGGCGCTCGCGCGTCAGGCATCCCTCCTCGTCCGGAAGGGTGCCGAGTCGCCGATGGAGACCAAGGTCAGGCTGCTGCTGGTCCTCGCGGGGCTTCCCGAGCCGCGGGTCCAGCTCACGCTGGTCGACGCGCAGGGGTCGCCCCGCTACCGGCTCGACCTGAGCTATCCCGAGATCAAGGTCGCCATCGAGTACGACGGGCGCCACCATGCCGAGGACGCGGGGCAGTGGGGCCACGACATCGCACGCCGCGAGTGGCTCGACGGCCGCGGCTGGAGGCTGGTGGTGGTCCGCAGCCCGGACGTCCACGCCACCCCGTGGGCCACCGTGCTGCGCGTCGCGCGGGTGCTCGCCTCCCGCGGCTACGACAAGCCGCTGCCGACCCTGCCCCCGGCCCGGTTCGGGCGACACTTCCCCGAGCAGCCCTGGCGGGCCACCGCCTGAGAAGGGCCGACGACACGCCGACGTGCGACGGCCCAGCGACGCACGTGCGTGCCTGAGCCGGACGCGACGGGCGTGTCGTCCGGACGGCGGCGCCACCGACCGGCGTGCGGGGACCCCGTGGACGGCGGAGGCGTTAGCATGGTGACGCACAGGCGTCCGAGCCGTCATCAGCGGCGAGCCTGCGGAAGAACCGCCACCGTGAGCCGACGGCGAGCGCACTAGACCCGCACGGGTAGGCCCGTCACAGCCGGAACGAAGCGGCACGCCGCGCCAGCCGGACCCCACCGGGGTCGGCGGACGCCGGCGGGCAAGCGAGGTGGTACCGCGGTGCCGACCGGGCGTCATACCCGGGCAGCGTCGTCCTCGTGGCACGACCGACCACGAGACGACCGCACGCGACGCCCACCCCGCGACACCCCAGGAGCCGCCCGCCCATGGCCTACCCCCAGTCCAGCACCTCTGCCGCCGCGCTGACGCCCTCCCCGCGCTTCCCGGAGATCGAGCAGGCCGTGCTGGCCTACTGGCAGGAGCACGGCACCTTCGCCCGGAGCGTCGAGCAGCGCGAGGCCGGGGAGCGCGGCGCCAACGAGTACGTCTTCTACGACGGACCCCCCTTCGCCAACGGGCTGCCGCACTACGGCCACCTGCTCACCGGCTACGTCAAGGACGTCGTCCCGCGCTACCAGACCATGCGGGGCAAGCGGGTCGAGCGGCGCTTCGGCTGGGACACCCACGGGCTGCCCGCCGAGCTCGAGGCGATGGACCAGCTGGGCATCAAGACCAAGGACGAGATCCTCGGCATCGGCATCGAGGCCTTCAACGCCAAGTGCCGCGAGTCGGTGCTGAAGTACACCGACGAGTGGCAGGACTACGTCACCCGCCAGGCGCGCTGGGTGGACTTCGAGGGCGACTACAAGACCCTCAACGTCGACTACATGGAGTCGGTGCTGTGGGCCTTCAAGCGGCTCTACGACAAGGGCCTCGTCTACGAGGGCTTCCGCGTCCTGCCCTACTGCTGGAACGACCAGACCCCGCTGTCCAACCACGAGCTGCGCATGGACGACGAGGTCTACCAGGTGCGCCAGGACCCGGCGGTCACCGTCGGGGCGCGCCTCCTGTCGGGGGCGACGCCCGACGACGTCCTGGACGGCGCGCTGGCGCTGGTCTGGACCACGACGCCGTGGACGCTGCCGGCCAACCTCGCGATCATGGTCGGCGAGGACATCGAGTACGTCGTGGTGCGGGCCCCGCTGCCCGGCGCCGCCTCGGAGGACGCCGGGTCCGGCGGCGGTGAGCGCTACCTCATCGCGAAGGAGCGGCTCGCGGCCTACGCCCACGAGCTCGGCGAGGACCCGGAGGTGCTCGGCACCTACACCGGCGCGCAGCTGACCGGCCGCTCCTACGTCCCGCCGTTCTCCTACTACCAGGGCTGGGAGCGGGCGCACCGGCTCGTCGTGGCGGAGTTCGTCACCACCACCGACGGCACCGGGCTCGTCCACACCGCGGGCGCCTTCGGTGAGGACGACAAGGTGGTCACCGACCGCGAGGGCATCGAGCCGGTCATGCCGGTCGGCCCGGACGGCGCCTTCACCGCCCCGGTGGAGGAGTACGCCGGGATGCTCGTCTTCGACGCCAACGCGCCGATCATGGACCACCTCAAGGCCGCCACCCGCAACCAGCTCGGCGGGGAGCCGCACGACACCGGCTCGGTGACCGAGGGCACCGTCCTGCTGCGCCGCGAGTCCTACGCCCACTCCTACCCGCACTGCTGGCGCTGCAAGCAGCCGCTCATCTACAAGGCGGTCTCCTCCTGGTTCGTCGAGGTCACGGCGTTCAAGGACGACATGCTGCGCACCAACGAGGACATCACCTGGGTGCCCGAGCACATCAAGCACGGGCAGTTCGGCCGGTGGCTGGAGAACGCCCGCGACTGGTCGATCTCCCGCAACCGCTTCTGGGGCAGCCCGATCCCGGTGTGGCGCAGCGACGACCCGGCCTACCCCCGCATCGACGTCTACGGCAGCCTCGAGGAGATCGAGGCCGACTTCGGCACGCTCCCGCGCGACCGTGACGGCCACGTCGACCTGCACCGGCCGTTCGTCGACGAGCTGACCCGGCCCAACCCCGACGACCCGACCGGCGCGAGCACCATGCGCCGGGTCGAGGACGTGCTCGACGTGTGGTTCGACTCCGGGTCGATGAGCTACGCCCAGGTGCACTACCCGTTCGAGAACGAGCAGTGGTTCGAGGAGCACTTCCCGGCCGACTTCATCGTCGAGTACATCGGGCAGACCCGCGGCTGGTTCTACACGCTGCACATCCTCGCCACCGCGCTCTTCGACCGGCCGGCGTTCTCGACCTGCCTCTCGCACGGCATCGTGCTCGGCAGCGACGGGCAGAAGATGTCCAAGTCGCTCAAGAACTACCCCGACGTGCGCGAGGTCTTCGACCGCGACGGCGCCGACGCGATGCGCTGGTTCCTCATGTCCTCCCCGATCCTGCGCGGCGGCAACCTCGTCGTCACCGAGCAGGGGATCCGCGACGGCGTGCGGCAGACGATGATCCCGCTGTGGAACGCGTGGTACTTCTTCGGGCTCTACGCCAACGCCGCGGGCTACGAGGCGCGCTGGTCGACCGGCTCGGAGCACCAGCTCGACCGCTACGTCCTGGCCAAGACCCGCGAGTTCGTCGAGGCGGCTGAGGCGGCCTACGACGGCAACGAGATCGCGGTAGCCGCCGAGGTCATCCGCGACTTCGTCGACGTCCTCACCAACTGGTACATCCGGCGCTCCCGGGACCGCTTCTGGGCCGAGGACCACGAGGCCTTCGACACGCTCTACACCGTCCTCGAGATCACCTGCCGGGTGGCCGCCCCGCTGCTCCCGCTGCTCACCGAGGAGGTATGGCGCGGCCTCACCGGCGGCGAGTCGGTGCACCTCACCGACTGGCCGGAGGCCGGCGACCTGCCGGAGGACCCGGAGCTGGTGGCCGCGATGGACACCGTCCGGGAGGTCTGCTCGACCGCGCTGGGGCTGCGCAAGGCGCAGGGCCTGCGGGTGCGGCTGCCGCTGCCCCGGCTCACGGTGGTCCTCAAGGACGCGCAGACCCTGGTGCCCGACCACGACGCTCGCGCGCAGATGGTCACCGACGTCATCAGGGACGAGGTCAACGTCCGGCAGCTCACCGTCCTCGACGCCGACGACCCGGACGCCCTGTCCGACCTGCAGGTCGAGCAGCGGCTCACGGTCAACGCCCGGGCCGCCGGGCCTCGGCTCGGCAAGCAGGTGCAGGCCGCGATCAAGGGGTCCAAGAGCGGTGACTGGTCGGTCGCCGACGACGGCACGGTGACCAGCGGAGGGATCGCTCTGGACGAGGGCGAGTTCACCCTCGAGACGGTCGTGGGCGGGACCGACGACCACGCGGAGAGGGCGACCGCGACGCTGCGCGGGCAGGGCGGAGGCTTCGTCGTGCTCGACACCGCGGTGACGCCCGAGCTCGCGCAGGAGGGCCTGGCGCGCGACCTGGTGCGCGCCGTCCAGGGCGCCCGCAAGGACGCCGGCCTCGACATCAGCGACCGCATCAGCCTCACCGTCGTGGGTGACGACGAGGTCTGGGACGCCGCGATGGCGCACCAGCAGCTCGTCATGGGTGAGACGCTGGCCGTCCAGTTCGGCGCCGCCGGGGCGGGCCAGGCCCTGCCCCCCGCCAGGAACGGCGCCCACGCCAGCACCGCCGACCTGGGCGGCGGGCATACCGTGCAGCTCCTGATCAGCCGACGCGAGGAGACCGGACGATGAGCGACAACTTCTTCGAGGGCGAGGACGGCAGCACCGAGCTGCCGCTCGAGCCCGGCGGCGCCGTCCCGAGCGACGAGGCGGCCCCGGGCGGTGCCACCGCCCCGGACCCCGACCCGGCCGAGCTCGCGCGCTACGCCCAGGTGACCGAGGACATCCTGGCCCGCACGCCGGAGCACATGCCCGAGCCCAGCCTGCACCGGGTGGCGCGGGTCATGGAGCTCATGGGCGACCCGCAGCGCACCTTCCGGATGGTCCACCTCACCGGGACCAACGGCAAGACCTCGACCGCCCGGATGGTCGAGCGGCTCCTGCGGGAGATGGGCCTGCGCACCGGCCGGTTCACCAGCCCGCACCTGCACGACATGCGCGAGCGGATCAGCACCGACGGCGAGCCGGTCTCCGTCGAGGCCTTCCTGTCCGCCTACGACGACGTGCTGCCCTTCGTCGAGATGGTCGACCTCGAGTCGGCGGCCGACGAGGACCCGGCCCGCCGCGTGCGGATGACCTACTTCGAGGTGCTCGTCTGCGTGGCGTATGCCGCGTTCGCCGACACCCCCGTCGACGTCGCCGTGGTGGAGGTCGGGCTCGGCGGGGTGTGGGACGCCACCTCCGTCGCCGACGGCGACGTGGCCGTGCTCACCCCGGTGGCGCTGGACCACACCCGCCTGCTCGGGAACACCCTCGAGGAGATCGCGACGGAGAAGGCCGGGATCATCAAGCCCGGGGCCATCGCCGTCGTGGGGGTCCAGGAGCCGGAGGTCATGGACGTCCTCACCGAGCGCACCGAGGAGGTCGGGGCCGACCTGCGGGCCGAGGGCGTGAACTTCGGGGTGCTGGCCCGGGAGATCGCCGTCGGTGGCCAGCAGGTGTCGGTGCGCGGGTTGGCCGGGGACTACGACGGTCTCTTCCTGCCGCTCTTCGGCGGGCACCAGGCGCACAACGCCGCCCTGGCGATCGCCGCGGTCGAGGCCTTCGTCGGGGGAGGGGAGCAGCCCCTGTCCGACGAGGTCCTCCGGGCCGGTCTGGCCGACGTCTCCTCACCCGGGCGCCTCGAGATCGTCCGCCGCTCGCCGACCGTCCTCGTCGACGCCGCGCACAACCCGGCCGGGGTGGAGGCCCTGGTCGAGGCGCTGCGCGAGTCCTTCACGTTCACCCGGCTCGTCGGGCTGCTCGCCGTCCTGGAGGACAAGGACGCCGAGCCGATGATCCAGGCGCTGGAGCCGGTGCTCGACCACGTCGTGGTCTCGCGGACCACCTCGCCGCGGGCCATCCGGCCGCACCGCCTCGGCGAGCTCGTGGCCGAGTACTTCGGCGAGGACCGGGTCACCGTCATCCCCGACCTCCCCGACGCCCTGGACGTGGCCGCCGGCCTGGCCGACGACGGCGGGGTCGGCGGTGCCGTGATCGCCACCGGCTCGGTGACGACGGCCGCCGAGGTGCGCGAGCTGCTGGGGCTCAGGACCGGCTAGCGGACGTGCCGGCCCCGGACTCGGCGCCCCCGCCGACCGCCTCGGGCAGGGCGCTCCAGCCGACCACCTCCGGCACCCGGACCGAGCCGGCACCCACCGCGCGGCAGGTGAGCCGCTGGGCGGGGGCGAGCCGCTCGACCCCCGACGCCCGCCAGAGCCCGTGGCCCTCCACCGCCACGTCGGTGCGCCATTGCGCCACGACGTGCCCCGTCGCGGCGCCGGCACCGTCCTCCGCAGCGGGCAGCACCTGCGGTGTGCCGACCGGCCGCACCGCGTCCCAGGGCACCCCCCAGCGGCCGAGGGCCGCGACGACGGCGCTCTGCACCACCCGGTCCTGGCCGATGCGGCCGCGCAGGTGGCCCACCGCCGGCGCCCCGGCCCGGTGCCCGCGCACGACCTCGACGGCCCGGTCGGGGTCGAGGCCGCCGTAGCACGCGCCGTCGGGCAGCACGAGGAGGTTGGCGGCGAAGCGGTCGCCCCCGGTGTGCGAGCACTCCCAGACCTCGCCGGGCCAGACCTCGTCGAGGGCAGCGGCCACCGGCCGCCCGCGCACCGCGCAGCACACGTCCTTGCGCCCGTGGGTGCAGACCAGCAGCAGCTGCTCGTCGACCGAGCCCTGGGCAGGGGAGGCGCCGGCGTCGGGCGCGTGGTGGGGGTCGGCGTCCGGGGGCGGGTCCTGCGCCGCAGCCCCGGCGAGCGCCGAGGTCGCCGCGGCCAGCAGCTCGGCTCCGGCGGACCACGTCCCGCCCACCACCCGGGCGCCCGGGCGCGCGGCGGGGTCCACGGCATACCACTGCCAGGGGCCGTCCGGACGGTGCGGCTCTCCCGGCCGGCGGACGAGCAGGAGCCGGGCGGAACCCACCGTCATCACCCGCACGAGGTCGTCGCGGACCTCGGCCGGCAGCGCCGCGAGCGCGTCTGGGGGCCATCCGCCCGGCACCTCGACGAGCAGCAGCCGGGGCTGCGGGGGCGCGGTGCCCAGGACGGGGTCGCCGCGCTCGCGGGCGGCGTCGGAGCAGCGGAACGACTCAGTCATCCCGGCCGGGACGCCGCTGCGCCGGGGTCGCGACGCCGCGGTGCAGGAGCCCGCGCGCGAGCCCGAGCGCCTCGGTGTCGTCGAGGCCCGCGAGCCCGCCCAGCTCCCGGACCCCGACGGGCTCGGCCTCGAGCAGCCGCTCCAGCGCCGGCCGGTAGGTCGCGGGCAGGGTGAAGGTGGCGACCCGAGAGACCAGGCTCACCCGGTCGCCGTCGTCCCGCAGCGCGGGCTCGAGGTGGCGGCGGAGCTCCACGGCGTCGTCCGCACGCAGCTGCTCGGCGGCGGCCGCCTGGGCGAGCGGCCGGACCGGTGCCGGTCGGGCGCTGCGGCGGTGGTCGGTCTCCAGCGCGGCGGCGAGGTCCTCGGCGGGCAGGTCGCGCAGCCGTCGCAGGAGGGCGGCTCGGACCTGCTCCACGTCCTCACCCCAGCCGTCGGGAGAGGAGAGGTCGACACCCAGCGGCAGGCTCTGCCGCACGTCCGCCTCGTCGCCGAGACCGGCACCCAGGAGGTCGAGCGCCGTGCGCGCCACGTGGTGGCGGGTCCACGCGTGGACCCCGATGGTGAGGTGGGCGCTGACCTCGCCCATCGCCCGGGCCGAGTGGATCCACCCCCGGGGGAGGTAGAGGCAGTCGCCGGGGCGCAGGGTGGTCTCGAGCGCGGCCGGCTCCTGGGCCCGGGCGGCGACCGCGTCACGGCGGTCGGTCCACGGCTGGCTCCGCAGCGGCTGCGGCAGGACGGGCTCGCGCAACGACCACCGCTTGGTGCCGGACACCTGCAGCACGAAGACGTCGTGCACGTCGTAGTGGTCGTCGAAGCCCTGGTTCGCCGGGGGCGTGATGTAGGCGTTCACCTGCACCGGGCTACCGAGGTCGTCGGCCAGGTCGGCCGCGAACGCGCGGATCGGTCCCCACGTCCGGTGCAGCCCCTGCAGCACCAGGGTCGAGCCGTCGGCGAAGTGCCTCAGCAACCGGGTGTCGTCGACCTGGTCGGGCATGCCGGCGCCCGTACCGCCGGAGGAGGTGAAGCCGGCCTCCGGGAGCGTCGAGCCGTTTTTGGCCACCCGCAGGAACGGGGTGCGCAGCGCGCGGTCCGAGACGAGCTCGTCGACCGCGTCGAGGGAGAACAGGTCGGAGAACGCGTCACCGCCCCGCTCCTCGACCGTGGCGAGGTGCAGGGTGTGCCCCCAGTGCTCGCGGGCGAAGGTGTCGGCGTCGAGGGTCCCCAGGAGCCGGGTGAGGGCCGGTCTCCCGGCCCTCACCACGTGCGGTCGTGCGCTCCTCACTCGGCGGGACCGTCGGCTCCGCCGTCACCCCCGGCACCCGCGTGACCGTCCGCGCCACCGTCGGCACCGCCGTCGCCACCAGGTCCGGCGTGGCCGTCGGCGCCACCGTCGGCCCCGCCGTCGCCACCAGGTCCGGCGTGGCCGTCGGCGCCACCGTCGGCCCCCCGCCGTCGCCACCAGGTCCGGCGTGACCGTCCGCGCCACCGTCGGCACCGCCGTCGCCACCAGGTCCGGCGTGACCGTCAGCGCTGCCCGTGCTCGCCGGGCCCGCCTCGGGGACGTCCTCGAACGGGTCGTTGTCCTGCGTGCTCATCGCATCCACCCTTCAGTCGTGCGTCGCGGCCGCGTGGACCGCGGCCTCGCCTCGAGCATCCTGGGTGGCCGGACGCCCCGCAACCGCAACCTGCCCGCAGCCCGGGTTCAGTGGTCGGCGTGCCCGGAGCCCTCGCCGGGGACGGTGCCCCCGGAGCCGGTGGACTCCTCGGCCTCCTGCTCGGCCAGCCAGGCCTCGACGTCCTCGCGGGGGGTGGCGTCCCGCTCGGCCAGCATGTCGCGCATGAGGATGATCTCGCCCTGCTGGGCATCGACCATCTTCTGCGCGGCCAGCAGCACCTCGGGCTGGGTGGCCTGGGCGACCGCGGCCTCGGCCATCTCCACGCCGGAGATGTGGTGGGTCGTCATGAGCTGGAGGAAGAGCACCTCCGCCTCCTGGCCGGAGGCGTCGGTGAGCTCCTGGATCTCGGTGGGCGAGGCCATACCGGGCATCGGCACCCCCTCCGGCAGGTCCGTCATCGCCGCGTGGTCGTGACCCTCCATGTCCTCCATCGACATCCAGGCCATCCGCTCCTCGCCCCGCGCCCGGGGCAGTCCCCAATCGTCGAGCCAGGTCCCCATCATCCCGCGCTCGTAGCCCTGGTTGTTGCTGATGTCGACCGCCAGCCGGCGCACGTCCTCGTCCTCCGTGCGCTGCATCACCAGCTGCGACATCTGGACCGCCTGGGCGTGGTGCTCGCTCATGTCCCGGGCGAAGCCGGCGTCCGCGCCGTCGTCGGGCGGGGTCCGGTCACCGAAGGCCAGCCACCCCACGAGGGCCCCGAGGCACAGCGCGAGGACGGTCACCGCCGCGAGCGCCGGCGCCCCGAAGGTGCGCCAGCGGTCGCGGGGGCGGGATGCGGGCGGGGTGGGGTCCTGCTCGACGACGGGGTCGCTCACTGACGCGCCACCAGGTCGGTCACCGTCCCACCCGTGCACGCCGCGCCCAGCTCGGGCGTGTCCGGCGCCTGCTTGTACTCCCGGATGAAGGCCTGCAGGATCTTCTCGTCCGCGGTGTCCAGCGCGAGCTGGTGGTTCCACGACGTCGCCATGACCGGCGACTCCTGGTCGGGGACCGGGCTCACGAGCATGTAGTCGGCGTCGCCCAGGGAGGTGAGCACCTCGACCTGCTCGGCGGGCAGGTCGGGCTGGTAGGTCAGCCACACCGCCCCGTGCTCGAGCGAGTGAACCGCGTGCTCGGTCGGCACCTCCTCCGGGTAGACCCCGCAGTCCCACCACGCGGGGTGGTGCGGACCGCCCGGCGGCACGGCGGAGTCGTAGTCGATCGGCTCGTTGCGGTGGTCGGCCGCGGTGTTGTCGAAGTCCTCGACGGCCGACAGGTCGGCCAGGGCGGGGGAGTCCCGGACGACGGCGAAGACGACCGCGCCGATGATGAGGACCACGACGGCGACCGCCGATCCCCAGATGAGGGCGCCCCTGCGGCGCTCGGCGGCGGCGCCGGCCTTCTGGATCTTGGCCGCCTTGGCGGCTCGGTCGGACGCCGCGGGGGTGCGGTCGGGTCGGGGCATCGAGGCACTCCTGGTCTGCGACGGGCCTGGTGTCCGCCCCAGGGTATGCCGTGGTGCTGGCGGGTTGCTGAGAGGCCTCCCAGCCGGGGTCTGGGAGGATGAGGGGCGTGACTCCCGGCACCCTCACCCGACGTCTGTGCGCCACGACGCTGATCGCCCAGGCCCTGTCGGTCGCCCTCGGCGCGCTCGTCGCGTGGCGGCTGGCGCAGACCACCGACGACCCCCGGGCGGGCGCCTTCCTGTGGGGAGGGCTGGCGCTGGCCGGCCTGTGCGTCGTGGCAGCAGGGGCCCTGCGCAGCCGGTGGGGGATCCTCCTGGGCTGGGTCGTCCAGTTCCTCACCCTGGCCGCCGGGGTCGTGCTCCCGGCCATGTTCGTCGTCGCCGGGCTCTTCGGCTTCCTGTGGTGGCTCTGTCTCACCCAGGGCATCCGGATGGACCGGCTGACCGCCCAGCGGGCGGCCGCGGAGCGCGAGCAGGAGGGGAGCTGACCGTGGACCTGTTCAGCGCCGTCGTCCTCGGCATCGTGCAGGGGCTCACCGAGTTCCTGCCGATCTCCTCCAGCGCGCACGTCTCGATCGTCGGTCGGCTGCTCGGGCAGGAGGACCCGGGCGCCGCCTTCACCGCCATCACCCAGCTCGGCACCGAGGCCGCCGTCCTGCTCTACTTCTGGCGCGACATCGTGCGGATCGTCCGGGCGTGGTCCGCCTCGCTCGTCGGCCGCGTCCCGCGCGACGACCCGGACGCCGTGCTCGGCTGGTGGGTCATCCTCGGCACCCTGCCCATCGGCATCCTCGGGCTGCTCCTGCAGGACTGGATCGAGACCGACCTGCGCAGCCTGTGGCTCACCGCCACCATGCTGCTGGTCTTCGCGCTGGTCATCCTGGCCGCCGAGCGGGTCGGCCGGCAGGAGCGCCAGCTCACCGAGCTGACGTGGCGCCAGGGCCTGGGCTTCGGGCTGTGGCAGGCGCTCGCCCTCGTCCCCGGCGTCTCGCGCAGCGGCGGCACCATCGCCGGTGGCCTCTTCATGGGCTTCACCCGGGAGGCGGCGGCCCGCTACTCCTTCCTCCTGGCCATCCCCGCGGTCCTGGCCTCGGGCGGGCTGCAGCTCGTCAAGGTCGTCACCGGCGACGCGATCGGCTCGGGCACCGGCTGGGGCGCCATCGCGGTGGCCACCCTGCTCGCCTTCCTCGTGGGGTATGCGGTCATCGCCTGGTTCATGCGCTACATCACCACGCACACCTTCACGCCGTTCATGATCTACCGCATCGTCCTGGCGCTCGTGCTCTTCGGGCTGCTCGGCGCCGGGGTCCTGCAGCCCTGACCCGCAGGGGGAGCGGCACGGCATACCCTGGTGCCCGTGACCGACACCACCGCCCCCCAGACCGAACGCTCCCTCGTCCTCGTCAAGCCCGACGGCTACCGGCGCGGGCTGTCCGGGGAGGTGCTGCGCCGGATCGAGGCCAAGGGCTACACCCTCGCCGCGCTGGCGGTCCTCACCCCGTCGCGCGAGCAGCTCGAGGCGCACTACGCCGAGCACGAGGGCAAGCCGTTCTACGAGCCGCTGCTGGAGTTCATGTCCTCCGGGCCGGTGACCGCCGCCGTCATCGAGGGCCACGGCTGCATCCCGGGCTTCCGGTCCCTGGCGGGGGCGACCGACCCGACCGCCGCGGCGCCGGGCACCATCCGCGGCGACCACGGTCGCGACTGGGGGCTGAAGGTCCAGCAGAACATCGTCCACGGCTCGGACAGCCCCGAGTCCGCCGAGCGGGAGATCGCCATCTGGTTCCCGACCCAGGGCTGAGCCCTCACACCGGGACGCCGAACAGCCCCGGCGAGGGCAACCCGAGCTCCGGACGCGCCAGCCGGGCCAGGACGAGCGCCGTGCCCGACAGGCCCTGGAACAGCCCGTAGCCACCGCGGGTCCGCTGGCCCGTCGGCCAGAGGTGCGGGTCCTCGCCGAGCAGCCCGGCCACCTGCAGCACCGCCGCGCGGGTCGCCTCCAGGTGCTCGGTGTCGCCGTGCGCGGCCGCCCACGCCAGGACGTCCAACGGACCGCCCAGGCCGTGGCACAGCGTCAGCCCGGCGTCGTGGGGGTCGAGCCGGACCGACGCCGGCCCGGCCTCCGCCAGCTGCCGACGCGCCGCCTCGGCGCTCAGCCCCACCTGCTCGCGGCACAGCAGCAGCCCCGCGTCCGCCTGGCTGCGCAGCGCGGTCGCGGGCACCCCGAGGTCGACGCCCGCCTCCGCGAGCCGGCCCAGCTCCAGCCGGACCGCGGTCACCCCGGCGGCGCCGTGGCACCACAGGACGGGGTAGGCCGGGGGGTCGTCCCGCAGGTCCGGCCAGCCGAGCACGCGGTCGACCCAGGCGCTCTCCCAGAGCCAGGTCCGCAGGAACCGCTCGCGCGCGGCGCTCGCCAGGGCGGGGGCCGGGTCGCTCGCCAGCCAGTGGGCGAGCGCGAGCAGGACGCCGCTGCTGCCGTGCGCCAGGCCGGTGAGCGGCCGGGCCGCCTCACCCTGCCCGTCCGTCGGTCCCGGATGGCACCACCCCTCCCCGTCGGCCCGGCCGCAGTCGAGCAGCGCCCGCCCGACGGCGTCCGTCTCGCGGGACGACGCCCCCAGGCCCACCGTCGCGAGCAGCAGCCCGGACAACCCGTCGAGGTGGTCGCTGGAGCCCGTGAGAGACCCGGGAGCGGGGGCGGTGGCCGGTTCCCCGGTGAGGGCGGCCCGCACGAGGGCGACCCCGGCCGCGCCGTCCAGGAGGCCCGGCGTGCCGGGCGCCCGCGTGGGTGCGGCGAGGCCGCCCGGGCGAGGCCGAGCGCCTCCTCCGGGTCGGGCAGCAGCGGCGCCAGCAGGCTCAGGGCCCAGGCGACGCCGGCGTCGCCGTCGTAGACCTCGGGCCCCGCGACCTGCAACGAGGTGCTGACGGCGTCGGAGCGCGACCAGGTCACCCAGCCGACCCGCCCGCCGTCGTGCAGCGCGGCGTCGACGACCGCCTGGGTCGCCGCCCGGGCGAGCTCCTCCACGCCCTCCCGTGTCCCGGCGGCGTCGGCGGTCCCGCCCCCGTCCCCGGCTCGGACCGGGCTGGTCCGGCGCGCGCTCACGACGCCGGCTCCGCCCGGCGCAGGTGCGGCCGCCGGTCGTCGAGGCCGGCCTCGCGCAGGGCCAGCCGGACCAGCGGTGCGGCGTCCTGCGGGCTCCCGGCCTGCCGCCACGCCGCCAACCCCCGGGCCAGCGCCGCGCACCGGTTCTCCCCGAAGCTGGCGCCGTCGCCGTCGTCCTGCGCCCAGCCGAGACCGGGGGCGTGCCCCCGCGTCAGCGGTGGGGTGTGCGGCTCGAGCCACCCGCGGGTGGCGCCCTCCAGCACGTCGAGCGCGGCCGGTGCCGTCTCGTCGGGGACGTAGACGACGGTCCGGTCCGGCCGCAGCAGGGCCGCGTCGTCGACGGCGCACTTGAGCAGCCAGGCGCCGAGCAGCCCCACGAGCGCCTCGACGGCCCGACCCACCGTATCGACCAGGTGGTCCAGCCGGGGACAGAGGTAGATCCGGGTCAGCGGCCCGGGGGGCACGGGATGCACCCACTCCGTCGACCACGTGCGCCACCACGACGCGGCGAGGACCGGGCCGCCGACGGGGGGCACGAGGATCTGCTGGCCCTCCCGGGGCGGCAACGAGGTCGGTGGGGTCCCCCCGGAGGCCGGCGGACGCGCCCACCGGCCGGGCAGGACGGCGTGGTGGCGCCCGGTGTCGTCCCGGACCACCAGCCCCCCGCCCGGGTCGAGCCGGCGGACCGTGACCGGCCGCCACCCGCCCACGCCGAGCAGCCGGGCGTCCAGTAGCCCGGCCAGCGGCGGACCGACCTGGTCCCGCGCGGGCGTGACCGGGGCGGCGTACCACTGCGCGTAGAGCCGGTCGGCCAGCTCGCGGGCGTCGGCCGGGGCGGGCCCGGTGCCGGCGACCCGCGCCGCGTCCAGCAGCGCCCGGGTGACGGTGCTCATGAGGCGAGCACCTGCTGGAGGTGACCCCAGGACACCAGGTCGCTGAGCGCGCTGCGGGTGTCGGCCATGACGTCGTGCACCAGCCGGAGCGCGGGGTCCTCCACCCCCGGGCCCGCACCGGCCGCGTAGGCGTCCAGCAGCTCCCGGCGGGCGGTGTCGACGTGCTCGAGACCGAGGCAGTCGTCGAGGACCCGGAGGGCGCACACGAGGTCCCAGGAGGGCTCACCGAGGCCTCCGTCCTCGAGGTCCACCAGACGGGCGACCGGACCGGCCGGGCCCCACGCCACCAGGACGTTGTCCGAGGAGAGGTCGCCGTGGACGAGGTGCCGACGACCCCATCGCCGCGCCGCGCCACGCGCGACGCGCGCCTCCTCGCCCGGCTCGTCCAGCACCTGGGCGGCTAGGAGGGCCGCCGCCGACCCCGGTGGCGCGCTGCGCACGCTCGCCGGCGCCTGGCCGGTCAACGGCCAGGGCCGGGTGGCGCGCGGCAGGGCCGTCGGCGTCGGCACCGGGTGACGGTGGAGGGTGGCGAGGGTCTGCCCCAGGGCGTGCGCCACCGCGAGCGGGTCGCGGGGCAGCGTCTCGTGCAGCGGGGCCCCGGGGACCGCGGTGGTCCAGACCGTCTCCTCGTCGGCGAGCAGCAGCCCTGGCACCGGCCCTCCCTGCAGCGCCCCGAGCACCGCGGCCTCCTGGGCCACGGTGGCCAGCCCGTCGCTCGCGGTCGCCTCGCCCTGCTGCTTGACGAAGGCCACCGGGACACCGTCCACGTCGAGGCGGTGCACGAGGTTGCTGCGCGGGCACGGCACCAGCCGGACCTCCCCGTCGAGCACGCCGGCGCAGGCGACCACCCCCTGCGTGATCGCCTGCGCCAGCAGGGCCGGGGCGCTCCTCATGCGAGCGGCCCGTCCTGCTCCGCCTCGTCGAGCTCCTGGGCGACCTGGTCCAGGGCGGCGTGGTAGCCGGCCCACCAGGCGGCGTCGGCGCCCGGGTCCTCCTCCCAGCCCTGCTCGTAGGGGTTCTGCCAGCCACCGCAGACGCGGCTGACGGGCGGGCAGAGACGGCTGTCCGGCGGCAGGCAGTCCGGCACCCGCGTGAGGCGGACCGGCGGGCAGTCGACGAACGGACGGGTCCGGAGCACCGGCGGGCAGCTGACCCACGGCCTGGTGACCCGTGCCCCGGGGCACCAGGGCTCGCTGCGCGTGGGGCACAGCACGGTGATCCTCGAGCGCAGCGGCGGGGGCAGCACCGTCCGTGGCGGATTGAGGGTAACCTCCAGCTCGGAGAGCACCGAGGCGATGGGGTTGGCGAAGGTGAGGCTGCCGTCCCGGGCACCGGCGAAGAGCAGCCCGACCACCTGCCGGCTGTCGTTCATGACGACCGAGCCGGAGTCGCCCCGGTCGGAGAACCTCGGCGCCCCGGTGGCCGGCCGGACCGAGATCTGGTGGCGCAGGGTCCGCATACCGACACCGTCGCCGTAGTCCAGCGTCACCGTCGCGTCCACCGACACCACCTCGCCGTGCGTGTGCTCGGTGGTCCGGCCCCGCTTCTGGACCGCCGTCCCGACCACCGCGGCGGCGCTGCCGCCGACGGCGCCGATGTCGACCACCTCGTCGGCCCAGGTCTCGTCGCCGTCCAGACGCACCACCGCCCCGTCCACCTGCTCGGAGATGACGCCGCGCGTCAGGGTGCCGACCTGGTCGGTCGCCGGGTCACCGCTGTCGAAGCGACCCGGCTGCAGGACGGACTCACCCGCCGCCCACGACGTGTCCACGCAGGCCACGTGGAAGTTCGTGAGCAGGCTGACCGCCCCGGTGCTCGTGTCGCGCACCAGCGCCCCGCCCGTCCCCGCGTTCTGGTGCCGGGCCGGACCGATGCTGATGCCGCCCCGGATCGTCGTGTGCTTGCTCGTGTCGCTCAGCGGGTCGCCGGCGTAGAGCCCCGGTCCGCCCTGCAGCTCGATGACCAACTCCTGCACGTCGGTGGGGACCCCTCCCACCTCGGCGGGTACCTGCTGTCCCTTCGGGACCCGGGAGGGCGACTTCTTGGCCTCGACGTAGACGACGATGCTCAGCTCACCGGTGGGCTTGCCGTCGCTGATCTTCTCGCCGATGTCCACGCCGACGACCCCGTCGAGGGCGAGCAGGTCGTCCTCGACCTGCTCCTTGGTCGGACGGATGCGTGCGGCGGCTACCGCGTCGTGCTCCATGGCTACCTCCTGGTCTCGGGGTGCCGGACGGCACCACGGGGGTCCAGAGGGACCCATCGGCACGCAGATACGTCACGATCCGGTGTATCTGCGGGCGCTAGGGGTTCTCTCTACGCCACCTGACCCCTAGGCTGGGCCCGCAGGGACCAGCCGGCACGAGGAGGCCCCATGCCCGACGTCGAGCCCGTCGACCTGCACCTGCCCGGCTCCCTGCTCCGCCGCCACGACGCGCGCGTGCTCGACCCGGCGACGGCGCCCCGGGAGGAGGACCCGCGCAGCGGTACGCGGCTGCCCGCCCCGTCGGCGACGGCATACCTGAACACCCGGCTGCTCGTCGCCGGGCTGCTGGGGGTCTCCGCGGCCGACCGCGTCGACGAGCTGCAGCGGGTGCTGCGCGAGGCCGGGTATGCCGTGACCCTGCGCCCCGACGCCGCCGACGAGGCCTTCGGGCGGTGGCTGCTGCTCGCGGTCGAGTCCGGGGCCGAGCCCGGGGCCGGGAAGGGCTTCGAGGAGGTCCGCGGCGGGCCGATGGACCCCGACGACCCCGTGACCCGCCTGGACCCGGGGCTGCGGGTGGGCTCGGTGAGCGTGGCGGAGGTGGACGCCGGTTACGCCTCGCGCGTCTACGTCGTGCCCGACGCGCAGGTGCAGGAGCCCGACCCGTGGTCGCTGCTGCTGGCCGCGCGGGCCGCGGGGCTGCAGGACGTGGACCTGGAGCACCTGGTGCTGCCCGGGGGCGGGGGTCTCTACTGGGGCGGCCAGGGCGGGGGTCTCTACTGGGGCGGCCAGGGCGGGGGTCTCTACTGGGGCGGCCAGACCGGGGTCCCGGGCATCGCGCCCGACCGCGCTCCCGTCCAGCTGGCCCTGCCCGACCCGACCCGACCCGGCCCCGGCCGTCGTGCCCCCGTCGTCGTGGTCCCAGACACCGGTCTCGGCGAGCACCCGTGGTTCACCGGGTCCGACCTCGCCCAGCAGCGGCGCTCGCTGCTGGGCTGGCCGATCCTGCCGGGCGGTCGTCCGACGCCGTGGCCGGAGGGCACCGGCGTCGACGACGAGCTGACCGGCGCCCTGGACTCCCTGTCCGGGCACGGGACCTTCGTGGCCGGGGTCGTGCGCCAGGCCGCCGCGGGCGCCCGGATCGTGGCGCTCCCGGTGCTGGACTCGGCGGGGCTGGCCGCCGAGCAGGACGTCACCCGCACGCTGGCCGTGCTGCTCGTGCTCCACCTCATCCACCAGGAGCGGGGGCGCACGGAGTTCGACGAGGCCGGGGGCGTCGTCGACGTGCTCAACCTGTCGCTGGGGTTCTACCACCAGGACGGCGAGGTGTCGGACCACCCGGTGCGCCGCCTGCTGGACCTCTTCGGCCGGGCCGGTGTCGGCGTGGTCGCCGCGGCCGGCAACCAGGCCACGACCACGCCGATGTACCCCGGCGGCTGGGCGGTCGGGCCGGGGACCGCCCTGGAGGAGGACCAGCCGGTGCCGCTGGTGTGCGTCGGGGCGCTCAACCCTGACGGGCGCACGGTGGCGATGTTCAGCAACGCCGGACCGTGGGTGACCACCCACCGGCCCGGGGTCAACGTCGTCAGCACCCTGCCGGTGACCTTCGACGCCTCGGCGCAGGCCGACCGCCGGACCCCCGGCCCGCACGGTGGCCCCGACCGCGCCACGCCCGACCCGGACGACCTGCGCGGCGGGTTCGGGGTGTGGAGCGGCACCAGCTTCGCGGCTCCGTGGCTGTCCGGCCAGCTGGCGGCCGACCTGGTCGCGCAGCGGGCGGAGGACGACGGGAAGGACGCGGTCCCGGACATGCGCCGGCGGGCCGCCGGCGCCTTGCGGCGCCTCGTGAAGGAGGAGTGATGCTGACCGACGACGACCCCGACGTCCGGACCAGACGGGACCGGCCCTCCCTCGGCGAGCAGGCCGGTGCCTGCTTCCACCGCTACCGCGAGGGGCAGGACCAGGCGCTGGGCGAGCTGGTCGACCTGGTGACCCCGTTGCTGTGGAACGTCGCCCGGGCCCACGGCTGCGACCGCGACGTCGCCGAGGACGTCGTCCAGGACGTGTGGATCCGGCTGGTCGAGCGGGCGCGGGACATCCGGGAGAGCGAGGCGGTGCTGGGCTGGCTGGTGGTGTCCGTCAAGCGGGAGAGCTGGCGCACGGCCAAGCTGGCCCGGCGCACCCAGTACGACCCGACGGGCACCGTGGACCCGGGTGGGGCCGACCCCGGCCCCGAGGCGCTGGCGGTCCTCACCGAGCGGCAGCAGACCCTGTGGTCCGCCGTGCAGGGGCTCCCCGAGCGGTGCCGGAGGCTGCTGCGCATCGTCGCCTTCTGCGACCGACCCGACTACGACGAGATCTCGGCGGCGCTGGACATGCCCCGGGGGAGCATCGGCCCGACCCGTGGGCGGTGCCTGGACAAGCTGCGGCGCTCGCTCGCCGCCGACGAGAGGTGGGCAGGACCATGACCGACGACCACGAGCGGGAGGGCCTCGGGGCCGACCGGTGGGACGGGGGCGACGTCGCCGTGCTCACCGAGCTGCGGGAGACCGTCACCCGGCTGGACCCGTGCCCGGCCGGGCTCACCGATCGCATCGCCTTCGCCCTGACGGTCCGGGCGCTGCACGCGGAGGTGGCCGAGCTGACCCGGTCACCCCTGGCACTGACGCGGGCCGACGACGACGAGCCGGACCAGGCCACCACGGTGACCTTCAGCACGGACAGCGTGAGCATCATGGTGACGGTGACCGCCGAGCGCGACGCGACGGCGCGGGTGGATGGGTGGCTCACCTGCGACGTCGACGAGATCGAGCTCGCGCGGCCCGACGGGCGCTCCGAGCGGGTGCCGGTGGTCGACGGACGCTTCGTGCTGGCCTCCGTCGACTGCGGCCCGGCCTATCTCGTGGTCCGCCCGCCCGGGGGCCGGACGGTCATCACCCCGACCTTCACCCTCTGAGGCAGGGATGCCGCGGGCAACGGCCGCCCCGGCCTCGGTCGGGTCCCTCTTCCTCCAGGGCCGGTCGGCCAACGTCGAGGGCCGGCCGGCGGAGGGGGAGCGGCTGCTGCGGCGCGCCCTGCGGATGCTCCACGAGCAGCGGCCCGACCGGGTGCCGGGCATGGAGTCGGTGGTCGACGCCGACGGCGACGCCGGGGCCGCCGAGGCCGAGGTGCGGCTGCTGCTGTCGTTGAGCACCTCGCTCGTGCAGCGGCACGGGGCCGACAGTGCCCTGGAGGCGGCCGGTCGCGCGCTCGAGCTGGCCGAGGGCCTGGAACCCGACGTGCGGGTGGTCCTGCTCGCCAAGTGCCGGCTGCAGCTGGCGATGATCAACGGGCGGACCGGTCAGACGGGCACCGCCCTGGAGCACCTCGAGCAGGCCCTGACCTGGGTCGACCAGCTGGGCCCGGCCGACCGCTTCGAGCTCCTGCTGTCCCGGGGGGCGGTCCGCGTCGACGGTCCCGACCCCTCGAGCGCCGAGCCCGACTTCGCGCAGGCGGCGAGCATCGCCCGCGAGCACGACCTGCCGGTGCAGGAGTTCATGGCCCGGCACAACCTGGCGCAGACGGTCGCCCTGTCCGGTGACCTGCCCCGGGCCCTGCGGCTGTACCGCGACATCGAGCGGCTGGGCAGCGGGGCGTCGCGCGCCGTGGCCCTCCACGGGCGGTCCCGGACGCTGCTCGACGCCGGTCTCGTCGACGAGGCGCGCGACCTGCTCCTGCGGGCCGCCGCGGAGGCCGAGGGCACCGGGCAGCGCCTGGTCGCGGGGGAGATCCAGGGCGACCTCGCCCTGGCCGAGCTCGTCGAGGGGCGGCACGAGGAGGCGGCCGAGGGGGCGGCCCGGGCGAGGCGGCTCCTGCAGCACCGTGCCCCCGGCCTGCGGCGGCGCGCGGAGCTGGTGCTGCTCGACGCCCGCCGGCGGCGCGGCGAGCGCCTCGGCGACGTCGCGCGGCGCGGGCGGGCGCTCGTGGAGGCCTTCGACGCCGACGGCGACCACGTCGCCGCGGACCTGGCGCGGCTCGTCGTCGCGGAGGCCGAGGTCGACCGAGGGCGGACGGCCGAGGCGGTCCGGCTGCTGCGCGCCACCGCCGACCTCACCCACGTCGGGTCGCTGAGCACCCGGCTCCGGGCGCGCGGGGTGCTGGCCTGCGCGGCCCGGGACGCCGACGACGCCCCGACGGCCCGCCGTCACCTGCGGGCGGCCCTGGCCGACCTCACCGAGACCCTCGCCGGCAGCTCGAGCCTGGAGCTGCGGGCCGCCACCCACCTCCACGCGCAGGACCTGGCCCGGCTCGACCTGGCCGTCGCGCCGGACGCCCCGCGCGAGACGCTGCTCGCGGTGGAGCGCTGGCGCGAGGCGGCCAGCAGGTCACCCGCCGTCCTTCCGCCGGCGGACCCCGAGCTGGCCCGACGCACGACGGTGCTGCGCCACCTGCGGCACCAGGTGCGCGAGGACCTCGACCGTGCCCACCGGATGCGGGCCCGGGTGCGGGAGCTGGAGCGCTCCGTCGCCGCCCTGTCGTGGTCCGCCCCGGGTCAGGGCGGCCCCCGGGGGATGGTCACCCGGGAGGACCTCGCCCGGTCCCTCGCGCGCCTGGCTGAGCGGGAGACGTCCGTGCTCTACCTCGTCGAGTCGCAGGACCGCCTGCTCGCGGTGGCCGGGACCGCCCGTCGTCTGCGCACCGTCGACCTCGGACCCCTGTCCCCGGCCCTGGAGGAGGCGCGGGTCCTCGCCGCCGACCTCGAGACCGGCGCGCGGGCCTGCGGGGGGCCGATGGAGACGACGCTGCAGCGCTCCCTGCAGCACTCGGCCCGGGCCCTCGACGACCGGGTGGTCCGGCCGCTGCGGCTGGAGGGCCGCGTGCTCGTCGTGCCCACGCCGGCGCTCGCCTCGGTGCCGTGGGGCCTGCTGCCCAGCCGGCGCGGCCAGCCGACCCCGGTCGCCCCGAGCGTCAGCGGCTGGGCCCGGGGCGGCACCGAGGTGGCCGCGCCGACGGTGGCCGCCCTCGCCGGGCCGGAGCTGGGTCGCGCCCCGGACGAGGTGGACCGCGTGGCGGCGGTGTGGCCGCAGGGGTGGGCGCACCACGAGACCACCGCCGCGGAGCTGGCGGCGGCGCTCGGACGGCACGACGTGGTCCACGTCGCCGCGCACGGGCGGCACCGGGACGACAGCCCGATGTTCTCCTCGCTGTGGCTGGCCGACGGCCCCTACTTCCTGGCGGACCTGGAGCGGCAGCCGCGGCGGGCCTCGCACGTCGTCCTCTCGGCCTGCGACTCCGGCCGGTCACGGCACCGTGGCGGCTCGGCGGCGCTCGGGCTGGCGGCCGGGCTGCTCTGGCTCGGGGTGGAGAGCGTCGTGGCGGCACCCTGCCGGATCCCTGACGAGGTGGCGGCCGACCACCTGCCGCGGTACCACGAGCTGCTCGCCGGCGGGCTGCCCGCCGACGAGGCGCTCAGCGGGGCGGCCGCCGGGGCCCACCCGCTCGCGGGGGCGTTCGTGGCGTGGGGAGCCCCCTGGAGCGCCACCCCGGCCCAGCGGTGACGCTGCGTACGATGCCGGGGTGAGCACTGCGCGCGTCCCCCGAGGGTCCACCCTGCTCGGGCGCGACCTCGCGATCGACCTGGGCACGGCGACGACGCAGGTGCACGTGCAGGGACGGGGCGTCGTCCTGGACGAGCCGACCCTCGTGGCCGTCGACACGGCCACCGGCCGCCTCGTCGCGGCCGGGGCCAAGGCCCACGAGATGCTGGGGCGCACCCCCGAGCGGGTGCTGACGATGCGACCCCTCTCGGACGGGGTCATCACCGACGCGGAGGTGACCGAGCAGCTGCTGCGTCACTTCGTCGAGCGGGTGCGGCCCACCCGGCTGGTCCGCCCGCGCACCGTGGTCTGCGTGCCCAGCGGGGTCACCGCGGTCGAGCGCCGGGCGCTGGAGGACGCGGCGATGCGGTGCGGCGCGCGGCGCGTCCTCGTCCTCGAGGAGGCCATGGCCGCGGCGATCGGGGCCGGGCTGCCGGTCGACAGCGCGGCCGCCAGCATGGTGGTCGACCTGGGCGGGGGCACCACGGACGTCGCCGTCATCAGCCTGGGCGGGGTCGTCAACGCGCGCAGCCTGCGGGTCGGGGGCGACGAGGTGGACGAGGCCGTGGCCCGGGGGGTGCGGGAGGGGCACGACCTCCTGCTGGGAGAGCGGTCCGCGGAGCACATCAAGCACCAGGTGGGCGCCGTCTGGCCGTTGGCGACCGAGCGCACGACCCGGGTGCGCGGCCGGGACCTCGGCTCGGGGCTGCCCCGCACGATCGAGCTGGGCAGCGAGGAGGTGCGCCGGATGATCGAACCGGTGACGGCCCAGGTGGTCGAGGCGGTGCGCGCCGTCCTGGACGTCTGCCCCCCGGAGCTCTCCGGCGACCTGCTCGACACCGGAATCACCCTGACCGGGGGCGGGGCCCTGCTCCGCGGCTGGACCGAGCGCCTGCGGCACGAGCTCGGGGTGCCCGTCCGCCTCGCGCAGGACCCCCAGCACGCCGTCATCCGGGGGGCGGGCATCTGCGTCGACGACATGAAGGCGCTGCGTCAGGTGCTGACCCGCCAGCCCGTCGTCCCGGGGTGACCGGTATGCCCTCCCGCACCACCCTCCTCGCTCTCGTCCTGGTCGCCACCACCGCCGCGGTGCTGGTGGTCGACCTGGCCCGGCCCGGCCTCGCCGCCCCGGCCCGCTCCGCCGTCGCCACGGCCCTCGCCCCCGCGCAGCGGGTGCTCGCCCTGGGACGACGGCCAGGTCGCCGAGCTCACCGCCGAGCGCGACGCGCTCGCCGCCGAGGTGGACCGGCTCCGCGCCCAGGCCCGGGACGCCACCGAGCTGGAGCAGCTGGCCCGCTCGAGCACCGCCGCCGTGGTGGACCGGACCCTGCTCCCGGCGCGGGTGGTGGCGGTCGCGTCCGGCAGCTCCCCGGTGGGGGGCCGGACGGTCACCCTCGACGTCGGGAGCGAGGACGGTGTCCGACCCGACCAGACCGTCGTCGCCGTCGAGGGGCTCGTCGGGCGGGTGCTGCGGGTGGCGCCGACCAGTGCCGACGTCCTGCTGCTCGGCGACCCGCAGGTGGTCGTGGGCGTGCGGTTCGGCGAGGACGGGGCGCTCGGTGACGTCCAGGCCGACCCGGTGCCGGGCCTGCCGCCGCGCGGGCACGGCCAGCTCACGCTCACCGCGCTGGGCGACACGCAGATCGAGGTCGGCGCCCGGGTCAGGACGCTGGGCAGCCCGGACGACGTCCCCTACGCCGCCGGCATACCCCTGGGGACCGTCGTCTCCGTCGACCCGGACCGCGGCCAGCTCGGGCGCACGGCCGTCGTGGAGCCCTTCGTGGACACCGACACCCTCGACCTCGTCGCGGTGGTCCTGAGGGAGGACGGATGATCCGCCTGCTGGGTCCCGTCGTCCGCGGGGTGCTGCTGCTGGTCGCGGTGCTGCTGCCGAGCGCCTGGCCCGCCGGTCTGGCCCGGCCGGACCTCGTGCTGCTCGTCGTGGCGGGGGTGGCGCTGCTGCACCCGCCCCCGGTGGGTCTCCTGGTCGGGCTGGCCGGGGGGTGGCTCGTGGACGTCGTGCCGCCCGGGGCCGCGCCCCTGGGCGCGGGTGCGCTCGTCTACGCCGCCGTGGGGCTGGGGCTGGGCGCGGTCCGCCGCCACCTCGTCCTCTCGCCGGTGCTCCCGTGGGTCGCGACCGGGGTGGCGGCGGCCCTCGTGCTGGGCGTCCGCGGCGTGGCCGCCGCGGCCGGCGCCGGCCGGGCCCTGCCGGCCGAGCTGGCCTGGACGCTGGCCATGACGATGCTCGTGGCCGTGCTCGTGCTGCCCGTGGTCATGCGGCTCGAGCGGTGGATGACCCGGCGGGGGTGGGCATGACCGCGGCCGCCGGGCGGGGCCGGCCGGCCACCCGGGTCCCCCGGCCCGCGCTGACGCCCCGGCGGGTCCGGCGCCGCCGCTCCACCGGAGCCCTGTGGGTCGTGCTCGTGGCCGTGCTCGCCCTCGGCGGGCTGCTCGCCGGACGGCTCGGGCAGATGCAGCTCGGGCAGCACGAGGAGCTGGCGGTGCAGGCGGCGGAGGTGAGCACGCGGGAGATCCTCACGCCGGCGCTGCGGGGCCGCGTGCTGGCGGCCGACGGCACGCCCGTCGTCGCCAACGCGGCGAGCTCGGTGGTCACGGTGGACCCCCAGGTGCTGCTCGAGGCGGACGACGGGGGCGCCGACCTCGTGGCCTCGGTGGCCGACGCCCTGCGCCGCCCGCAGGACGAGCTGTGGGGCCGCACCCGCCTGTGCGGCACGGAGGGGGCGCCACCGGTGCCGTTCTGCTTCTCGGGGTCTCCCTACCTCCCCGTCCCCCTCGTCTACGACGTCGACCCGGTGGACGCCCTCGCCCTGCTCGAGCGACCCGAGGACTACCCCGGGATCGAGGTGCAGAGCATCCCGGTCCGTGACTACCCTGCGCCCGACGGGGTCAACGCGGCCCACCTCGTGGGCTACCTGGGTCGGCCGACGCAGGAGGAGGTCGAGGCCTCCGAGGACGGGCTCGACGCGCAGGCGTGGCTGGGCCGCGCGGGGCTGGAGGCGGTCTACGACGAGGGCCTGCGCGGCATACCGGGGCGCACCACCCTCACCGTCGACCCGCGGGGGGTGGTCACCGGCACGCTCGAGCAGACCGACCCCGTGCAGGGGGCCGACCTGCGCACCCACCTCGACGTCCGGGTGCAGGCGGCCAGCGAGCGGGCCCTGGTGGAGGCCGTGCGGGCCGCGCGACGCGCGGGCGCCCCGGCGACCAGCGGCGCCGCCGTCGTGATGCGCCCCGACACCGGGGCGGTGCTGGCGGCCGCGAGCTTCCCCACCTACGACCCGGGCGTCTGGAGCCGCGGGGTGAGCGCCGGGGAGTACGCCCGGCTGCTCGACGCCGACCGCGGCGCACCCTTGGTCAACCGGGTGGTCGGGGAGACCTACCCACCGGCCTCGACGTTCAAGGTCGTCACCCTCCCCGCGGCGCTGCAGACCGGGATCGACCCGGAGGGGGAGTACTCCTGCCCCGGCGCGGTGTCCATCGCCGGGCAGCGGTTCACCAACTACGAGTCCGAGGCCTACGGCGAGATCGGGCTGCGCCGGATCCTCGAGGTCTCCTGCGACACGACCTTCTACCGCTGGGCCTACGACCAGTGGCGCGACCTGCAGGACGCCGGCGCGGACGCCGACGCGCGCGACCGCTTCCTCGCGGTCGCGCGCGGGTTCGGCCTCGGTCAGCGCACCGGGGTGGACGTGCCGGGCGAGGAGGCGGGCACCCTGCCCTCGCGGCAGTGGAAGCAGGACTACTGGGAGAGCACCCGCGAGGACGTCTGCCGACGGGCCGAGGAGGGCTACCCGGAGGTGGCGGACGAGGAGCGGCGCGAGTTCCTCGAACAGCTGGCGCAGGAGAACTGCGTCGACGGGGCCCGCTGGCGCCCCGGCGACGCGGTGAACTTCTCCATCGGCCAGGGCGACGTCGCGACGACCCCGCTGCAGATGGCGGTGGTCTACGCCGCCGTGGCCAACGGGGGACGGCTGGTGACGCCGCAGGTGGCGGAGGCCCTCGTCCGCCCGGACGGCACCGTGGTGGAGCGGATCGAGGCCCCGGACCAGGGTCGCGTCTCGCTCGACGAGGACACGTGGCGGATCGTGCGGGACGGGCTGGAGGGGGTCGTCACCGAGGGGACCGGTGCGGCGGCCTTCGCCGGGTGGCCGACCGACGACTACCCCCTGGCCGGCAAGACGGGGTCGGCGGAGTCCTTCGGTCGCCAGGCGACCTCCTGGTTCGCCTCCTACGGCCCGGCCGACGAGCCCGAGTACGTCGTGCTCGTCGTCGTCGAGGAGGGGGGCATCGGGTCGGACACCGCCGCCCCGGCGGTGCGTCAGATCTGGGAGACCCTGCGCGAGGTGCAGCCGTGATCCGCGACGCCCGCCCCGAGGACGCCGGCCGGTGCGCGGCGATCTACGCGCCCTACGTCACCGGCACCTCGGTGACCTTCGAGACCGAGCCGCCGGGGGCCGAGGAGCTCGCCCGCCGCATCGCCGTCGCGCAGCGGGCGCACGCGTGGCTCGTCACCGAGCGCGACGGGGTCGTCCTCGGGTACGCCTACGCCGGCGCCTACCGCGCCCGCAGCGCCTACTCACGCACCGCCGAGACGAGCATCTACCTCGCCCAGGACGCCGGCGGGCAGGGGCTCGGGCGCCCGCTCTACACCGCCCTGCTGGACCGGCTGCGCGCGCTCGGCTACGGCACCGCGGTCGCCGGCACCACCCCGCCGAACCCCGCCAGCGCCGCGCTGCACCGGTCGCTCGGCTTCCGTCAGGTCGGGGCGTTCACCCGGGTGGGCCGCAAGTTCGGCCGGTGGCACGGGTGCGACTGGTTCGAGCTGGCCCTGCGCGAGGACGTCGACGAGCCCGGGATCGGTGCGGAGGGAGCGCCCCGGTTGCCGTAGGGTCGACCTCGTGAGCGAGCCGACCTCCACCGACCCGATCAGCCCCGAGCTGCGCGCCGACGTCCGGCGCGTCTCCACCCTCCTGGGCCAGTCCCTCGTCCGCCACCACGGGGAGGACCTGCTCGACGCCGTCGAACGGGTGCGCCTGGCCACCAAGGCGAGCAAGGAGGGCGACGAGGAGGCCGCCGCGCAGGTCCGTCAGGTGCTCGCCGAGCTGCCCCTGGGCGAGGCGACCGAGCTGGTGCGGGCGTTCTCGGCCTACTTCCACCTCGCGAACGCCGCCGAGCAGGTCCACCGCGTCCGCACCCACGCCGCCCGCCCGGAGGGGGAGGGCTGGCTCACCTCCGCCGTCCGGGACGTCGTCGACGCGGGCGGGCCGCAGCTGCTCGCCGACAGCGTCGCCGAGCTCGACGTGCGCCCGGTGTTCACCGCCCACCCGACCGAGGCGTCCCGGCGCAGCGTGCTCACCAAGATCCGCCACCTGTCGGACCTGCTCGCGACGCCGACCGAGCCGGAGACCCTGGCCCGCCGCCGCCAGGACCGCGACCTCGGCGAGCTCGTCGACCTCATCTGGCAGACCGACGAGCTGCGGCAGAACCGCCCGACGCCGCTGGACGAGGCGCGCAACGCGATGTACTACCTCGACGAGGTGCTCACCACCACCATGCCCGCCCTGCTCGGGCACCTCGCCGACCTCCTGGCCGAGCACGACGTCCGGCTGCCCGCCGGCCGGACCCCGGTCCGCTTCGGGAGCTGGATCGGCGGCGACCGCGACGGCAACCCCTACGTCACGCCCGCCGTGACTCGCGAGGTGCTCCGCCTGCAGGGCACCCACGCCGTCAAGGTGGCGCTCACCCTGGTCGACCTGCTCATCTCCCAGCTGTCCTCCTCGACCGTCGTGGTCGACGTGGAGGAGGAGCTCATGGCGTCGGTGCGCGAGGACCTCGCGCACCTCCCGGGCCTGGACAAGCGGGTGCTGGAGCTCAACGCGCAGGAGCCCTACCGGCTCAAGCTCACCTGCGTGCGGGCCAAGCTGCTCAACACCCGTCGCCGGTTCGAGGCGGGGACCGCGCACGAGGACGGGCGGGACTACGCCGAGGTCGGGGAGATCCTCGCCGACCTGCGGGTGGTCGCCGACTCGCTGCGTCGGCACGGGGGCGACCTCGTCGCCGACGGCCGGCTGGCGCACGCCACCCGGACGATCGCCTCCACCGGCCTGCACCTGGCGACCCTCGACGTGCGGGAGCACTCGGAGAAGCACCACGAGGCGCTGGCGCCGATGCTCGACGCGGCCGGCGCCACCGGCGAGGGAGGGTATGCCGCGCTCGGCCGGGACGAGCGGCTCGCCCTGCTCACCGAGGAGCTGGGTTCGCGCCGTCCCCTGCTGACCCGCGCCGCCCCGCGCGAGCAGACGCTGGCGGTCTTCGACGAGATCCGCGAGGCGCTCGCGACCTACGGGCCGGACGTCGTGGAGACCTACATCATCTCCATGACCCAGGGGCCGGACGACGTGCTCGCCGCGGCGGTGCTGGCCCGGGAGGCCGGGCTCGTCGACCTGCACGGGGACACCGGTGGTGAGGGCGCCTTCGCGCGCATCGGCTTCGCCCCGCTCCTGGAGACCATCGACGAGCTGCGGGGCGCGGCCGGGCTCGTCGACGCGATGCTGTCGGCCCCGGCCTACCGGGAGCTGGTGCGCCTGCGCGGGGACGTGCAGGAGGTCATGCTCGGCTACTCCGACTCCAACAAGCAGGCCGGCGTGCTCACCAGCCAGTGGGGGATCCACCAGGCGCAGCGCGCGCTGCGCGACGTCGCCGCCCGGCACGGGGTGCGCCTGCGGCTCTTCCACGGCCGGGGCGGGTCGGTCGGGCGGGGCGGCGGGCCGACCTACGACGCGATCCTCGCCCAGCCCAACGGCGTGCTCGAGGGGGAGATCAAGTTCACCGAGCAGGGCGAGGTCATCTCGGACAAGTACTCGCTGCCGGCGCTGGCCCAGGAGAACCTCGAGCTGTCGCTGGCGGCGGTGCTGCGCGCCTCGGCCCTGCACCGCGACCCGCGCACGACCGCCGAGGAGCGGACCCGCTACGGCGCGGTGATGGACGTCGCCAGCGACGCCGCCTTCGCGGCATACCGCCGGCTCATCGACGACGAGGACCTCCCGGCCTACTTCGTCGCGGCGACGCCCGTCGACCAGCTCGGTGCCCTCAACATCGGGTCGCGGCCCAGCAAGCGGCCCGACACCGGCAAGGGGCTGGACGGGCTGCGGGCCATCCCGTGGGTCTTCGGCTGGACGCAGACGCGGCAGATCGTCCCCGGGTGGTTCGGGGTGGGGTCCGGGCTGCGGGCCGCGCGGGAGGCGGGCCACGAGGCCGAGCTCACGCAGATGCTGGAGCACTGGCACTTCTTCCGCTCGGTCATCTCCAACGTCGAGATGACCGTGGCCAAGACCGACCTCGACATCGCGGCCCACTACGTGCACACGCTCGTGCCGGCGCCGCTGCGGCACGTCTTCGACACCATCCGGGCCGAGTTCGAGCTGACGGTGGGCGAGCTCAAGCGGCTCACCGGCGAGGAGCACCTCCTGGACGACCAGCCGGTGCTCAAGCGCACGCTCGCCGTGCGCGACAACTACCTCGACCCCATCTCCTACCTCCAGGTCGAGCTGCTGCGCCGGTTGCGCGAGCGGCCGGCGACCGAGGACGGGGGCGGTCCGGCCTCCGACGAGGAGGTGGACGAGCTGCAGCGGGCGCTGCTGGTCACCGTCAACGGGGTGGCGGCCGGGCTCCGCAACACCGGCTGAGGCGCTCCCCGCCCCGCCGCCCGGCCGGGCTGGGTGTCGGCGCCCCGGCACCACCTGAGAGCATCAGCCCATGCCCGAGGGTCACACGCTGCACCGGCTGGCGCGCTCGCTCGACGACGCCTTCGGCGGCGGCGTGCCCGAGGTGAGCAGCCCCCAGGGGCGCTTCGCCGAGGGGGCTGCCGAGCTGGACGGCGCGGAGCTGGAGCGCGCGTGGGCGCACGGCAAGCTGCTCTTCGTCGACTTCGCCGGCGGCCGCACGCTCTACGTGCACCTCGGGCTCATCGGCAAGTGGTTCGTGGCTCCGGTCGAGCCGCCGGGGGTCGAGCCGCCCGCCGTCGGGCAGGTGCGGCTGCGGCTGCTCTCGCAGACCCGCGTCGCCGACCTGCGCGGGCCCATGGCCTGCGAGGTCGTCGACGAGGCCGAGGTCGACCGCCTCGTGGCCCGGCAGGGACCGGACCCGCTGCAGCCGGTGAGCGACCTCAACGACCCGGACGCGGCATACCGCAGGATCGTGCACTCGGGCAAGACCGTGGCCGAGCTGCTCATGGACCAGACCGTGCTCGCGGGCGTCGGCAACATCTACCGCTGCGAGGTGCTGTGGCGCCACCGGCTGCACCCGCTGCGGCCGGGGCGCTCCCTCAAGCGCGCGTCCTGGCAGCTGGTGTGGGACGACCTGGTGCGGCTCATGCCCTACGGGGTGCGCACGGGCACGATCATCACGCTGGACGACGTGCTGGAGGACACCGCCGCGGCCCTGGGCCGGGGGGAGGAGCCCGCGGTGCCCCGGGAGTTCGCGGTCTACCAGCGCACCGGGCTGCCCTGCCTGCGCTGCGGCTCGGTCGTCCGCCACAAGGTCGTCGCCGGCCGCAACCTCTTCTGGTGCGGCAACTGCCAGCGCCGCGCCTGACCGCCCGCAGGCGTACCCGCGGCTGAGCAGACCGGCATACCCGAGCCTGAGCAGAGAAGAGCGCCTGCGGCAGGTGCTGCGACGCCTGCCTCGCGTGCCGTTCTCTGCTCAGGCCTGCGTCGGTCCACCCTTCTCTGCTCAGCTCCACCCCGCGGGCGTGGTACCTGTGGACAAACCCGGGCCCGGGTGTGGCGGCACGGCAGGCTGGGACACATGGGGACCGGTCGGAGAGATGAGCGGGTGGATCGGCTGCTGCACGCGCATCCCGACGGCGTGACGACGGCGGACCTGCACCGCGCCGGGGTGTCGGACCCGGTCATCCGGAACCAGGTCGCCGCGGGGGTCCTGCTGCGCCTGCGCCGGGAAGTCCTCGTCGACCGGCAGGTATGGGAGTCCTCGCCTCCGTGGGAGCGTCACCGCGTGCGGGCGCTGGCGGTCGCCTCGTCGCTGCCGTCCCTCGGCACCGGGCGCGGGCAGGTCGCCCTCAGCCACCGCAGCGCGCTGGCGGTGCACCACCTGGACGTGTACGGCGTCGACGACGAGGTCCACGCGAGCCGGGTGGGCTGCGGTCGCGGGCACCGGTCCGGCGGTCTGTGGGTGCACGCCCCCGTGCCCGTCGACCAGGTCACCGAGCTGGACGGGACGCCGCTGGTCCGGCCCGGTCTCGCCTGCCTCCAGGAAGCGGTCGTCCGTGGTGCGGAGTGCGGGCTGGTCGCGGCCGACTCGGCCCTGCGGGCGGGGGTCGCCACGCCGGAGGAGCTGGCGGCCCTGGTCGGGCTGTCCTGCCTGCGACGCGACCGGCCCGCGGCACGCCTCGTGGCGGGGCTGGCCGACGGACGCAGAGAGAGCGCCGGGGAGTCGCGGACGGCGTGGCTGCTGCACCTGCTCGGCATCGGCGTCGAGTGCCAGGTGGAGATCCGTGACGCCGACGGCTGGCTGGTGGCGCGGTCGGACTTCCGGGTCGAGGGCACGGACGTCCTGCTCGAGTTCGACGGACGGGTGAAGTACGACGACCGGGAGGTGCTCGTGGCCGAGAAGCGGCGCGAGGACCGGCTCAGGGAGCTGGGCTACGAGGTCGTGCGGATCACCTGGGCAGACCTGGCCAGGCCCGCGCTCGTGCGGGCCAGGATCCGGGAGGCCCTGCAGCGGGCGGCCCTGCGCCACCCGGCGTGAGGCTCACTGCCCCTCCGGACCTGCGCAGAGAAAGGTGCCTGAAGCGGGGCATGCAGCGCCTGCGTCGGGCACCTTTCTCTGCTCAGGCCGGCGCTGGGTCGGGACGGGCAGGGTCGGGAGCCGGTCCGGGCGGGCCGGCTCAGCGCTCCCAGACCTGCGCGGCCCAGCGGTAGCGGGTGGGCGTGCCGTCGTCGCCGGCGCTGTCGGGGTCGCCGAGGATCATGCCGAGCAGCTCCCGGGGGGAGGGGTAGTCGTCACCGAGCGCGGAGAGGTACTCGCGGTGGGCCTCGAGCGAGGCGACCCCACGCTCGAAGGTGTCGGTGACGTCGACCTCGTGCGTGGGGGAGTGCCCCGCGGAGGAGGTGATCCACCGCACGCCGTCCCAGGGCTCGTGCCCCTCGGTGACCAGCTCGGGGAAGATCCACCGGTTGCCCGCGGCGGCGACCGCGTCGATGACGCCGAGCCCGACGGCCCGGTGGTCGGCCTGGTTGAGGCCACCGTTGGGGAAGGTCTCGGCGTGGGTGATGGTCGTCACGACCTCGGGCCGGACGTCGCGGATCGCCCGGGCCAGCTCACGGCGCAGCCGCAGGTCCGCCTCCACCACGCCGTCGGAGAAGCCCTCGAGGAAGCGCACCTCGTCCACGCCGACCTCGCGGGCGCCGTCCCGCTCCTCCTGCTCGCGCAGCGGCCCGGCCTCGTCCGGAGGCATCGTGGCGATGCCCGCCTCGCCGCGGGTGACGAGCAGGTAGGTGACGTCCTTGCCCTCGGCGGTCCACCGCGCCACGGCGGCCGCCGTGCCGTACTCCAGGTCGTCGGGGTGGGCGACGATGCACAGCGCCCGCTGCCAGTCGTGGGGGAAGGTCGTGAGGCTCATGACAGCATCTCTAGCACGGCCCGCTCCAGGTCGCGCGTCCTCGCCGCCGGGGAGCGGTGGCGTCGCCGGGCGACCTCGCCGATCGTCGTCCCCGCCTCGTAGAGGTCGATGACCCGGGGGTCGATGTAGGAGTTGCGGGCGATCGTCGGGGTGTTGCCGAGGTATGCCGACACCTCCTCGACCGCGGCCCGCACCGCCCGGCGTCGCGAGGCCTGGGTGTCGCCCGGCTCCTCCGTCAGCGCGAGGGAGGTCGCGGCGAGGACCGTGGCGTGCCAGGTGCGGAAGTCCTTGGCCGTCAGCTGCCCGCCCAGCAGCTCGTCGAGGTAGGCGTTGACCGCCGCGGCGTCCAGGTCGATCCAGCGCCGCCCCTCCTGGTAGGCCAGCAACCGGTCTCCCGAGCGTCGCCGACGCATCCGGTCCAGGGCGGCGATGACGTCGCGGTCGTCGATCTGGATCTTGTGCTCCACCCCCGACTTGCCGACGAAGGAGAAGAGCAGGACCTCGCCGCGGGCCCGCACGTGCCGTCGCTCCAGCGTCGTCAGGCCGAAGCTGCCGTGCGCGTCGGTGTAGACGTCGCTGCCGATGCGGAAGTAGCCCAGGTCGATGAGGCGCACGGCCACCGCCTCGGCGCGCTGCACCGGCATACCCTCCAGCGCGAGGTCACGGGCGATCCGGCGCCGTGCCGCCGGGAGCCGGGCGGCGGCTCCGAGGACGCGCTCGAACTTGAGCTTGTCCCGCTGCTCGCGCCAGGCGGGGTGGTAGAGGTACTGCCGCCGACCGGCGTCGTCGGTGCCGACCGCCTGCAGGTGCCCCCGGGGGTGCGGGCAGATCCAGACGTCCTTCCACGCCGGCGGGATGGCCAGGGCCCGGACCCGGTCGACCTCCTCGGCCGGCAGCCGCTGCCCCCGGGAGTCGAGGTAGGTGAAGCCGCGCCCAGCGCGCCGGCGCGTCCAGCCGGGCGAGGCGGGGGAGACGGTGCGCAGGCGGAGCATGCGCACAGATTAGGGTGCCCGGGCGGGCGCTGATAGTCTGAACGGTGCCGTCATGACGGCCGCGGATCGAGAGTGCCCCGGTGAACAGGCCCGGGTTGGCGCCGCGCAACAACACGAAGGAGTCGCCCATGGCGATCGAGACTGCCACCAAGCAGGACATCATCAAGGAGTACGCCACGACCGAGGGCGACACCGGTTCGCCCGAGGTGCAGGTCGCGCTGCTGACCGCCCGCATCCGCGAGCTCACCGAGCACGCCCGCGAGCACAAGCACGACCACCACAGCCGCCGCGGGCTGCTGCTGCTCGTGGGCAAGCGCAAGCGCCTGCTGCGCTACCTCGAGGACATCGACGTCGAGCGCTACCGGTCGCTGATCAAGCGACTCGGCCTGCGCCGCTGAGTTTCGCACCGAGAGCGGTTCCCGTGAGGGGACCGCTCTCCGTGCGTCAGGGGGTCGCTCATCAGCGCCCCCGACTGCAGGACCGTCGGGCACAACGACGATGCCCGTCGCGCTGAGAGTGAAGAGAAAAGGAGGGCCCATGGAGGGTCCAGAGATCACGTTCGCCGAAGCCACGATCGACAACGGCAGCTTCGGCACCCGCACCGTCCGGTTCGAGACCGGGCGCCTGGCCAAGCAGGCCGGCGGCTCCGTCACCGCCTACCTCGACGACGAGACCATGCTGCTGTCGACCACGACGGCCGGCAAGCACCCCAAGGACCACTTCGACTTCTTCCCGCTGACGGTGGACGTCGAGGAGAAGATGTACGCCCTGGGCAAGATCCCGGGCAGCTTCTTCCGCCGTGAGGGTCGCCCGTCCACGGACGCCATCCTCACCTGCCGGCTCATCGACCGTCCGCTGCGCCCGACCTTCGCCAAGGGTCTGCGCAACGAGGTCCAGGTCGTCATCACGGTGCTGTCCCTCGACCCCGACCAGCAGTACGACGTGCTGGCCATCAACGCGGCGTCCGCGTCCACGCAGATCTCGGGTCTGCCCTTCAGCGGCCCCATCGGCAGCGTCCGCATCTCCCTCATCGACGGCCAGTGGGTCGCCTTCCCCGCCTTCTCCGACGCCGCGCGCTCGACCTTCGACATGGTCGTGGCCGGACGCGTCGTCGAGGGCGGCGACGTGGCGATCATGATGGTCGAGGCGGAGTCCACCGAGGCCACCTGGGACCTGGTGAAGTCCGAGGGCAAGCAGGCCCCGACCGAGGACGTCGTGGCCCAGGGCCTCGAGGAGTCCAAGACGTTCATCAAGGCCCTCTGCGAGGCGCAGGCCGAGCTGGCCGCGAACTCCGCCAAGGAGGTCCAGGAGTTCCCGCGCTTCCTCGACTACGAGGACGACGCCTACGCCGCCGTCGAGGAGGCCACCACGGCCGACCTCACCTCGGCCCTGCAGATCGCCGGCAAGGCCGAGCGCGACGACCGGATCGACGAGATCAAGGCCGGGATGATGGCCCAGCTGGCCGGCTCCGAGCCCGAGTCGGGCGCCGCCTACGCCGGGCGCGAGAAGGAGCTCTCGGCGGCCTACCGCGCCGTGCAGAAGAAGCTCATCCGCGAGCGCATCCTGCGCGATGAGGTCCGCATCGACGGCCGTGGGCTCAAGGACATCCGCGCCCTGTCGGCCGAGGTCGAGGTCATCCCGCGGGCCCACGGCTCGGCCATCTTCGAGCGTGGCGAGACCCAGATCATGGGTGTCACCACGCTGAACATGCTGCGCATGGAGCAGCAGCTGGACACCCTCTCCCCCGGTGGCCCGCAAGCGCTACATGCACAACTACAACTTCCCGCCGTTCTCCACCGGTGAGACCGGTCGCGTGGGCTCCCCGAAGCGCCGCGAGATCGGCCACGGTGCGCTGGCCGAGCGGGCGCTCATGCCGGTGCTGCCGACGCGTGAGGAGTTCCCCTACGCCATCCGTCAGGTCTCCGAGGCCCTGGGCTCCAACGGCTCGACCTCGATGGGCTCGGTGTGCGCGTCCACGATGTCGCTGCTCAACGCCGGGGTGCCGCTGCGTGCGCCGGTGGCGGGCATCGCGATGGGCCTGGTCTCGGCCGAGGTCGAGGGTTCGACGCGGTATGCCGCGCTCACCGACATCCTCGGTGCCGAGGACGCCTTCGGCGACATGGACTTCAAGGTGGCCGGCACGCGGGAGTTCGTCACCGCGATCCAGCTCGACACCAAGCTCGACGGCATCCCCGCCGACGTGCTCGGGAGCGCGCTGACCCAGGCCCGGGACGCCCGGATGCACATCCTGGACGTCATGAACGAGGCGATCGACGCCCCCGACGAGATGAGCCCGTACGCACCGCGGGTCATCTCGGTGCGCGTCCCCGTGGACAAGATCGGTGAGGTCATCGGCCCGAAGGGCAAGATGATCAACCAGATCCAGGAGGACACCGGCGCCGACATCTCCATCGAGGACGACGGCACCGTCTACATCGGCGCGACCGACGGCCCGTCGGCCGAGGCGGCCCGGGCGGCGGTCAACGCCATCGCCAACCCGCAGATGCCGGAGATCGGCGAGCGCTTCCTCGGGACCGTGGTCAAGACCACGACCTTCGGGGCGTTCATCTCCCTGCTGCCCGGCAAGGACGGCCTGCTGCACATCTCCGAGATCCGCAAGCTGGTGGGCGGCAAGCGCATCGACGCGGTCGAGGACGTGCTCGGGGTGGGCCAGAAGGTCCAGGTCGAGCTCAAGGAGATCGACCCGCGCGGCAAGCTCTCGCTCGCCGCGGTCGTCGCCGAGGAGCAGCCCGCGGCCCCCGCGTCGGCTCCGGAGCCGTCCGCCGAGCCGGACGTCGACACCGCCGCCCCGGTGACCGAGGTCCCGGACGCGCCGGCCGCCGTGACCGAGGTCCCGGAGGCGCCCGAGGGCGCCGACGCCGACGTGGACTCCGAGGAGTCCGGCTCCGAGCAGGAGGGCGGCGACCGGCCGCGTCGTCAGCGTCGCCGTCGTGGAGGCCGCGGTCGCGGCAGCAACGGCAGCGAGGGTGGCGACAACGGCTCCGGCTCGACCGAGGGCTGAGCAGACCCGCGGAGCACACCGCGCATGACGAAGGGCGGGCCCGAGAGGGCCCGCCCTTCGGCGTCGTCGCGGCGTCGCGCCAGGTCAGGCGACCTGGGCGCGGCGCCGGATCTGGGGCGCCGGGGCGCCGACGTGCCAGCGCATCTCCATCCGGGTGCGACCGGCCGCGTCCGTCACCGGGACCCACGTGAGGGCCCGGGTCGGTCGCGCCGTCCGCAGCGGTCGAACTGTCGCCATGGGAGCCACCTCCTGCAAGGTCGGTCGAACGGTATGCCGTTCATCTTCTGTTCACCTAGAGTACCCCAAGACGTCGCAGAAGTGAACGACAGGTGAACGGCGTGCCGCCGGAGGGAGGGCGCGGCGACCCCGCCCGGCCCCCCGCGCCGTGCGCGGGTCGGGGTCAGGCTCGGGGGCCGCTCAGGAGCGGGGGGAGGACGATCTCGCGGGGGTGCCGTGGGTGCTCTGGTGGAGGAACGCCTCCAGCGGGCCTCGACGGCCCGTGGCCACGATGAGCGCCCCGGCCGTGAGGGCCAGCGCACTGTGCAGCACGAGCCCGCTCGTGGTGTCGCGGGCCAGCGGACCGGTGTCGCCCAGCGGGGTCGACAGGATGAGCACGTGGGCGACGTAGAGGGTGAGCGTCGTCCGACCGGCGCCGCCGAGGACCGACCAGGGCAGGGACCGGGTGAGGTGCACGAGCGCCAGGCAGCCACCGAGGACGAGCAGCGCGGTGCCGGTGGTGTGGACGAGGTCGACGACGCTGCCGCTGTGCGGGGCCCAGACCCCCAGCCACCACGCGCTCTCCTCGGGGTAGGTGCCGTAGAACCCCGTGCGGCGGTCCGCGTCGAGCACGGGCCAGGACGCGGCGTCGAGGCCGACGCTGTCGAGCAGGGCGGTCCGCACCTGCTCCGACCGCAGGAGCAGGGCGGACACCCCCAGCGCCAGGGCTGCCGCCGCGGCGCCCCCGAGGAGGAGCGAGCCGACGACCGTGCGGTCGGCGCCGCGCGACTGCAGCCACCTGCCGACCGCCAGTCCGGCGAACAGGTACGTGGCCCACGTCAGCACCGGGTAGTACCCGGTGACGAGCAGCTCGGCCACCATCTGGAGCGGGTAGATGAGCAGCGAGGCCACGGAGGGGACCGCGAGGGTGGGGTCCGGGAGCACCTGGCGCACCAGCAGGCTGACCACCGGGCTGAGCAGCCCCCACCCGAGCGCCAGCCAGGCCAGGGACCGGGCCCGCCACTGCAGGACCGGCAGGGCGCAGCAGAAGAGCACGCCGTAGTACGTGAGGATGACGGCGATGCCCGAGCTCGGCAGGCCGATGACCAGACCGATCGAGGCGATGAGCGCCGAGCGCACGAGCAGCCGGCGCCGGTGCAGGGGCGGGTCGGCGCGGACCGCCGCCAGCGGTGCGGCCAGGGCGATGCTCACGCCGGCCAGCACCGCGAAGAGGGCCGAGGAGCGGCCGGCCACGAGCTGGAACAGCGAGCTGACGCCACCGGGGCCGTCACCCTCCTGGACGGCCAGGTGCGCGGCGAACATGCCGAGCAGCGCGAGGGTGCGCGCGAGGTCGATCCCCACCAGCCGCCGCGAGGTCGTCATCGGGCGCTCACGTCCACGTGACGAGGCGCACCTCGCGGACGGTGCGCCCGTCGTCACCGACGACCCGGTCGCGCCACGCGCCGTCCGGCTCGAAGCCGGCCCCCTGCAGGAAGGCCCGGGTGGTGCCGGCCTCGGCGAGCACCCAGGTCGCGACGCCCTCGAGCTGGTCGTCGGCGGCGCGCAGGGTGTCGATGGCCGCGTTGAGCAGGCGCGAGCCGTGCCCGGCGGAGCGGGCCTCGGGGTGGACACCGCCGTCCAGGAGCAGGGCGCAGGTCCCCTCCGGCAGGCCGGGCTCGTCGTCCGCCGGGCCGACCGCGACGTACCCCGTCACCTGAGGCCCTGCGCAGGCCACGAGGAGGCGGTGCCGTGGCGAGGGCGGGTGCTCGAGGGAGTCCCGCCAGGCGGCCGCGAAGCGTGGCCCGGTGAGGGCGTCCAGGACATCCTGGTCGAGCACGTCGGCGAGCTCGTGCTGCCAGACGAAGGCCTGGACCAGGCCCACGGCCGGGGCGTCGTTGGGCCGTGCGGTGCGCACGCTGGCGTCGGCGGCGGGGGGCTGCTCGTGCTGATGGCTCACGCGCCCAGTCTCGCACCGGCCCAGGTATTACAGATGCACCGTCACTTGACGTGCGTCGCGTTATACAACAGGGCTCATCTCTGGCACACTGGGAGGATGTACGGCAACGACTTCGGCCAGCCCGGCGCCACGGACCCTCGCGCCACGACGCCGCACCCTTTCAACGCCGCGGAGACGCCCGACTACACCGACGCGCTCGCGGAGTACTTCGACGGGCTCATCGAGGACGACCAGCGGGTCGAGCCGCGCGACGCGATGCCGGACGCCTACCGCACGACCCTCATCCGCCAGATGGCCCAGCACGCGCACTCCGAGATCATCGGCATGCAGCCGGAGGCCAACTGGATCACCCGCGCCCCCTCGCTGCGCCGCAAGGCGATCCTCATGGCCAAGGTGCAGGACGAGGCCGGCCACGGGCTGTACCTCTACTCCGCCGCCGAGACCCTGGGCGTGGACCGCTCCGAGCTGCTCGACAAGCTCCACTCGGGGCGGCAGAAGTACTCCTCGATCTTCAACTACCCCACGCTGACCTGGGCCGACGCCGGCGCGATCGGCTGGCTGGTGGACGGCGCGGCGATCATGAACCAGGTGCCGCTGTGCCGGTGCTCCTACGGGCCCTACGCCCGCGCCATGATCCGGGTGTGCAAGGAGGAGTCCTTCCACCAGCGCCAGGGCTTCGAGATCCTCTGGGTGCTCGCCCGGGGGACCGAGGAGCAGAAGGCCATGGCGCAGGACGCGGCCGACCGGTGGTGGTGGCCGGCGCTGCAGATGTTCGGCCCGCCGGACACCGGCGAGCACGCCAGCAGCGGGCACACCGCGCAGAGCATGGCGTGGGGCATCAAGCGCTTCTCCAACGACGACCTGCGGCAGAAGTTCGTGGACATGACCGTGCCCCAGGCCGAGAAGCTCGGCATCACCCTGCCCGACCCCGACCTGGCCTGGAACGAGGAGCGCGGGCACTGGGACTTCGGCGAGATCGACTGGGACGAGTTCTGGCGCGTCCTCAAGGGTGACGGCCCCTGCAACGAGCAGCGCATCCGTACCCGGGTCGAGGCCCACGAGGAGGGCGCCTGGGTGCGCGAGGCCGCGGACGCCTACGCCGCCAAGCAGGCCGCCCGGCAGCAGCCCGAGGCGGTCGCGTGAGCGCGGGGACCTGGCCGCTGTGGGAGGTGTTCGTGCGGGCCAAGCGGGGCCTGTCGCACGTCCACGCCGGGTCGCTGCACGCCCCCGACCGAGAGATGGCGCTGCGCAACGCGCGTGACCTCTACACCCGGCGTCAGGAGGGTGTCTCGATCTGGGTCGTGGCGTCCGAGGACATCACCGCCTCCAGCCCGGACGAGCGGGACAGCTTCTTCGACCCGGCGGCCGACAAGGTCTACCGGCACCCCACGTTCTACGACGTGCCGGAGGACGTGGAGTACCTGTGAGCGACGCGGACGACCGGCACGTCGCCTACCTGCTCGGGCTCGGCGACGACGCGCTCATCTACGCCCAGCGCCTCGGCGAGTGGCTCACGCACGCCCCGCAGATCGAGGAGGACATGGCCCTCGGCAACGTGGCGCTCGACCTCGTCGGCCAGGCGCGGGCGCTGCTGACGCGCGCCGGGGAGGTCGAGGGGGCGGACCCGGTCCGGGACGAGGACGACCTGGCGATGCTGCGGCACGAGCGCGAGTTCCGCAACGTCCAGCTCGTCGAGCAGCCCCGCGGCGACTTCGCGCAGGAGATGGCGCGGCTGCTGTGGTTCTCGACCTACCAGCGCGAGCTCTACGCCGCGCTGCTCACCTCGAGCGACGAGACGCTGGCGGGGGTCGCGGCCAAGGCGGTCAAGGAGGTCGACTACCACCGCGACCACGCCACCCAGTGGGTGCTGCGCCTGGGGGACGGCACCGAGGAGAGCCACGACCGGATGCAGGCGGCCCTGGTCGCCGTCCACCCCTACGTCGCCGAGCTGGGCGAGGACGACGACGCCGCCCGCTGGGCCGCCGAGCGCGGGATCGGCGTGCTGCCCTCCGGCCTGACGGACGCGGTCAACGCCTACGTCGCCGGGGTGCTCGAGCGGGCCACCCTCAGCATGCCCGACGCCCCCCGCTGGCACGCGCGGGGCGGGCGTGCCGGGGTGCACTCCGAGGTGATGGGCTACCTGCTGGCCGAGATGCAGCACCTGCACCGCAGCCACCCGGGCGCGAGCTGGTGAGGGCCGCCGTGCTGGACCCCGACCTGGTCGCCCGGGCCGAGCAGGCCATGCGCGCGGTCCCCGACCCGGAGATCCCGGTCATCACCATCGACGACCTCGGGGTCATCCGGCAGGTCGAGACCGCCGAGGTCGACGGGCGGCCCGGGATGCGGGTCACCATCACCCCCACCTACTCCGGCTGCCCCGCGATGCACGCCATGGCCGACGCCGTCGTCGAGGCCGGACGGGCGCACGGCATACCGGTCGAGGTCGTCACCCGGCTCTCGCCCGCCTGGACGACCGACTGGATGAGCGAGCAGGGGCGGGTGAGCCTGCGTCGCTTCGGGATCGCGCCGCCGACCGGCGACCGCGCGCACGACGGCCCTCCCGGCCCGGTGCCCGTCGGGCTGCAGCTGCGCGTCGTCACCTGCCCGCAGTGCGGGTCCGACGACACCGAGGAGGTCGCCCGGTTCGGGTCCACCGCCTGCAAGGCGCTGCGCCGGTGCCGGAGCTGCCGGGAGCCCTTCGACGAGTTCAAGACGATCTAGGAGCGCCGTGAGCCTGATCCAGCAGCCGACCCGCCGCCGAGCGAGGTTCCACGAGCTGACGGTGAGCCGGGTGGACCGCCTGACCGACGAGGCCATCGCCCTCAGCTTCGTCGTCCCCGAGGAGCTGCGCGAGGAGTTCGCCTTCGAGCCCGGCCAGCACCTCACCGTCCGGGCGACGATCGACGGCCAGGACGTCCGTCGCTCCTACTCCTGCTGCATCTCCCGGGGCCGGTCGCGGGAGACCGGCGAGGTCCGCGTCGCGGCCGCGACCGTGCCGGGCGGTCTCATGTCCACCTGGCTCAACGAGCACGTCCGGCCCGGTGACACGCTCCAGGTGATGACCCCCATGGGGTCCTTCGTCTGCCCGACCGAGCCGACCGCCACCCGGCACCACGTGGGCATCGCCGCCGGGTCGGGGATCACCCCGGTGCTCTCCCTGCTCACGACCGCGCTCGAGGAGGAGCCGCACTCCCGGGTGACCCTCGTCTTCGGCAACCGCCGGACCGACTCGGTGATGTTCCTCGAGGAGCTCATGGACCTCAAGAACCGCTTCCCGCAGCGGTTCACCCTGCTCAACGTGCTCTCCCGCGAGCCGCAGGAGGCCGCGCTGCTCACCGGCCGCATCGACCGGGACAAGATCGAGCAGCTCCTGGCGACGTTCGTCCCGGAGGACCAGGTGGACGAGTGGTACCTCTGCGGGCCGTTCGGCATGGTCGAGACGGTCCAGGAGGTGCTCGCGGGACGCGGGGTGGACCCCGAGCACGTGCACCACGAGATCTTCCACGTCGACAGCGACGGCGCACCGGTCACCACCCCCGACGAGGACGCGACCCCTCGCGACCCCGGCGCCCCTCCGGAGGCGGTGGCCACCGTCACCCTCGACGGGCGCACCACCACCGTGCCGATGGCCAGCACCGCGGAGACCATCCTGGCGGCGACCCTGCGGGAGCGGCCGGACGCCCCCTTCTCCTGCACCGGCGGCGTGTGCGGCACGTGCCGGGCCAAGGTCGTCGACGGCGAGGTCCGGATGGAGCGCAACTACGCCCTCGAGCCGGACGAGGTCGAGCGCGGCTACCGCCTCATGTGCCAGTCGCACCCGGTGACCGAGCAGGTCACCATCGACTACGACGCCTGAGGGGCCCGCGGGGCGGGGTCAGCGGTCGAGCAGGTCGTGCCAGGCGAGGCCCAGCTGACCGAGCAGCTCGCGCAGCAGCGGCAGGCTGACGCCGACCACCGCGTGGTAGTCGCCCTCGATGCCCGTCACGTAGGGACCGCCGAGGCCGTCCACGGTGAACCCCCCGGCGACGTGCAGCGGCTCACCGGTGGCCACGTAGTGGGCGATCTCGGCGTCGGTCAGGTCGGCGAAGTGCACGACGGTCGACGCGGTGGCGCCGAGCGTGGCGCCGGTGGCGGGGGAGGCGTCCGCCTCGTCCTCCCGGTCGTCGACGAGCCAGTGCCCCGTGTGCAGCGTGCCCGACCGGCCCCGCATGGCCTGCCAGCGCTCGACCGCCACCTGCGAGGAGTGCGGCTTGCCGAAGACCTGCCCGTCCAGCTCCAGCACCGAGTCGCAGCCCAGGACGAGGGCGTCGACGCCGTGCTCGCGGCTGACCTGCTCGGCCTTCGCCCGGGCCAGGGTGAGCGCGACGTCGGCGGCGGCGAGCTCGCCGTGCCGCTCCTGCGCCGCGGCGATGGCGGCGTCCTCGTCCACCCCGGACACGATGACCTCGGGGGACACCCCCGCCCGGGTGAGGGTCGTCAGCCGGGCAGGAGAGGCGGAGGCCAGCACGAGGGGGATCACGGACCGGAGCCTACCCGCGGCGGCCGCCGGTCTCCCGGGGACACCGCCCCGGCCCGCGCGCCCGCCGCTCGTGTCGCCCAGGGCCCGTGTCCCCCCCGGCTCAGGCTCCGGCATACCCGTCGTGCGGTCCGCCTGTCGTCGCACGCGCCTCACCCGTCTCAGCAGTCCCGTGGTGCGGAGACGATGACCGGTGCGGGGGGTATGTCCCCGTCATCGGCGCGTTTCCTCGCACGCGTGAGGCCCGTGAGGCCCGTGGTGCGAGGCGGGCAGGCTCGCGGCGACCCCCGGGCGGAGCCGCGGTCACGACCGGCCGGAGCGGGCGACGTCGGCCCGCCACGCCGACGCGTCGAGGGCGTGGACGAGGTGCCGCACGAGCTCGGGGTAGGCCGTCGCGTCCACCCGGGGGTGGTCGAAGTCCCGGCCCGGGTCGCGCCGCAGCCCGATCCGGCGCATGACGCCGAGGGAGGCGGTGTTGACGGCCGGGGTGAAGGAGACGACCTCGTCCAGGCCGACGTCGGTGAAGGCCAGGCGCAGCGCCTCCGTGGCCGCCTCGGTGGCGAACCCGTGACCCCAGGCCGGCCGGGCCAGGCGCCACCCCACCTCGACGGCGGGCCCCGAGGGCAGGACGTCGGCGGGCCAGAGCCCGGTGTAGCCCAGGAACTCGCCGCTGTCGCGCCGTTCCAGCGCCCACAGCCCGTAGCCGCGCTCGGCCCAGCACACCCCGATCCGGCGGACGAAGGCGTCCGAGCGCTCGCGGCTCATCGGCCCCTGCAGGTGGCGCATCACCTCGGGGTCGGCATTCATGCGGGCGAACGGCTCGCGGTCGGCCTCGAGGAAACCCCGCAGCACCAGCCTCCGGGTGGTCCGCACCGGGGCCGCCGGCCGACCGTTCACAGCTCGCCGAGCACCGACGCACGCAGGGTGTCGAGCCCGACGCCGCCGAGGTCCAGCGCCCGTCGGTGGAAGGCCTTGAGGTCGAAGTCCTCGCCCTCCCGGCGCCGGCACTCCTCGCGCAGCTCCAGCCACAGCCGCTCGCCGATCTTGTAGCTCGGGGCCTGCCCGGGCCAGCCGAGGTAGCGGTCCAGCTCGAAGCGCAGGGACTCCTCGTTCTCGTGGGCGTGCGCGGTGAGGAAGCGCCAGGCCTTGTCGTAGGTCCACTCCCCGCCGCCGACCTCGGCCGGCGCCTCGAAGCCGCAGTGCACCCCGATGTCGAGGACCACCCGGGCCGCCCGCAGCGACTGACCCCCGAGCAGGCCCATCCGGTTGCCCGGGTCGTCCATGTGGCCGAGGTCGGCCATGAGCCACTCGGCGTAGAGCGCCCAGCCCTCCCCGTGCCCGGAGGTCCAGGACGCCAGGCGACGCCAGCGGTTGAGCAGCTCGGAGCGGTAGACGGTCTGCGCGATCTGCAGGTGGTGGCCCGGGACGCCCTCGTGGTAGACGGTGGTGAGCTCGCGCCAGGTGGAGAACCGGGTGACCCCCTTGGGCACCGACCACCACATCCGGCCCGGACGGCTGAAGTCCTCGCTGGGGCCGGTGTAGTAGATGCCGCCGGTCTGGCTGGGGGCGATCATGCACTCGATGCGCCGCACGGGCTCGGGCACGTCGAACTGCGTGCCGCCCAGCTCGGCCACCGCCTCGTCCGCCTTGACCTGCATCCACTCGCGCAGCGCCTCGGTGCCCTCCAGGGCGTAGCGCGGGTCGGCGTCCAGGATCGCGACGGCCTCCTCGACGCCCGCGCCGGGCCGGACCGCGTCGGCGGCCTCCTCCATCATGGTGGTGATCCGCGCGAGCTCCTCCTGACCCCACCGGTAGGTCTCCTCGAGGTCGATCTCGGCGCCGAGGAAGCTGCGCGACCGCAGCCGGTAGAGCTCGGGCCCGCATGCGTCCGACTCCGGCGCCTGCGGCTCCAGCTCGTCGGTGAGGTATGCCGCGAGCTCGCCGAAGGCCGCCTTCGCGTCGGTGACCGCCGCGTCGAGGTCCGAGCGGACCGCCTCGGGCTGGTCCGCCGCCTCGCGGACGAGGGCGTCGAAGCTGCTGGCCTCGTCACCGGCCTGGTCGCGGCACTGCCCCGCGACGCCCCGCACCTGGCGGACCGGGGGCACCTGACCCCGCTCCGCGGACCAGCGCAGCACGGAGACGAACTGCTCGAGCGCGGTGGGCACCGCGCGCAGCCGGGCGGCGACCGTCGCCCAGTGCTCCTCGGTGTCCTTGGGCATGAGGTCGAAGACGTCCCGCACCGCCAGCGGGGCGGCGGTGAGCACGTTGAACTCGACCGGTGTCCGGCCCTCCAGCACGAGGTCTAGGAGCTCGACCTCCAGGCCCAGCCGCTCGCGCAGGGCGGCCACGGTCACGCGGTCGGTCTCGTCGACCGGCTGGGCGCCCTCCAGGGCGGCGAGCGTGCTCGCGCACTGCTCGCGCTGCGCCCGGAGCCCGTCCAGCGACAGGTCGTCGATCTCGGCGTCGCGTCCGGGCACGCCCAGGTAGGTCGCCTCGAGCGGGCTGAGCGCCACGGTGGCGTCCAGGTGGTCCTCGGCGATGCGGTCGATGTCGGTCTGCTCGCGGCTCTGCGTCGTCACCCACGCAACCTACCGCGCGCGGGGAGGCGTCCCCGCGTGCATACCCTGTGCTCGTGGCCCGCCGACCCCGCCCCGCCGACCCGCGCCGTGAGACCGAGCGCTGGTTCCTCGCCCACGGCCTGTCCTACTTCGTCCCGGCCGAGCGGGCGGCCGCCCGGGCCGCGCTGCGGCCCCGCCACCTCGTGCCCGTGGCCCTGCTCGTGGTGGCGGTCACGGCCGCGCTCGGGGGAGCGCTCGGGTGGGTCTCCCGGCAGGTGAGCGCGGCACCGGCCGTGTGGCTGACGCTGCTCATCCTCGCGGTGCTCTGGTACGCCTCGACCGCCCTGCACGCGCGCCCCATCCTCACCTTCGCCCTGCGGCGCACGGTGACGAGCGTGCCGCTGCTGGTCGGGACCGCCATGCGCGCGCTGCCGCTGCTCCTGCTCTTCGTGGCGTTCCTGTTCATCAATGCCGAGGCGTGGGAGATGAGCGCGAGCCTGCCCTTCGCCACGCACTGGCTGGTGGTCCTGCTGCTGCTCGGCGTCGGCGTCGTGTTCCAGCTCATCCGGCTGCCGGAGGAGGTCGACCGGGCCGACGACGCCGTCGACGAGGCCTTCCTGGAGCGCGCCTGCCGCGGCACGCCGATGCAGGCCACCCAGGCCCGGTTCGCCGCCGACCCCGGGGTGGACCCGGCGTCTTACGCCCGCGTCACCGGCTTCGAGCGGTGGAACCTCATCATCGCGCTGCTGCTCATCCAGCTGGTGCAGGTGGTGGCGCTCATCGTGGCCGTCTTCGTCTTCCTGCTCGTCTTCGGGTCGATCATCATGCAGCAGCAGACCCAGCTGAATTGGACCGGTCTGGAGCAGACGCGCCACGTCCCCTACCTCGGCAGCGTCTCGGTCGAGCTGGTCAAGGTCTCGTTGTTCCTCGCCTCGTTCTCCGGGCTGTACTTCATCGTCAGCGCGGTCACCGACGACACCTACCGGCACCAGTTCTTCTCGGTCGTCACCGACGAGCTCGAGCGGGCGGTCGGGGTCCGGGCCGTCTACCGGGCACTGCGGGCGCAGGAGCGCCGCGACAGCCACAGCGAGGAGGAGCGTCGTGAGCGCTAGCTGGGACCCGGGTCACTACCGGCGGTACGCCACCGAGCGGGACCGTCCGTTCGCCGAGCTCCTGGCCCGGGTGCCCGGGCTCGAGCCGCGGCGCATCGTCGACCTCGGCTGCGGGCCCGGGCACGGGCTGCGGTGGCTCGCCGACCGGTGGCCGGGCGCCGACGTGCTCGGCCTGGACTCCTCGCCGGAGATGGTGGCCGCGGCCCGGGAGACGGCCGGCGGGGGCAGGGCCCGGGCGGAGGTGGGCGACCTCGTCGACTGGGCCCGCGGCGGCGCGGGTCCGGGGGAGGTCGACCTGCTGGTGACGACCGCCACCCTGCAGTGGGTCCCCGGGCACCTCGCCCTGCTGCCCGAGCTGGTCGGCCGCCTGCGCCCCGGAGGGGTCCTCGCGATGACGGTGCCGGGGAACATGGGCGAGCCGAGCCACACCCGGCGCCGCGAGATCGCGGCGCAGCCGCGGTATGCCGCTCACCTCGCCGGGGTCGCTGCCCCGGCCGCCCACGACCCGGTCGACTACCTCCGGGTGCTGTCCGCCGCGGGGTGCCTGGTGGACGCCTGGGAGACCACCTACCTGCACGTCCTCGACCCCGCGGGGGACGACCCCGACCCGGTGTTCACCTGGGTGAACGCCACCGGGGCCCGGCCCACCCTGCAGGCCCTGCCGCCGGACCTGCGGGCGGACTTCGCGGACGAGCTCCGCGCGGCGCTGCGGGCGGCATACCCCCGGACCGACGCCGGGGTGGTGCTCCCCTTCCGCCGGGTCTTCGCGGTCGCCACCCGGGAGGACTCTCCTGGCTGACCCTCGGCCCGGCGCTGGCCACGGCGGACGGACCTGTGCCAGGGTGACCGCACCACCAGACTGAGGGGGGGGCGGTCATGACCGCAGACCAGATCGGATTCGCGCTCATCGTCCTGGGGCTCTTCCTGCTCCTCGGCAAGGTGGTGAGGGTGAAGGTCGGCTGGGTGCAGAAGCTCTTCCTGCCCAGCTCGATCATCGGCGGCTTCCTCATCCTGCTGCTCGGTCCGCAGGTGCTGGGCCGGGTGGGCGGTCCGGTCGGCGAGAACGGTCTGTTCACCCAGCCCATGCTGGACGTGTGGAGCGCCCTGCCGGGCCTGCTCATCAGCGTCGTCTTCGCCACGATGTTCCTCGGCCAGGACCTGCCCACCCCCCGGCGCGCCGGCAAGCTGGTCGGCCCGCAGCTGGCCCTCGGTGTCGCCATGGGCTCCGGCCAGTACGTCGTCGGGCTGCTGCTCGCCGCCCTCGTCCTCGTGCCGCTGCTGGCCGCCGAGCCGATGGTCGGCGCCCTCATCGAGATGGGCTTCGAGGGTGGTCACGGCACCGCCGCGGGGATGCGGCCGGTGCTGGAGGACCTCGGCTACGGCGAGGGCGCCGACCTCGCGGTCGGGCTGGCCACCGTCGGCATCGTCGCCGGCGTCGTCATCGGCATCGCCCTCATCAACTGGGGCGTCCGGACGGGGCGCACCGAGATCCTCAAGGGCGACGTCCAGGCGTCGGTCGAGGAGCAGAAGGGCCTGTTCCGCAAGGACGAGTACTACCCCGCCGGCACGATGACCAGCCGCCCCTCCTCGGTGGAGCCGCTCTCGCTGCACATGGCGCTGGTGGCGGTGGCGATCCTCATCGGGTGGGTCTTCCTCGAGGCGCTGCGCTGGGTCGAGGCCCGCACCTACTCCAGCGTGCTCATCAACGGCGACACCCCGCTGGAGATCTTCGCCTTCGTCCCGCTCTTCCCGCTGGCCCTGCTCGGTGGCGTGCTGCTCCAGGCCGTGGCGGCGGCGCTCGGTGTCGACCACCTCATCGACCACCAGATCATGCTGCGCATCCAGGGCTGGGCCCTCGACTTCCTCATCGTGGCCGCGATCGGCACCCTCTCCCTGGAGGCGATCGGGTCCAACATCGGCTCCTTCCTGCTGCTGGCCGTGGCCGGTATCGCGGTCAACGTCGGCCTGTTCCTGTGGTTCGCCCCGCGCATCATCGGCCGCTACTGGTTCGAGCGCGGCATCGGGGACTTCGGCCAGTCCATGGGCGTCACCGCGACCGGGCTCATCCTCATGCGGATCACCGACCCGGACGCCGAGAGCCCGGCCTTCGAGGCGTTCGGCTACAAGCAGCTGGTCTTCGAGCCGTTCTTCGGCGGCGGGCTCGTCACCGCGCTGGCCGTGCCCGTCATCGCCCTCACCGGCATCTGGCCGCTCTTCTCGGTGATGCTGGCGCTCTTCCTCGTGGCCCTCGGTGCCGGGTGGTTCTACTTCCGGCCCCGCGCCGACGCCGAGCGCCGCGAGCTGCAGGAGCAGGGCGCCGACGGCGTGGACGCCGTCACCACATGACGGGGAGGGCGCGCGTCCGCTCCACCAACCTCGCCCGCCCGCGGCCCGACCCCGGCACACCCCGCACGACCGGCATCGACAAGCACCCGGTGGACGGGATCGACGTGGTCGCGCCGGGTCCCCGGCACGGCGACGGGTCCGGGGCGGTGGGGGACCACGTCGGGGACGCCCGCCACCACGGGGGCGCCGACAAGGCCGTGTACGCCGTGGCGCGCGAGGAGCTCGACTGGTGGGAGGGCGAGCTGGGCCGGGTGCTGCGCGACGGCATCTTCGGCGAGAACCTCACCACGTCCGGGATCGACCTGGACGGCCTCGAGCTCGGACGACACCTGCACGTGGGCTCGGCCACGCTCCAGGTCTCCCTCCCGAGGCAGCCGTGCGCCACCTTCGCCCGGCACCTGGGGGAGCAGCGGTGGGGCCGCCGGTTCACCGAGCGCGGCGCCTGCGGGGCCTACCTGCGCGTGCTCGTCCCCGGACGGATCTCGCCGGGGGACCCCGTCGGGCTGGGTGCCCCGCCCGGTCACGGGGTGAGCGTGCGCACCGCCTTCGCGGCGGCGATGGGGGACCTCGGCGCGGCGCGCGAGGTGGTCGCGGCGGACGTGCTGCCCGGGAGGTACCACGACGCGCTGGCCCGGCGGGTGCGGGCCGGGGCGTCCCGCTAGCGGGGCAGGGCGGAGGCGCGCCACCCGTCCGGCCCGACCGGCGGGCGGGGCCGGGCGAACCGGGCGCGTGCCGTCCACAGGGTGCGGGCGGCGGGGCAGCGGTCCTCCGGCTCGTCCTGCGCACCGCCCGCGGCGGTGAGGACCACGGTGAGCGCGGCGAGCTGGGCGGGGGTGGGGGCGCCGCGCACCACGCGCACCAGCGCGGGCGCCTGCGGCTCCTGCACCGCCGGGGTGTCGCTCACAGCGGGATGTTCCCGTGCTTGCGCGGTGCCCGGTTGGACCGCTTGGTGCGCAGGTGGCGCAGGGCGCGGGCCACCTCGATGCGGGTGTGCGAGGGCTCGATGACCGCGTCCACGTAGCCGCGCTCGGCCGCGACGTAGGGGTTGGCCAGGGTGTCCTCGTACTCCCGGATCCGCCGGGCGCGCTCGGCCTCCACGTCGCCGCCCTCGGACTGCACCTGGGCGAGCTCGCGACGGTAGAGGATGTTGGCGGCGCCCTGCGCGCCCATGACGGCGATCTGGGCGGTGGGCCAGGCCAGGTTGATGTCGGCACCGAGGTGCTTGGAGCCCATGACGTCGTAGGCCCCGCCGTAGGCCTTGCGGGTGATGACCGTCACCAGGGGGACCGTCGCCTCGGCGTAGGCGTAGAGCAGCTTGGCGCCGCGGCGGATGATGCCGCCGAACTCCTGGTCGGTGCCCGGCAGGAACCCGGGCACGTCGACGAAGGTGAGGATGGGGATGTTGAAGGCGTCGCACGTCCGCACGAAGCGGGCGGCCTTCTCGCTGGCGTCGATGTCGAGGGTGCCGGCCAGCTGCATCGGCTGGTTGGCGACCACCCCGACCGAGCGGCCCTCGAGCCGGCCGAAGCCCACCACGATGTTGGGCGCGAACAGCTCCTGCACCTGGAGGAAGTCGCCGTCGTCCAGCACCGCGCGGACGGCCTCGGTGATGTCGTAGGGGACGCCGGGGGAGTCCGGGATGAGCACGTCCAGCTCGGCGTCGACCTCGCCGACCTCCTCGTCGGGCTCCTCCTCGTAGACCGGGGGGTCCTCGAGGTTGTTCTGCGGCAGGTAGCCGAGCAGCTCCTTGACGTAGCCGAAGGCGTCGTCCTCGTCGCTCGCCATGTAGTGGGCGACCCCGCTGGTGGAGTTGTGGGTGCGCGCCCCGCCCAGCTCCTCGAAGGTGACGTCCTCACCGGTGACGGTCTTGATGACGTCCGGGCCGGTGATGAACATGTGCGAGGTCTGGTCCACCATGACGACGAAGTCGGTGATGGCGGGGGAGTAGACGGCCCCGCCCGCGCACGGCCCCATGACGAGGGAGATCTGCGGGATGACCCCGGAGGCGTGCACGTTGCGCTTGAAGATCTCGGCGTAGAGGCCCAGGGCGACCACACCCTCCTGGATCCGCGCGCCGCCGGAGTCGTTGATGCCGACGACCGGGCACCCGATCTTCATCGCGAGGTCCATGACCTTGACGATCTTCTCGCCGTAGACCTCCCCGAGGGAGCCGCCGAAGACGGTGAAGTCCTGGGCGAACACGGCGACGGGCCGACCGTCGACAGTGCCGTAGCCGGTGACCACGCCGTCGCCGTAGGGACGGTTGCGCTCCTGCCCGAAGGCCGTCGAGCGGTGCCGCGCCAGCGCGTCGAGCTCGGTGAAGCTGCCCTCGTCCAGCAGCGCGTCGATGCGCTCCCGGGCGGTGAGCTTGCCCTTGGCGTGCTGCTTCTCGACGGCCTTCTCGGACCCGGCGTGGACGGCGTGGTCCACCCGTGCGCGGTAGTCCTCGAGCCGCCCGGCGGTCGTGCGCAGGTCCGGTCCCTCGGCGTCCTGGCTGTCGGCGCTGAGCTGGTCGGTCATCCCCCCAACTTAGCCTTGGACCATGACCCGACTGTGCTGGGCCACGCCGGAGCACCACGAGAGCCTCGGCTCGACCAACGTCGCCGCGCTCGCCGACCCACGACCCGGACGCGTGGTCGTCGCCGACCACCAGAGCGCCGGGCAGGGCCGCCGCGGCCGCGCCTGGTCCTCCCCGCCCGGGACGTGCCTGGCGGTCAGCGCGGTGGTGCCGGCCGTGCCGGCAGCGGTGGCCGGCTGGCTGCCGCTGGCGACGGGGGTCGCGGTGGTGGACGCGCTCGACGCGAGCCGCTGGCCGGTCCACGCCGTCCTCAAGTGGCCCAACGACGTGCTCCTCGAGGCCGGGCCGGCACCGGGCAAGCTCTGCGGGGTGCTGGTGCAGGTGGCCGACACCGGGGCTCTCGTCGTGGGCGTCGGCGTCAACGTCGACCACGACCGGGACCAGCTGCCGGTGCCGACGGCCACCTCGTGGCGGCTCGCCCGGGGCGGCGCACCCCTCCCGGAGGGCGCCCGGGACGGCTTCCTCCAGGCCTACCTGCACCGGCTCCGCGAGCTGCACGCCTCCCTCGGGCGCGGCGAGAGCGGTCCGGTGCGCACGGCCTACCTCGCCCGGTGCGCGACCCTGGGGCGCGCGGTCGTCGTCCACCGGCCGGACGGGGCCGCGGTCCGCGGGGAGGCGGTCGGGCTGGACGAGGGCGGGGCGCTGCTGGTCCGCGAGCCGGGCGGCGCGGTCGGGGTGCACCACGCCGGCGACGTCGAGCACCTGCGCGACCAGTAGCCTCACCGCATGGACTCACCGACGATGTTGCAGGTGACCCGGCACCCGTCCGGGGACGAGGGGCCGGGAGGAGAGCCCGGCCCGGTGGTCGAGCTGACCCTCGACCGGCCGGAGGCCATGAACGCCATCTCCACGGAGTTCGCGCAGGAGATCACCGCCACGACCGCCGCCCTCGCGGCGGACCCGACGGTCCGGGCCGTGGTGCTCACCAGCGCCCACGACCGGGCCTTCTGCGTGGGCGCCGACCTCAAGGAGCGCAACGGCTTCACCGACGCGCAGATGATGGACCACCGCCTCGTGTCCAAGCTCGCCTACCGCGGTGTCCTCGACCTGCCGGTGCCGGCCGTGGCCGCGGTGGAGGGCTACGCGCTGGGCGGTGGGCTGGAGCTCGCGCTCTCCTGCGACCTCCTCGTCGCCGGGGCGGGGGCGACCCTCGCGCTGCCGGAGGTCGGGGTCGGCGTCATCCCGGGGGGTGGCGGCACGCAGCTGCTGACCCGCCGGGTGGGGTGGTCGCGCGCGGCCTCGATGATCTTCACCGCGCGCCGGCTCAGCGCGCAGGAGGGTCGCGACCTCGGGGTGGTCGACGAGCTGGTCGAGGCCGGGTCCGCGCGGGGCCGTGCCCTGGAGCTGGCGGCGACCATCGCGGCCAACTCCCCGGTGGCCGTGCGCAACGCGAAGCGGGCCATGCGGATGGGCATGGGGACCGACCTGGCGGCCGGGCTGGAGATCGAGGACGGGGCCTGGCGGGCCACCGCGTTCAGCCGCGACCGGGCCGAGGGCGTGGCCGCCTTCGCGGAGAAGCGCACGCCGCAGTGGCCCGGACGATGACCGAGCGCGCATACTGTCAGGCAGCCACGCGGAGGGAGACGACGTGACCAGGGTGCTGCTCGCCGAGGACGATCCGACCATCTCGGAGCCGCTGGCCCGCGCGCTGCGGCGCGAGGGCTACGAGGTGACCGTCGCGGCCAACGGCCGCTCGGCGCTGGCCGAGGCGACCGGCGACGTCGCGCACGACCTGCTCGTGCTCGACCTCGGGCTGCCGCAGCTGGACGGCGTCGAGGTATGCCGTTCGCTGCGCGACTCCGGCGTGCGGATGCCGGTCCTCATGCTCACCGCCCGCAGCGAGGAGGTGGACACGGTCGTCGGCCTGGATGCCGGCGCCGACGACTACGTCACCAAGCCGTTCCGGCTCGGCGAGCTCCTCGCCCGGGTGCGGGCGCTGCTGCGCCGGGGGCCCACCTCCAGCCAGGCCCCCGGGGGCTCGGCGCTGCGGATGGACATCGAGGCCCGCCGGGTCTTCCTCCACGACCGCGAGGTCCGCCTCACGACCAAGGAGTTCGACCTGCTGCGGGTCCTCATGCGGGAGGAGGGCCGCGTGGTGTCCCGGGAGGTGCTCATGCGCGAGGTGTGGGACACCTGGTTCGGGTCGACCAAGACCCTCGACATGCACGTCTCCGTGCTGCGCCGCAAGATCGGCGACGACGCGCACGACCCGCGGCACATCGTCACCGTGCGCGGCGTGGGCTTCCGCTTCCAGAACGACCCCGACGGCGCCGACGCCGACAGCGTGGACTGAGCGCCGTGCGCAAGGTGCTGCGCGACCTGGCGGTGCGCATCGTGCTGACCGTGGTCGGGGTCTCCCTCCTCTTCGGAACGCTCATCGCCTGGCTGCTGCGGGAGGCCCAGACCACCCGCTGGCAGACCGGCGGCGGGGAGATGCCCGACTGGTGGCTGCTGGGCACGCTGGTCCTCGCCGGCGGGGTGATCCTCGCGATCGCCGTCCCGGCCGCGCGCTCGTGGGCCGACCGCGCCGCCGAGACCACCGCCCGACCCCTGCGCCAGCTGGCCCACCGCACCGACGAGCTCGCCTCGGGCGGGTTCGTGCTGGACCCGCAGACCCGGCCCGGGCGGCTGGTGGAGCAGGAGCCGTTCCGCTCCGGGATCGCCGAGATCGACGCGGTCGCCCGCGAGGTGGACCGGCACCACCACACCTTCGCTCGGGCGCTCGTCTTCGAGCGCTCCTTCGCGGCGGACGCCTCGCACCAGCTGCGCACGCCGCTGGCCGCGCTGCTGCTGCGGCTGGAGGAGATCGCCCAGTCCGACGACGCGTCCGTGGCCCGGGCGGAGGCGGAGATCGCCATCAGCCAGGTGGAACGGCTCACCGGCGTCGTCGACGAGCTGCTCCAGCGCACCCGGGCGGGGCACGCCAGCGGTGGTGCGGTGAGCGCCGCCGACGCGGTGCTCGCCGGGCTCGACGAGGAGTGGACGCCGGCCTTCGAGGAGCGGGGCCGGTCGATCGAGCTCACCTGCGAGCGCGGCGTCATCGTCGAGGCCAGCGCCTCAGTCCTGTCCCAGGTCCTCAACACGCTCGTCGAGAACTCCCTGGTGCACGGGCGCGGCGAGGTGCGCGTGCACGTCGCCCGCTCCGGGCCCTCGGCGGTGTTCACCGTCTCCGACCAGGGCCCCGGCATTCCTCGCGACCTGGCCCGGAGCATCTTCGACCGCGGCACCACGAGCGGGCAGGGCACCGGGCTGGGCCTCGCCGTGGCCCGGGAGACGGCCGAGTCGATCGGGGGCCGGTTGGAGCTGACCCGCGCCTTCCCGCCGACCTTCGCCTGCTACCTGCCCCTGGCCGTCACGGCCTGACCGGCCGCGTCCGGCTCCAGCTCACCGCGGAAGACGAAGGTCCGGTAGGCCCAGAAGCGGAACGCCGTGCCCAGGACCAGGCCCACCCCGTTGCCCGAGACGTTGTCGGCCAGCTGGCTGTCGAGCCCGAGCACGTAGCGGGAGACGCCGAGGCAGGCCACCGCGATGAGCAGCCCCACCGCGTTGAAGAGGACGAAGAGGGCGAACTCGTGCGCCACCGGTTCGCTGCGCCGGTGCCGGAAGGTCCACCAGCGGTTGCCGACCCAGGAGAAGACCGTCGCCACGCTGGTGGCGACCACCTTGGCCCACAGCGGGGAGTCGGACATGGGGCCGTCCCCGACCCCCGGCACGCCGAAGACGAGCAGGTTGTAGAGCGCCGTGTCGAGCACGAAGGCCAGGGCCCCCACGGTTCCGAACTTCGCGAGCTCGGCCACGAGGACCCGGTAGGTCGCGCGCGCACGCGCCACGAGCCCGGCGGCGGCAGAGGGGGTCACGGGGCGGCAGTCTAGGTGGAGCGGCTGGGTAGGCTGACCCGCGTGACCTCTCCCAGCCCCGTCCGTGCCGAGGGCGGCTTCCCGGTGGTGGGCATCGTCGGCGGGGGACAGCTCGCCCGCATGTGCCAGCCGCCGGCGACCAACCTGGCCCTCACCCTGTCCGTGCTCGCCGAGAGCCCGACCTCCAGCGCCGCCCTCGTGGTGCCGCACAGCCCCGTCGGTGAGCACACCGACACCGAGGCCGTGCTGTCCTTCGCGCGCGGGTGCGACGTGGTGACCTTCGACCACGAGCACGTGCCGCAGGAGGTGCTCCTGGCCCTGCAGGAGGCCGGGGTGGCGCTCCACCCCAGCCCGCAGGCCCTCGTCTTCGCCCAGGACAAGCTCGCCATGCGCCGGCGTCTCAGCGCGCTCGGCCTCCCCTGCCCCCGCTGGTCGCAGGCCCGGACCGCCGCGGACGTCGAGGAGTTCGCCACCCAGGTGGGGTGGCCGCTGGTGGCCAAGGCCCCGCGCGGCGGCTACGACGGCAAGGGGGTGCTGGTCTGCCGTGGCCCCGCCGACCTCAAGGAGTGGCTCGAGGGGGTGGGCCGGGGCGGGCTCGCCGACGGCATCCTCCTGGAGGAGGCCGTGGACTTCTCCCGGGAGCTCTCCATCATGGTGGGCCGCAGCCCGTCCGGCCAGGCCGCGGCCTGGCCCGTCGTGGAGACCGTGCAGGAGGGCGGCATCAACACCGAGGTCCTCGCCCCGGCGCCCTCGCTCGACCCGGACCTGGCGGCCGCGCTCACCGAGGGCGCGCTGCGCCTCGCCGGAGAGCTCGACGTCACCGGCGTCATGGCGGTGGAGGCCTTCGAGGTCCGTGACCCGCGGACCGGCGCACCGGCATACCTCGTCAACGAGCTGGCGATGCGACCGCACAACAGCGGGCACTGGAGCATCGACGGGTCGGTCACCAGCCAGTTCGAGCAGCACCTGCGGGCGGTGCTCGACCTGCCGCTCGGCGACCCGTCCGCCCGGGCGCCGTGGACGGCCTCGGCCAACGTCCTGGGCGGCGACTACCCCGAGCTCTACGCCACCTACCGTCACCTGCTCGCCCGCGACCCCGGGCTCAAGGTGCACCTCTACGGCAAGGGGGTGCGACCGGGCCGCAAGCTCGGCCACGTCACCGTCTACGGCGGCGAGCAGGGCGACCTGGCCTCGCTGGAGGAGCTGCGCGACCGCAGCCGGCACGCCGCCGACTACCTGCAGGGGGTGGTGACCTCGTGAGCCCGCAGCACGACGCGCCGCGACCGCTGGTGGGGCTGGTGATGGGCAGCGACAGCGACTGGCCGGTCATGGAGGCCGCGGCGCAGGTGCTGGAGGAGTTCGGCGTGCCCTTCGAGGCCGACGTCGTCTCGGCGCACCGGATGCCGACCGAGATGATCGACTACGGGCGCACCGCCGCCGACCGCGGGCTCCGGGTCGTCGTCGCCGGGGCCGGTGGCGCCGCCCACCTCCCCGGGATGCTCGCCTCGGTCACCGTCCTGCCCGTCATCGGGGTCCCGGTGCCGCTCCAGCACCTCGACGGGCTGGACTCCCTGCTCTCGATCGTGCAGATGCCGGCCGGGATCCCGGTCGCCACCGTCTCGGTGGCCGGGGCCCGCAACGCCGGCCTGCTCGCGGTCCGCACCCTCGCCGCCGGCGAGGGCGAGCGGGCGGAGCGGCTGCGGGGGCAGCTCGCGACCTTCGCCGAGGACCTGCGGGAGCAGGCGCACGCCAAGGGCGAGCGGCTGCGCGCCCGCCGGTCCGGGCCGCCGACGGGCTGAGCGCGGCGTAGGGTCGGAGGATGCGCTTCGGACTCTTCGTGCCCCAGGGCTGGCGGATGGACCTCGTCGGCATCCCCCCGCAGCAGCAGTGGGGGGCGATGCTCGACGTCGCCCGGCACGCCGACGCCGAGGAGGGCTGGACCTCGGTGTGGGTCTACGACCACGTCCACACCGTGCCCGAGCCCAGCGAGGAGGCCTGCCACGAGGCGTGGACCCTCATGGCGGCGCTCGCGGCGACGACGGGCCGCGTGCGGCTGGGACAGATGTGCACGTGCATGAGCTACCGCGAGCCGACCTACCTCGCCAAGGTCGCCGCGACCGTCGACGTCATCTCCGGGGGACGGGTCGAGATGGGCATCGGCGCGGGGTGGTACGAGCACGAGTGGCGCGCCTACGGCTACGGCTTCCCCGGCGCGGGGGAGCGCCTGGCGCGGCTGCGCGAGGGCGTCGAGATCTTCCGCCAGATGTGGACCACCGGCACGGCGACGCTGGACGGCGAGCACTACCAGGTCGACGGGGCGATGTGCTTCCCCCGACCCCTGCAGGGCAGCACCGACGGGTTCGGCGGCAGCCCGCGCAACGGCATACCGGTGTGGGTGGCCGGGGGTGGGGAGCGCAAGACGCTGCGCATCGCGGCCGAGTATGCCGACGCCACCAACTTCGACGGCTCCCCGGACGGCTTCCGGCACAAGTCCGCCGTGCTGGCCGAGCACTGCGCCGAGGTGGGCCGCGACCCGGACGAGATCGTCCGCAGCGCCAACTACAACGTCGTCATCGGGCGGGACGCCCGCGAGGTGGAGCAGCGGCTCGACGCGGTGAGCGAGCGCTACCGGCGCGCGGGGCTCTCCGAGGAGGCGGCGCGGGGCCAGGCCGAGAGCCTGCGGACGCAGCCGCTCGTCGGGACCCCCGAGCAGGTCGCCGAGACGCTGCAGGGCCTGGAACGGCTCGGCATGACGTACGCCATCACCTACTTCCCCGAGGCGGCCTTCGACATCTCCGGGATCGAGCTCTTCGAGAGCGAGGTCATCCCCGCCCTGGGCGGCTGACGCGCACGTCAGGCTCCCGTCCGGGGGCCGGTACGCTGCCCCCCATGAGCATGAGCGAGTTCGACCTGTTCCGGATCAACGAGGATCACGAGGCCCTGCGCGAGGCGGTCCGCGAGGTGGCGGACGAGCAGATCGCGCCGCACGCCGCCGCGGTCGACGAGGAGGGCCGCTTCCCCGACGAGGCGCTGAAGGCGCTCGTGGCCACCGACTTCCACGCCCCGCACATCGCCGAGGAGTACGACGGGGTCGGCGCCGACGCGCTGGCCACCTGCATCGTCATCGAGGAGGTCGCCCGGGCCTGCGCCAGCAGCTCGCTCATCCCGGCGGTGAACAAGCTCGGCACGATGCCGCTCGTCCTCGCCGCCAGCGAGGAGGTCAAGTCCCGCTACCTGCCGGAGGTGGCCTCGGGCCGGGCGATGTTCTCCTACGGGTTGTCCGAGGCCGGAGCCGGGTCGGACACGGCCGGGATGACCTGCAAGGCGGTCGCCGACGGCGACGACTTCGTCCTCACCGGGCAGAAGTCCTGGATCACCAACGCAGGGGTCAGCGAGTACTACACGGTCATGGCCGTCACCGACCCCGACGGTCCCCGCGGGCGCAACGTCACCGCGTTCGTCGTGGAGAAGGGGGACGAGGGGTTCACCTTCGGGGCGCCGGAGAAGAAGCTCGGCATCAAGGGCAGCCCCACCCGCGAGCTGCTCTTCGACGGGTGCCGGATCCCGGCCGACCGCATGGTGGGCGGCCTGGGGGAGGGCCTCAAGATCGCCCTGCGCACCCTCGACCACACGCGGGTCACCATCGGGGCGCAGGCCGTCGGTATCGCCCAGGGTGCGCTGGACTTCGCCCTCGGCTACGTCAAGGAGCGTCAGCAGTTCGGCCGGGCCGTGGCCGACTTCCAGGGGGTGCAGTTCATGCTCGCCGACATGGGGATGAAGCTCGAGGCCGCCCGCCAGATGGTCTACGTCGCCGCGGCCAAGTCGGAGCGCGGGGACGCCGACCTGCCGTTCTTCGGCGCGGCGGCCAAGTGCTTCGCCTCCGACGTCGCCATGGAGGTCACGACCGACGCCGTGCAGCTGCTCGGGGGGTACGGCTACACCCGCGACTTCCCCGTCGAGCGGATGATGCGGGACGCCAAGATCACCCAGATCTACGAGGGCACCAACCAGATCCAGCGGGTCGTCATGGCGCGCCAGCTGCTGCGCGGCTGAGCCCTCCGGCGGTCCTAGCCGTCGTTGCCGTTCCCGTTGCCGTTGTTGCCGCCCCCGTTGCCGTTGCCGGGGTTGTCGTCGCTGTTGCCGTTGCCGTTGCCGGGGTTGTCGTCGCCCGGCTCGCCGCCCCCGTCGCCGTCGGCGGGCTCGTCCTCGCCGTCGCCGTCGGCGGGATCCTCTCCCTGGTCCTGCGCCTCCTCGGTCGGCTCACCCGACCGGCTGCGCTCCACGGCCCGACGCACCGAGATGCGGGGCTCCCCGTCCTCGCGGCCGATGCCGAGCGTCTCGTCCTGCACGATGACGACCGGGCCGTAGGTGTAGGTGACGACGGCGTCGACCTGCGCGGTCCCGTCCTGCCGCTCCTGCGCCGTGAGGTCGGCGACCGACACCGAGTCCAGCCCGTCCGCGATGTCCGTGGCGATGAAGGCCGACGGGGTGGTCAGCTGCTGTGCCGCCGCGAGCCCCTCCTGCTCCAGCGTCGTGTAGAACTCCTCGGCCAGACGCTGCGCCTCCTGGGCGCTGACCGGCGTCCCGGGCGCCTGCGACGTCGGCCCAGGGTCGGCCGTCGGCCCACCGGGACCCTGGTCGGGACCGGTCGCGATGCTCCAGACCAGCCACCCCAGCAGGAGGGCCAGCGGGACGGCGAGCAGCCACCCCAGCCACACGCCGCGCCGCGGCGTGCTCCGGCCACGACCACCGCGGTCGTCGGTGCCCTCCGGCCGGGGCTCGCGGTGGTAGCTCGGTGCCGAGGCGGCGGGGGCGCGGTCGCGCGCCGGGGCCGGTGCCGCGCGGGGGAAGGAGCGCGTCGGGTCGGCCTGCGGCACCGCCTGGGTGTGGTCGGCGGCACGGCCGACCGCAGCACCCGCTGCCGCACCGGCGGCGGCTCCGGCGACGGCAGGGCCCGCTGCGGCGCCACCGCCACCCGTGGGCTCCCGCCCCTCGGTCACGGCCGTCAGCTCGCGGGCCGCCCGCGCGGCGTCCCAGCGGGTGCGCGGATCGGGGTCGAGCATGCCCTCGAGCGCCGCCGTGAGGGGCCCGGCGTGCTGGGGAGGACGGGGGTCCTCCCGGGCGATCGTGTGCAGCTGGGCGACCGCGTTGGGCCGCTCGTCGTAGGGCCGCCGACCCTCGACCGCCGCGTAGAGGGTGGCGCCCAGCGCCCAGACGTCCGAGGCCGTGCTCGGGTCCTCGCCCCGGGCGAGCTCGGGGGAGAAGTAGGCGGCGGTCCCCGAGACGAAGCCGGTGCGGGTCAGCTGCGGGTCCTCGTCGGCCCGCGCGATGCCGAAGTCGGTGAGCTTGGCGTCGTGGCCCTCCCCGCCGGTGAGCAGCACGTTGGCGGGCTTGACGTCCCGGTGCAGGATGCCCGCGCGGTGGGCCGCCGCCAGGGCGGTCGCCATCTGCGCACCCACCGCGGCGACCTGCGTCGCCGGCAGCCGTCGACCGTCGCTGATGAGCTCGGCCAGGGAGGGGCCGTCCACGAACTCCATGACGATCCACGGGGAACCCTCGTGCTCGAAGGCGTCGTAGACCCGCACGACGTGCTGGTGGGCCAGCGTGGCGCTGGTCCGGGCCTCGCGGAACCCGCGGCTCAGCAGCACCTCGGTGTCGGTCTCGCCCCCGACCCGCTTGAGGGCGACCTGCCGCCCGAGGTTCTCGTCGGTCGCGAGCCACACGTGCCCGCCCCCGCCCCTGCCCAGGGTGCGGACGATGCGGTAGCGCCCGGCCACCAGCGTGGGGTCCTGCGACGCCGGTGCGGGCGCCGTCGTCTCCGGCTCGTGGTCCGGCTCGTGCGGGTCCGCCATGGTCACCTCCGATCAGCGCAAGGGTAGCCCGACGGCCCTCAGGGCTCGACGGTGATGGCCTGCCCCTGCCGGAGCGCGGTGAACAGCTGGCTGGCCCCCTGCTCGTCCCACAGCACGGTGCTGCCCACCTCGGTGGGGTAGTTCGGGTCGGCGACAGGCACCGTCACCGAGTTGCCCTCGCCGGTGGCGACCTGACGCATCGCCCAGGCCATCCGACCCGCCTCGAGCATCGAGGTGTCGTCGCCCAGGCTCAGGGCCGACCCGGTGGAGGTGCCCACGTCGTGCAGCCGCCAGGGCACGAGCACGGTGCTCGGGGTGAGCATGCGGTCGACGAGCGCGGAGAGGAACTCGCGCTGCCGCTCGACCCGGCCGAGGTCGCCGCGGGGGTCGCTGTAGCGCATCCGGACGTAGCCGAGCGCCTGCTCCCCGGCCAGCTCCTGGCACCCGGCCGGCAGGTCGATGTGCGCCTTCTCGTCCGCGATCGGCTCGTCGAGGCACATCTCCACGCCCCCGACCCCGTTGACGACGTCGACGAAGCCGCCGAAGCCGATCTCGAGATAGCCGTCGACGGGCAGCCCGGTGGCCCGTTCGACGGTGTCCACGAGCTGCTCCGGGCCGCCGTTGGCGTGGGCGGCGTTGAGCTTGTCGAACCCCGCGTCGCGGATCTCGACGTAGCTGTCCCGCGGCAGGCTCACCAGGGTCGGCGTGCCGAAGGTGGGCACGTGCAGCAGCATGACGGTGTCCGCCCGGTGGCCCTCGGTGAAGCCGGTGCCGAACTCGCCACGCTGCTCGTCGGTGAGCTGCTCCCGGCTGTCCGTGCCGACCAGCAGGTAGTTCTCCCCGGCCGCCGCGGGCGGACGGTCGGCCACGTCCGGGGTGGCGTCGATGCGGTTGACGCTGCCCCAGACGAGGGAGACCACGACGATCATCGAGACGAGGTAGGCGACCACGGCCAGCGCCAGCAGGGCGGCGGCGCGGCGCAGGGCGTAGCGCGGTCGGCGCCGCCGTGGCGGGGGAGCGGCATACCGGTCCCGGCCGTCGCGCCGCTCGTGCCCGGCGGAGCGGTCCTGCTCGTCGTGGCGGTCGCGCCCGTGCCACGCCTGCTGCGGGTCGTCGTCCCGCTCGTCCGCGCGGTCCTGCCAGGCGTCGTGCTCCCAGGCGTCCTCGCGCTCCCGGTCGGTCCGGTCGACGTAGGGCAGCGGGATCCGCTCCGTGGCGTCGGGGTCGTGACGACGGCCCCCCCGCGGGGTGCGCGGCATGGGGCGGGTCCAGTCGTCCTGTGGATGGTCGGGCACGGGACCCAAGACTACGTGCTCGACCTTGCCCCGGGCTGGGAGTGCCGCACCGTCGCGCGCGTCCGTGACCCGGGTAGCCTCGCGGCGTGAGCTCTGCGTCAGGCCCCGTCTCCGCCGCCCCCGTGTCGGTCGTCATGACCGTCCTCAACGAGCAGGAGCACCTGCCGCAGGCGGTGCGCTCGGTGCTGGCCCAGGACTACCCGGGGCCGATGGAGGTGGTCGTCGCGGTGGGCCCCAGCCGCGACCGGACGCAGGAGGTCGCCGACGGGCTCGCGGCGGCCGACGACCGCGTCCGGGTGGTCCACAACCCCTCGGGACGCACCCCGGACGGCCTCAACGCCGCCGTCGCGCAGGCACGCCACGAGATCGTCGTCCGGATGGACGGCCACGGTGAGCTGAGCGAGGGGTACGTCCGCCGCGCCGTCGAGATCCTCGAGGAGACCGGCGCCGCCAACGTCGGGGGGATCATGCTGGCCGAGGGCTCGGGGCCGATGCAGGAGACGGTCGCCCTGGCCATGCGCTCCCCGCTGGGCATGGGCGCCGAGCGTTTCCACGTCGGCGGCGAGGCGGGCCCGGCGGACACCGTCTTCCTGGGGGTGTTCCGGCGCGACTGGCTGCGCCGGGTGGGTGGCTACGACCCGGCCTTCACCCGGGCCCAGGACTGGGAGATGAACCACCGGATCCGGCAGGCCGGCGGCACGGTGTGGTTCACGCCCGAGCTCACGGTGACCTACCGCCCCCGGTCGACGTTCCGAGACCTCGCCCGGCAGTTCTACGGCAGCGGGCAGTGGCGACGGCAGGTGGTGCGCCAGCACCCGGACTCGGTCAACGCGCGCTACCTCGCGCCGCCGGTGACCCTGGTCCTCGTCGCCGTGGGTGCGGTCGGCGGGCTGGCGTGGCGCCCGCTGTGGCTGCTGCCGCTGGGGTATGCCGCGGCCGTCACCGTCGGGGGGACCTGGGTCGCCCGCGGGCGCGCCCCGGGCGTCGTGGCGCGGATGCCCGCCGTGCTGGCCACCATGCACCTCACCTGGGGCGCCGGCTTCCTGCGGGGCCCACGGGGCTGACCCTGCTAGGCCGGCGGGACGGGCTCCGGGGTCGGTTCGTCGAGGGCCACCCGCAGGGGCGGGCCGGTCCGCTCGACCACCTCCTCGACGCTCACCCCCGTGGCCAGCTCGCGCAGGACCAGGCCGTCGGGGGTGACGTCGATGACGGCGAGGTCGGTGATGATGCGCTGGACGACCCGCAGCCCGGTGATCGGCAGGTCGCACTCGTCGACGATCTTCGCCGAGCCGTCCTTCGCGACGTGGTCCATGAGCACGACCACCTTCTTGGCCCCCATGACGAGGTCCATCGCCCCACCCATGCCCTTGACCATCTTGCCCGGGATCATCCAGTTGGCGATGTCCCCGGCGGCGGAGACCTGCATCGCGCCGAGGATCGCGGCGTCGACCTTGCCGCCGCGGATCATGCCGAAGCTCGTCGCCGAGTCGAAGAAGCTGGCGCCGGGACGGACGGTGACCGTCTCCTTGCCGGCGTTGATGAGGTCGGGGTCCTCGTCCCCCTCCTCGGGGTAGGGACCCACCCCGAGGATGCCGTTCTCGGACTGCAGGACCAGCTCGACGTCGTCCGGGACGTAGTTGGGGACGAGGGTCGGCATCCCGATCCCGAGGTTGACGTAGTCCCCGTCGTGCAGCTCCGCGGCGGCCCGCGCCGCCATCTCCTCACGGGTCAGCGGCATGGCTCAGGCCTCCTTCGTGCCCGCACCGCGGCGCGGACGGGTGGTGCGCTTCTCGATGTCCTTGTCGCCGGTCTGCTCGGGGGTGAGCGCCAGCACCCGCTGGACGTAGATGCCGGGGAGGTGGACGTCGTCGGGGTCGATCTGGCCCGGCTCGACCAGCTCCTCCACCTCCGCCACGGCGACCTGGGCGGACATGGCGCACAGCGGGTTGAAGTTGCGCGCGGACTTGTTGAACACGAGGTTGCCGTGCCGGTCACCCCGTGCGGCCCGGACCAGGGCGAAGTCGGCGAAGATCGCGTGCTCCAGCACGTGGTCACGGGTGTGCCCGCGCACCTCGAACCCGCGCGTCTCCTTGGCGGGGGACTGCAGGACCACCGCGCCCTCGCTGTCGTAGCGCCAGGGCATACCGCCCTCGGACACCTGCGAGCCGACCCCGGTGGGGGTGAAGAAGGCGGGGATGCCGGCTCCGCCGGCGCGCAGCTTCTCCGCGAGGGTGCCCTGGGGGGTCAGCTCGACCTCGAGCTCCCCGGAGAGGTACTGCCGGGCGAACTCCTTGTTCTCGCCGACGTAGGACGCGACGACCCGCCGGATGCGCCCGTGCGAGAGGAGCAGCCCCAGGCCGGCGCCGTCGACGCCGCAGTTGTTGGAGACGACCTCCAGGTCGGTGGTGCCCTGCTCGAGCGCCTGGTGGATGAGCACGGTGGGGATGCCGGAGAGCCCGAAACCGCCCACCGCGACGGTCATCCCGTCGGTGAGACCCTCGAGCGCCTGCGCGGCGGAGTCGACGACCTTGTCCATGCCCGCGAGGCTACCGGTCGGTCGGTGGCCCGCCGTCGCCGGTCCCCGGGGCGGAACGGTGGTCGACGCCCTCGGTGGACCAGCGCGGGTCGTCGTCCGCGGCGGACCCGCCGTGGACCAGCACGGCGGAGGCCCGCCGGTCCAGGAGCTGCAGCACCTGGCGGACGAAGTGGCCGGGGTCGCCGGTGGTGACCAGCGTGCGGGCGCCCTCCGGCAGGTCCGGCAGCCCGGTCAGCAGCTTGGCGTAGGTCACCCGCTCCCCGGCGCTGACCAGCGCCGTGTCCCCCTCCTCCGCCTCGTCCCAGGGGGTGAAGTCGTCGGCGTAGCTCGCGAGCTCGGCCGCCTCGTCCATCACCCCCGAGCGCAGCTCGCCGTCGAAGCGTCGGGCGAGCGCGGGCAGCGTCACCGCGACGACCTCGTCGCAGTCGTCGGCCACGAGACCGTCGGGCCGCGCGGTGACGAGCACGTCGGCCCCCTCGTGGGCGTCCACGGTCAGGGTCGCCCCCACCGACCACACGGCCAGGGCCCAGTAGGCCAGCCGCCAGTGCGGGGCGGGCAGGTCCACCAGCACCACCGAGCCCGGCTGCACGTCCAGACCCTCCTGGAGCGCGTTCGCGGCCTTGGCCACCCACGTGCCGAGCACCTTGCGGGAGATCTCGATCCGCTCCCCGGCACCCTCGGGACGGTCGTCGTAGTAGGTGAGAGCCGGGCGGGTGGCGTCGGCGGCGACGGCTCGCGCGAGGATCTCGTGAGGAAGCTGCACGGCGCCCACGCTAGCCGGTGCCCTTGCGTCCGGGGCAACCCGCGAGGCAGGGTTGCGGGTCGTGGACACGGTCCGGCACCGCGCATGGCGCCCGCTCACCCCCCTGGACGTGGGGGCGACCTGGGGCACCCTGCGGCGTGGTGCGGGCGACCCGTCCTGGCAGGTCGGCGGGGGCGCCCTGTGGCGGGGGGTGCTGAGCCCGCAGGGCCCGGCCACCCTGCGCCTGCCGCGGCGACCGACGGACGCACCGGTGGCGGCGCGGGCGTGGGGACCCGGGGCCGAGTGGGTCCTCGAGCACCTGCCCTGCATGCTGGGCGAGGAGGACGAGCCGGACGGCTTCGAGCCCGTCCACGAGCCGGTGGTGCAGGCGCTGCGCCTGCATCCTGGCTGGCGGGTGCCGCGCACCGGTCTGGTCCTGGAGTCGCTCGTGCCCGCGGTGGTCGAGCAGAAGGTCACCGGGCAGGAGGCGTTCTCGGGGTGGCGCCGGATGGTGCAGCGCTTCGGCGAGCCGGCCCCGGGCCCGGGCGCTGGTCTCGGACTGCGGGTGCCGCCCTCGGCCGCCACCCTCCTCGCCGTCCCCTCCTGGGAGTGGCTGCGCGCCGGGGTGAGCCCGCAACGGGCCGACACGGTCCTGCGGGTGGTGCGCGTCGCCGCCCGGCTCGAGGAGTGCGCCAGCCTGTCGCACGCGGCGGCCCGTGCCCGGCTCACCGCCATCCCCGGCGTCGGGGTCTGGACCGCCGCGGAGACGGCGCACCGCGCCCTGGGCGACCCGGACGCCGTGTCCTTCGGCGACTACCACGTGGCCGCCAACATCGGCTGGGCGCTGACCGGTCGGCCCGTCGACGACCGCGGCCTGGTGGAGCTGCTGCGGCCCTACGCGGGCCACCGCTACCGCGTGCAGCGCCTGCTCGAGCTGTCGGGGGCGCTGCGTCCGCGCCGGGGGCCGCGGATGGCCCCGCGCACCCACCTGCCGATCACGCGTCGCCCGCCCCGCTGACGACGTCGACCCGCACCCGGAGGTCCTCGCCGGCCAGGGCCACCTCCAGCCGGGCGGCGACCCGTCCCGCCAGCACCGGGTCCGGTGCCCGCACGACGAGCCCGTCGTCCACGGACCCGACCACGCGGGCGGCGTCGTGCCCCCGGAGCGCGAGCGCGGTCGCGCGCCCGGCCCTCCGCTCCGGCGACTCGGGCCCGACCCCCGGCAGGCCGACCTCGTGGGCGGCGGTGCTCCCCGGAGGCGCACCCAGCGCCGCCCGGACCGCCTCCCGGTGGCCCAGTGCGAACCAGTCCCCGGGTCCCGTCCGGACCAGGGGCCGGGCCCCGTCACCGGGGCCGTCGAGGACCAGCGCGTCCAGCCCCCGGACGAGGGCCGCCCCGATGCCGCTGGCCTTGCCCTTGACGAGGTCCGCCGCGGCGGCGAGCTCGTCCCCGACCGCGCGGCTGGTCACCGAGAGCGTCCGCCCGTCGGCGTCGGGTGCCCCCCGCAGGTCCTCCAGCACCACCATCCCGCAGGCGCCGAGGGCCAGGTCCGTCTGGCCCTCCCGCCAGGGCCGGCCGGCCGTGTCGGTGAGGAGCAGCCCGAAGCGCGCGTCCTCGCCACCCAGGAGCGCCCGCACGGCCCGGTGCAGGTCCGCCGCGGCACGGTCCGGGTCGCGGGGGAGCACGAGCACCACGTCGCCCGCCCCGGTGTTGCTGGCGTCGACCCCCGCCGCAGCGAGCACCGGCCCGGCGGCCGACTCCACGACCTGGGTCAGACCGGAGGGGGTCAGGCGCTCGGCCACCACCCGCACGGTGTGCTCGCGCACCAGGTCGAGCCGGTCCGCCGGCGCCTCGTGGCGCAGCCCGAGCGCCTTGGAGACGAGCTTGCTGGACACGACCACCACGTCACCGTCCTGCACCCCGCCCCAGCGCCCGGCGGCGGCGACCAGCGCGCCGGCGAGGTCGAGGCCCTCGGTCACCTCCGGGATCCCGGTCAGGGGCAGCACCTGCAGGGCCTCGGGCCCCGCCACGTCAGACCCGCCCCGCGGTCGCGCCGCGCAGCTCGCGACCCAGCTCCAGGGCCGCCCCGGCGAGCCGGGCCGCCCCCTGCTGGTCCCGCATGAGCAGGTCGAGGGACCGGACGCGCAGCCCGGCGGGGTAGCTGACGGTGCCGGGGTCGTCGGCGGTGTCGACGAGCCATCCGTCGAGGAAGTCGGCGTAGAGGCCGGCGACACCGGACGCGCTGACCTCCACGCCCAGGGGACGCAGGCAGGCGTCGGCATGTCCGCGGACCGGACGCCCACCGAGCAGCGGGCTGACGCCGACCACGGGGGCCCGCGTCCCGCGCAGCGCCTCCCGGACACCGGGGACGCCCAGGATGATCCCGATCGAGACGACCGGGTTGCTCGGGGGCAGGAGGACGAGGTCGGCCGACCGGATCGCGTCGAGGACCTGAGGCGCGGCGGAGGCCTGCGCCAGGCCGGCCACCGTGAACCGGTGGGCCGGGAGGGCCGCCTGGTGGCGCACCCACCACTCCTGGAAGTGCAGGGCCCGCTCGCCGCCGTCCTCGTCGTCGACGACCACGTGCGTCTCGATGGGGGTGTCCGTCGCCGGGAGGAGGCGCACCCCCTGCTCCGGCAGGCCCCACCGGGTGGCCAGCCGCTCGGTGACCTGGCTGAGGGTGAGGCCCTGCGCCAGCCATCGCGTCCGGGCCAGGTGGGTCGCCAGGTCACGATCGCCCAGGGTGAACCACTCCGGGCCGACACCCAGCTCGGCGAGCTCGCGCGCGACCGCGGTCGTCTCCCCTGCCCGGCCCCACCCCTGGTCCTCGTCGACCGCGCCGCCCAGGGTGTAGAGCAGGGTGTCCAGGTCGGGGCACACCCGCAGTCCCACCAGCGTGATGTCGTCGCCGGTGTTGCCGACGACGGTGACCGCCGCACGCCCGTCGGGGCCGTCGGGAGGGAGCGCGTCGAGGAGGCCGCGGGTGAAGCGGGCGCCGCCGACGCCGCCGGCCAGAACGGTGATCTGCATGCCGATATTGTCGCCTCGCCGTGGCGTCTAGCAGATCCGGGGTTGACTCCAGCGGATGACACGCGTGTAATTCAGGTGTTGCGATCTTGCGCCGGAGCACCTTCGGCCGCGGGGGAGTGGCCGGCGGCAGGTGTGTAGGCGAGAGGTCGAGGAGGAGCCATGCACGAGCTGGAACTCATGTCGATGATGCACGGGATCGACGAGACGGAGGAGATGTCCTGGCAGGAGCGGGCGCTGTGCGCGCAGACCGATCCTGAGGCGTTCTTCCCGGAGAAGGGCGGGTCCACCCGCGAGGCGAAGAAGGTGTGCGTCGGGTGCGAGGTCCGGGCCGAGTGCCTGGAGTACGCCCTGTCCAACGACGAGCGTTTCGGCATCTGGGGCGGGCTGTCCGAGCGGGAGCGGCGCAAGCTGAAGAAGCGCGCGGTCTGAGCGCTCGTCCTGCGCCGGTCGGCGGGACCGACCCGGAGGCCACGGACCCAGCCATGTCCCCGACACCTGCCCTGCGCCCGCCCGGCACGCGCTCGTCCCGCGCGGCGGTGGAGGACGTGCGGGTGGTCCTGCTGGCCGACGAGGCGTCCCCCGCCGACCTCGACGAGGAGGGGGACGAGGACCGGTACGCCCGGACGTTGCAGGCCCTCGCCCACCAGGTGCGGGCGCCGCAGGAGGTGCTCCTCGTGCACCCGGATCCCGAGGGGCAGCGGGCCGCCGAGCTGCGGGGGCTGGCCGGCGATCTCGGGCTCGGGCTGACACCCCTCGAGCCCGGTGGGACCGACCGACCCGCCCAGGTGGAGGCCGCCCTGGGTCGGCTGCCCTCCGGCCCGGGGCGCTGGCTCTGGTTCCTGACCCCCGGCGCGGTGCCGGAGCCGGGTGCGCTGGCGGCCCTGCTGGGGGCGGCGCGCCGCAGCAGCCGGGTCGGCGTGGTCGGCCCCAAGCTGGTCCGGACCGACCAGCCACGGCTGCTGCGCTCGATGGGTCACCACCTCACCCCCGCCGGCCGCGTCGTGGACCCGACCGTGCGGGCGCTGGTGGACCAGGGCCAGCTGGACCTCCGGCAGGACGTCCTCGGGGTGCCCTTGAGCGGCTCGATGGTGCACCGGGACCTGCTGGAGCGGATCGGTGGTCTGGACCGTGCCTTCGGTGCCGACGGGGTCGACGGCCTCGACGTCGGGTGGCGCGCGCACCTGGCCGGCCACCGGGTGGTCGTCGCCCCCGACGCCGTGGTCCGTCTGGACGACGGCGGTCTCGGGGTCGAGGACCCCCTGCGCACCCGCGTCCGCACCCGGCAGCTCGCCCTGGCCCGCGGCCCGGCGTGGGCGGCGCCCGGGCGGGCGCTCGGGGTGCTGCTCACGAGCCTGGCGGCGGCCCTGCTGCTCCTGCTCGTCAAACGACCCTCCGAGGCCGCCGGGGAGTGGGCCGACGTCCGGGCCGTGCTGGCGCCCGCCCGGGGCTGGGGGGCCAGACTGCGGTTCCGCCGGGCGAGGACCGTGGCCCCCCGGGACCTGGCCGGCCTGCACGAGCCCCGCGACGCCGGGTGGGGAGCGACCCTGGAGACGGTGGGGGAGGCCCTGGACCCCCGCTCGCGCCGGGCCCGGGCGGCCGGGCGCCGGCGTGCCACCACCGGGGCCACCGAGAGCGGCCCGGTCTCCGAGGAGTTCGACGAGCTCGCGGTGAGGGCCGTCCCGCGCGGTGGTGGAGCTGGCCGCTGGTCGCGGCCTGCACCCTCACCCTGCTGCTCACCGCGTGGTGGGTGCGCGGGCTGTGGGCCGGCCTCGACCCGGCCGGGACCGGCTGGGCCGGCGGGGAGCTCGGGCCCGGTCTCGGCGACGGTGCGGCGCTGTGGTCCTCCGCGGTCGACGGGTGGCGTGGGGGTGGTCTGGGGCACGACGACCCGCCCCAGACCTGGGTGTTGCCGCTCGCCGCCCTCGCCGCCGTCACGGGTCTGCTGCCAGGAGCCGGACGGGACACCGCCGGCCCCGCCCTGGCCTGGGTCCTCGTGCTCGCCCCGCTGCTCAGCGTCGTCACGGCATACCTCGCGCTGCGACGGGGGACCTCCCGGCGCTGGCCGCGCGCGGCCCTCGCCCTCGGCTGGGGCGTGGCCGCCCCGCTGGCCGCGGCCACCGGCGAGGGGCGGGTCGGTCCGGCAGTCGTGCATGTGCTGGCGCCCCTGCTCGTCGCCGGGCTGCTCGTCGTCGCGCACCGGGGGCGTGGCACGAGGCGGGCGGCCGCCGCCTTCGCCACCGCCCTGGGCCTGGCGGTGGCCTCGACCTGGGTGCCCTCCCTCCTGGTCGTCGGCACCGCCGCCGGCGCGCTCGTCCTCGTGCTCGGCCGCGGCGCGGCCCGCTGGCGCGGGGCCGTCGTGCTCGTCCTGCCGTGGCTGCTCGTGCTGCCCTGGTGGGGCACCCTGGCCGCGCACCCCGTCCGGCTGCTGGGCGGTGCGGGTGCCACCACCGCCACGGTCGGGCTCCCGTCACCCTCCGTGCTCTGGCAGCTCCTCCTGCTGCAGCCGGGCGACCTCGGACCGCAGGGCCTGCCGCTCTGGCTCGCCGCGACCTGGTGGGTCGCGGCGCTGGGCGGGCTGCTCCTGCCCGGCCGGGACGGGCGCCGCGTCGCCGTGCTGCTCCTCGGTGCGCTGGCCGCCGTCGGCGCGGCCCAGCTGGCCGCCCGGACCGCACTGGGGGTCCTCTCGGAGGGACACCCCGAGGAGGGCCTGCTGGTCACCGCGTGGACGGGTCCGTCGCTGTCCCTGGCCGGTGCCGCGCTGCTGCTGGCCACCGCCACCACCGTGCACCACCTGCTGCGCCGAGGCGGTCCCGCCCGGTGGACCCGCCCGGCGGCGCTGGCCGCGGTCGTGGTCCTCGCCGCTCCCCTCGCGGCGGCGCTGTCGACGCCGTGGACCGCCGACCGGCCGGCCCTGCAGGTGGCCGGGCAGCCCCTGCCGGCCGTCGCCGTCGAGGAGGCGCACGGCCCGGGTGCCCTGCGGACCCTCGTGCTCCGCCCCGACGGCGCCGGGCTCGTGGTCGACCTGCGGGGCGCCGAGCCGGAGACGGGCCGACTGCAGCGCGACCGGACGGTCGAGCTCACCACGCCCACCCCGCGACCTCAGCAGCAGGTGGTCGAGGGGGTCGTGGAGTCCCTCGTCGGCGCGGCGCCCGCCGACGAGGCGCAGGCCGAGCTGCTCGACCTCGGGGTGGGGTACGTCCTGCTGGAGTCCGACGACAGCCATCCTGCGGTCGCCCAGCTGGACCGGATCTCCGGGCTCGGCCGGGTGTCCAGCCCGACCGGCTCGGTCCTGTGGCGCATGGTCGACGGTGATCCCGGGCGCACCCGGGTCGTGGACGAGGCGGGGGTGAGCGTGAGCACCCTGCCCGCCGACGGCCCGCACGGGTCCTCCTCGGGACGGGTGGACGTGCCGGCCGACGGTTCCCTGGCGGTCGCCGAACCCCCCGGGTGGGCGCAGGTGGCGGAGGTCCGCGTCGACGGCCGGCCGGTCGCGGTCGAGGACCCCGGCCGGGTCCCGCTCCCGCAGGGGCAGCACCTCGTGGAGGTCGAGCTCGAGCGACCGGGCCTGATGAGGCTGGTCCTGGCGCTGGTGCTCGCCGCCGTGACCGCCTTCCTCGCGCTGCCCGTGGGCCGGACCGAGGACGAGCAGGAGGAGGCCGCATGAGCGGTGACGGCGGGCCCGGGAGGGCCGTGTGGCTGCGGCCGGCCCTGGCTGCCGGGGCCGTGGCCGCCCTCGCCTGGACCAGCACGGTGCCGGGAGGCTGGGGCGCCGGCCAGGACGGGGGAGCCCGCCAGGACCAGGGGGGCGGGCAGACGTCCGCGCCACCTGCCGCCGCCGACCCCTCCACCGAGGAGGGGGAGCAGGCGCTGGTCGAGCAGGCCGCCCTCGCCTGCGCGGGTCGTGAGGGCCTGGCGGGCCGGGCGCTCGCCGTCACCGCGCCGGAGGAGCTGCTGGCGACGGACGGAGCCGGCGAGGGGAGCCTGCGGGTCCTCGGTCCGCGGGAGCCGGCCGCCGACCCCGTGCCGCTGGCGGAGGACGCCGCCGGGGTGCGGCTCGAGGCGGGGGACTCGGCGCTGGCCCTCGCCACGGGCAGCGACGCCGCCGGCCTGGTGGCGGGGCAGGTCCTCGTCGGGACGGGGACGGACGCGTCGCCGCGCGGGGCCGCGCTCTCCGGGTGCGTGGCGCCCGCCGAGGACCAGTGGCTGCTGGCCGGGGGAGCCGAGCCGGGACGCACCGAGAGCCTCGTCCTGACCAACCCGGGGGCCGACCCGGTGCGGGTCGACGTGGAGCTGCGGGGAGAGGGCGGACCGGTCCAGGTCACCGGCGGCGCCGGTCTCGTGGTGCCCGCGGGCGGCCGGCTGGTGCGACCGGTCGACGCCCTGGCGGAGGGCGTCGATGCCCCGGCCCTCAGGGTGCGGACCGAGGGCGGCCCGGTCGCCGCCCAACTGGTCGAGACCTTCCGGGACGGGACCACCGAGCTCGGGACGACCGTCACCTCCCCGGCCGCCGCGCCCGCCCGCGACCTGGTGGTGCCACCCGTCCCGTCGGGGGGCGACCGGACGGACCTCGTCCTGCGGGTGCTCGCGCCGGAGGGGCCGGCCGTGGTCGAGCTGCGCTCGCTGACGCCGACGGGTCCCGCGACACCGGACCCGGCCGCCGTGCGGGTGGCCGCCGGGTCGACGGTGGACGTCCCGCTGGAGGGGCTGGAGGAGGACGCCACCGGGCTGCGGCTGCGTGCGGACGCCCCGGTCACCGCCTCCCTCCAGGTCCGGGTCGTCCCCTCCGGGGACGAGCCGCTGGAGGACCCGGAGGAGGTGGACGGTGCCGGCACGGACGAGGCGGCGGCCACCACGCAGGCGCCCGGGACGGGCTCCGAGGTGGTGCGTCCCGCCGGCGACCTCACCTGGCTGCCCGCGACGACCCTCGCCGTGCAGCCGGTCGGCATCGCCGTCCCCGACCTCGCCGACGTCGCCGGGGCCCGGCTGGAGCTCTCGCTCGCCGCGCTGGACGCCTCGACCGCCGAGGTCCTCCTGCGCGACCGCGAGGGAGGCACGACGTCCAGGAGCGTGGACCTGGACAACGACACGAGCGCCCTGCTCGAGGTCCCTGACGGGACCACGGCCGTCTGGGTGCGACCCGCGGAGGCGGGGACGCCGGGGCTCGCCGCGGCGCTGCACCTCACCGGCGAGGACGACCTCGGTCCCTACCGCGCCGCCACGACCCTGCGCCCCGTGCCGTGGACCCGTGAGGTCACGAGGATCACCAGCGTCGTGCCCTGACGGCGCCGTGCCCTGAGGGTGTCGTGCCCTGACGGCGCCGGGCCCCGACGGCGCCCGGTGCTCTCAGACCAGGTCGTCGGGATCCCTGCCCAGCATGCGGGCCACCTGCTCGACCACGACCTCGGTGACGAGCGAGGCCAGCTCGCCCTCGTCGACCGCCCGGTGCTCGACCGGACGGCGGTAGACGACCAGGCGGGCCGGCACGCCCCGCTCGGCGGGGAACAGCCGGCCGAGCGCCACCCCGTGCTCCCAAGGCGCGGGGTCCGACGGCGGGACCTCCTCGACGGCGAGCTCCACCCCCAGGGGCGCGTCGAGGCGCCGCTCGAGCGTCTCGGCCGCCTCGAGGACGAGCTCGTCGAAGCGGTCCCGGCGCGTCCGCATGGCCGGGACCCGTGGGCGCGCCAGGGGACCCCGCATCCCGTGCCCTCGCCGGTCCCGGTGCCTGCTCATGCTCGTGACCCTAGGCCACCGGGCAGCAGTCCCGCCCGCCACGGGGTGGCAGCGCAGGTTGGTGGGTGCGGGCGCCTAGAGTGTCGGGCGTGACCCTCACTCGCCAGTGCTCGAAGACGGCGTGCGTCCGCCCCGCCACGTCGACGCTCACCTACGTCTACGCGGAGCAGACCGCCGTGCTGGGGCCCTTGGCGACCTACGCCGAGCCGCACAGCTACGACCTGTGCGAGCAGCACGCCACCCGTCTGACCGCCCCCCGGGGGTGGGACGTCGTCCGCCTGGAGCTGCCCGAGGGCGAGCCCCGGCCTCCGGTCGACGACCTCGCCGCGCTGGCGGACGCGGTGCGGGAGCACCGGGGCACGATCGTGCGGGTCGACCAGGACGTCGCCGAGCGCGAGGGGGCGACCGTCACCGAGATCGCCCGCCGAGGCCACCTGCGGGTGCTGCGCGACCGCTGACCGGGGTCGGTGGAGGGAGCAGGGCATGCGCGTCGCCGACGTCATCACGGCCTACGACATCCGGGGCCGCGTCCCAGGACCCCTGACGCCGGAGGTCGCCCGGGCCCTGGGCTCGGCCTTCGCGCAGGTGGTCGTCCTGCCGGAGGGGCACCGCGAGATGGTCCTCGGGAAGGACATGCGGGAGTCCTCGTCCGAGCTCGCCGGCGCCGTCCTCGAGGGCGCACGGTCCCAGGGGGTGGACGTCACGGACCTCGGGCTGTGCTCCACCGACGCCCTCTACTACGCCAGCGGGTCCCGGGGCCTGCCCGGTGCCATGGTCACCGCCAGCCACAACCCGGCGGGCTACAACGGCATCAAGCTGTGCCGCGCCGGCGCGCGCCCCGTGGGCCAGGAGTCCGGCCTGGGGGAGATCCGGGACCTCGCCCAGTGGCTGCTCGACCGCGGTGCCCTGCACGCGCTGGCGGCCGGCCCACCGGGAGCGGTCCGGCACGCCGATGTCCTGCCGGACTACGCCGGCCACCTGCACTCGCTGGTGGACCTCGACGGGATCCGGCCGCTGCGCCTGGTCGTGGACGCCGGCAACGCCATGGCCGGGCTCACGGTGCCGGCCGTGCTCGGGATCGAGGGCCTGCCTCTCGCCGTCGAGCCGCTCTACTTCGAGCTCGACGGCACCTTCCCCCACCACGACGCCAACCCGCTCGACCCGGCCAACCTGCGCGACCTGCAGGACGCCGTCGTCCGGTCCGGTGCGGACCTCGGGCTGGCCTTCGACGGCGACGCCGACCGGGTGGTCCTCGTGGACGAGCGTGGGACCCCGGTCCCGGCCGGTGCGGTGGCCGCCCTCATCGCGACCCGCGAGATCGCCCGCGACGTCTCCGGGGGGAGGAGCCCCGGGGACATCACGGTGGTCCACGGCTCGGTCGTCTCCCGGGCGGTGGAGGAGGCCGTCGCCGGGCTGGGTGCGCGGCTGGTGCGCTCCCCGGTCGGCCACTCCTTCGTCAAGCAGCGCATGGCGGCCCACGGTGCCGTCTTCGGCGCCGAGCACTCGGCGCACTACTACTTCCGCGACTTCTGGTACGCCGACAGCGGGCTGCTCGCCGCGCTGCACGTCCTGGGCGCGCTGGGGCGGCACGAGGGCACGCTGTCCTCCCTGCTCTCCCCCCTCGACCGCTACGCCGCCTCGGGCGAGATCAACAGCGCGGTGCACGACGTCGCCGCCGCCACGGGCCGGGTCCGCGACTGGGCGCTCGCCCACGGGGCCCGGGAGCTGGAGGGTGACGGGCTGCTCGTGAGCAGCGACGACGACCCCTTCTGGTGGGTTTCCCTGCGCGCGAGCAACACCGAGTCGCTGCTGCGGCTCAACGTCGAGGCGCAGGACGGTGAGACGATGGTCCGCGTCCGGGACGCCGTCCTGGCGCTCGTGAGACAGGAGGCCTGAGATGGCGCGACCGGAGTACGACCCGTGGGTGCGCAGCATCCTGCGCTGCCCGGTGGGGCGGCACGAGCTCCTCGACCGCACCGACGAGCACGGCGCCCCCGTGCTGGAGTGCGCCGAGGACTGCGACGGGCCCGGCCGACGCCGCCGCTACCCCTGGCGTGACGGCATCCCCGTCCTGCTCGTCGACGACGCCGACGTCGTCACCGTCACCGTCACCGTCACCGACTGAGGCTGCGGAGGTCACGTGCCCTACATCGACGAAGCGCTGCTCGACGACCCGGACGAGCTGGCGCGCAAGGACTCCAGGGAGACCCTGCGGGCCCTCGCGAGCGCCGGAGCCCAGGTGCGGGAGGCGATGACGCTGACCGACGAGGCCGGGATCGACCGGCTGGCCCGCAGCGAGCGGCCGCGGTCGGTCCTCGTGGCCGCCATCGGCGGCTCCTCGATCGTCGCGGAGGTCCTCGAGCTGCTCGCCGAGCCGGGCTCGCCGGTGCCCGTCCAGGCGCGGCGCAACCTGCCGCTCCCGGGCTGGGTCGGCCCGATGGACCTCGTGGTCGCCGTGTCGCTCTCCGGCCGCGCACCCGGGCCGTTGGCGGTGGCCGCCGAGGCGGCCCGCCGTGGCGCGATGCTGCTCACGGTCGGGGCCGACGACTCACCCCTCGCGGAGGTGTGCCGCCGTGCCCGCGGGGTGCACGTCGGGGTGGGCAGCGGAGGGCGCACCAGCTCCCGCACCGCCCTGTGGACCCTGCTGACCCCGGTCCTCATCGGGGCCGACCGCCTCGGCCTGCTGGAGGCCTCCCCGGACATGGTCGTCGGGGTCGCCGACCGGCTCGACACGCGCGCCGAGGAGTTCCGCCCCTCCTCCGACGCCTTCGTCAACCCCGCCAAGGTGCTCGCCGTGCAGCTGGCCGAGACCGTGCCGGTCGTCCTGGGGGACGGGCCGCTGGGCGGCGTGGCGGCAGCCCGCGCCGCCTCGATGCTGGCCCGCACGGCGCGCATCCCGGCGACCTTCGGCGAGCTGCCGGACGCGGCCAGCGGCATCGTCGCCTGCTTCGACGGCCCCTACACCGCCATCGGCGGGCGGCGGCCGGGCACCTACGACGACGCCCGCATCCGGCTGGGCGACATCGACACCTCGCGCTGGGAGCCGCACCACTTCTCCGAGCCGGAGGGCGAGCTCATGGAGCGGCCGACGGGCCCCGGTGGCGGTGCCCCTCGGGACGACCTCTTCGCCGACCCCTACCTCGACGGACCGGCCCCGCCGCGGCTGGGTCTGCTCATGCTGCGGGACGCGCCGGCGGAGCCGCCGACGCGGGAGTCCGCGCAGGCGGAGGCGCTGACCGACGCGGTGCTCACCACCGCGCGCGAGGCGGGCGTGCGGGTCATGGAGGTGCAGGCCGAGAGCGGCCCGCCGATCGTCCGGCTCGCCGACCACGTGGCCGCCGTCGACTACGCCGCGACCTACCTCGCGATCGGGCTCGGCCTGGACCCCTCGGTCTCCCCGCACGTCGCCGACCTGCGGGACCGGACCCGGTGAGCGGGCCGGAGCCGGTCACCGACGGGGTGCGGGGCGACGACCCGGTGACCCGGCACACCCGGGCGCAGCGCGACCTCGAGCAGGGCATCGAGAGCGACTTCGGGCGCAACCTCTCCTACGGCGACTACCTCGACCTGCCCACCCTGCTGTCCGCGCAGCACCCGCGCGCGACGCCTCCCCAGCACGACGAGCTGCTCTTCATCATCCAGCACCAGACGACCGAGCTGTGGTTGCGCCTGGTGATCCACGAGCTGACCAGCGCCTGCGAGCTGCTGGCCGCCGACGACCACCGGCAGGCGCTCAAGCGGATCGCCCGGGTCAAGCACATCCAGGCCTCCATGACCGAGCAGTGGTCGGTGCTGGCGACCCTGACCCCCAGCGAGTACGCCCGGTTCCGGGCCTTCCTGGCCACCGGCTCCGGCTTCCAGAGCTGGCAGTACCGCGCGGTGGAGTTCATGCTCGGCAACAAGAACGCCGGGATGCTGCCCGTCTTCGCGCACGACGAGGCGCAGCACGACGAGCTGGTCCGGCTGCTGCACCGGCCCAGCCTCTACGACGAGGTGCTGGCCTGGCTGGCCCGGCGCGGCCACGCGATCCCCGACGAGGTCCTGGCCCGCGACGTCTCCCAGCCCTACCACCCGCACCCGGGCGTGGTCGAGGCGCTGGGGCACGTCTACGCCGACCCCCAGCGGTTCTGGGCGGAGTACGAGACGGCCGAGGAGCTGGTGGACCTCGAGGACAACTTCCAGGTATGGCGCTTCCGGCACCTCAAGACGGTCGAGCGCATCATCGGCAGCAAGCGTGGCACCGGGGGCTCCAGCGGGACCCCCTTCCTGCGCCGCGCGCTGGAGCTGACCTTCTTCCCCGAGCTCTATGACGTGCGCTCCGCCATCCAGGACGTGACGCCCGAGGGGTACCACGGGGGTGACGGCCGTGGCTGACCAGCCCGACCTGCGGCAGGCGCAGGAGCTCGACGCGCAGGACCCGCTCGCCCGCTTCGTGCCCCGCTTCGAGCGCGCCGAGGGTGTCGTCGCCTACTTCGACGGCAACTCCCTGGGTCGCCCCGTGGCCGGGGCGGCGCGGGAGATGGAGCGCTTCGTCCGCGAGGAGTGGGGCACCCGCCTCATCCGGTCGTGGGACGAGGGGTGGATGCGCTGGCCCGAGGAGGTCGGGGACCTCGTCGGGGCGGCGGCCCTGGGAGCCGCTCCCGGCCAGACGGTGGTGGCGGACTCCACCACGGTCCTGCTCTACAAGGTGCTCCGCGCGCTCGTGGACCACCAGCTGGCCACCGACCCCGCGCGGCGCGAGCTCGTCCTCGACACCGACAACTTCCCGACCGACCGCTACGTCGCCGAGGGCGTCGCGGCCGAGCGCGGCCTCGTCCTGCGCTGGATCGACGCCGACCCGGCCTCCGGCGTGACGGCCGAGCAGGTCGCCGAGGTCGTCGGGGACCGCACCGGGGTCGTCCTGCTGTCGCACGTCGCCTACCGCTCCGGCTTCGTCGCCGACACCCCGCGCATCACCGAGCTCGTGCACGACGCCGGGGCCCTCGTCCTCTGGGACACCTGCCACAGCGCCGGCTCGGTGCCCGTGCGGGCCGACGACTGGGCCTGGGACGCGGCCGTGGGCTGCGACTACAAGTATCTCGGCGGAGGGCCGGGGGCGCCGGCCCACGCCTATCTCGCGCACCGCCACCACGACCTCCCGACCCTGCGGCAGCCGGTGCAGGGGTGGATGGGCCGTCGCGACCCCTTCCGCATGGAGCAGGGCTACCAGCCCGCCGCGGGCATCCGGGCCCTCGTGAGCGGTACCCCGCCCATCATCGGCATGGTGCCGGTGCGCCTGGGTGCCCAGCTGCTCGCCGAGGCCGGCATCGAGGAGGTGCGGCACAAGTCCCTGCGCCTCACCGACTTCGCCTGGTCCGTCGTCGAGTCGTGGCCCACCGAGCTGGGCGTCGTCGTCGCCAGCCCACGAGCGCACGAGCGGCGGGGCGGTCACCTGACGCTGCGCCACCCGGCCTTCGAGGAGGCCTGCCCCCGGCTCTGGGAGCGCGGGGTGATCCCGGACTTCCGCTCCCCGGACGGGCTGCGGCTGGGCCTGTCGCCGTTGTCCACCACCTTCGTCGAGGTGTGGCACGGGCTGGCCGCCGTCCTGGAGGAGCTCCAGCGCTGAGCGGTGGCACCCCCGTCCTCAGCAGGGTGGGGGTCCGTCCGGAGGGGACGGCCGGGGCGTTCCTGGTGGGTCGGCGTGCGTGTCCGGGTCCCGGGATGCGCCCGGGTCGTCGAGCATAGGTACGAAGACAACCCCTCCGGCATACCTCGGCTGCTCACCGAGCCCTCCGGGGGTCGACCCCCACCTCGGGTGGCGTGGGTCCAGGGGCGAACTACGCTGACCGGGTGAGCGACACCACCCACTACGACCTCGTCGTCATCGGCACCGGGTCCGGCAACTCGCTGGTCACCCCCGAGCTGCAGGGGCGGCGCATCGCCCTCGTCGAGGGCGGGGTGTTCGGCGGCACCTGCCTCAACGTCGGGTGCATCCCCACCAAGATGTTCGTGTATGCCGCGGAGGTGGCCTCCACCGTCCGCGACGCGGCCCGGTTCGGCGTCGACGCGAGTCTGGACCAGGTGCGATGGGCCGACATCCGGGACCGCGTCTTCGGGCGGATCGACCCGATCAGCGACGGGGGCCGGGACTACCGCGTCGAGGGGGAGGACACCGAGGCCTACCTCGGCCACGCCCGGTTCGTCTCCGACCACGAGCTGGAGATCGAGATCACCCGGCCCGGTGGCCACCACGAGGTGGGCTCGGTGCACCGCATCAGCGGGGACCAGGTCGTCATCGCGACCGGGTCGCGGCCCTTCGTCCCCGAGGTCGTCCTCGACGCCGGGGTGCCCTTCCACACCTCCGACACCGTCATGCGCCTGTCCGAGCTGCCCGCCAGCCTGGTCATCCTCGGGGGCGGCTACATCGCCGCCGAGTTCGCCCACATCTTCTCCGCCCTGGGGGTCGCGGTGCGGATCGTCAACCGGGGCGCGGGCCTCCTGCGGGCGCTGGACGGCGAGCTGGCCGCCGCCTGGACCGACCTCGCGCGGGCCCAGTGGGACGTCCGCACCGGCGTCGAGGCGGTCGCCGTCGAGCAGGGGGAGTCCGAGCTCGAGCTCACCCTGTCCGACGGCTCGACGGTGAGCGGGGAGGTGCTCCTGGTGGCGACGGGGCGCACCCCGCAGACCGACGACCTGGGGCTGGAGCACACCGGCGTGTCGACCCACGACGACGGGCGGGTCGTCGTGGACCGCTTCGGCCGCACCGACGTGCCCGGGGTGTGGTCGCTGGGCGACGCCTCCTCGGAGCACCAGCTCAAGCACGTCGCCAACCACGAGGCCCGGGTGGTGGCCCACAACCTCGCCCATCCCGAGGACCTGCGGGCGTTCGACCACCGGTTCGTCCCGTCGGCCGTCTTCACCCACCCCCAGATGGCCTGCGTCGGCCTCACCGAGGCACAGGCGCAGGACGAGGGGTATGCCGTGACCACCAAGGTGCAGCGGTTCGGCGACACCGCCTACGGGTGGGCGATGGAGGACACCACCGGGCTGCTCAAGGCGGTGGGGGACGCCGCGACCGGGCGGCTGCTCGGGGTGCACGCCATGGGGCCCATGGCCAGCACCCTCATCCAGCCGGCCATCCAGGCGCTGAGCATGGGCCCGTCGGTGACCGCCCACGAGCTGGCGCGGGGCCAGTACTGGATCCACCCGGCGCTGTCCGAGGTGCTGGAGAACGCCCTGCTGGGGCTGCACGTGCCGGAGGACGTCGGGGACGCCACGTAGCATGACCCCATGCCCGACACGATGACGACGACCGGCACCGCGCTCGAGCACCGGGTCCGTGACCTGGCGCTCGCCGAGCAGGGACGGCACCAGATCCGGCTCGCGGAGCACGAGATGCCCGGCCTCATGGCCCTGCGCGAGCGCTTCGCCCACGAGCAGCCCCTGGCCGGTGCCCGGATCGCCGGGTCGCTGCACATGACCGTCCAGACCGCCGTCCTCATCGAGACCCTCGTCGCGCTCGGGGCGCAGGTCCGCTGGGCCTCGTGCAACATCTTCTCCACCCAGGACGAGGCCGCCGCCGCGGTGGTCGTCGGGCCGCACGGCAGCCCCGAGGAGCCGCAGGGCGTGCCCGTCTTCGCCTGGAAGGGGGAGACGCTGCCCGAGTACTGGTGGTGCACGACCCAGATCATGCTGTGGCCGGACGGGGCCGGCCCCACCCTCATCCTCGACGACGGCGGGGACGCCACGCTGCTCGTGCTCAAGGGCCGGGAGTGGGAGCGGCAGGGAGCCGTCCCCAGCCCGCAGCAGGAGGACCCGGAGGAGTGGAAGGTCATCCTGGAGACGGTGCGGGCCTCCCTGGCCGAGGACCCGCAGCGCTGGACCCGGGTCGCCGAGGGCATCCGCGGGGTGTCGGAGGAGACGACCACCGGGGTGCACCGGCTCTACCAGCTGCACGAGGCCGGTGAGCTGCTCTTCCCGGCGATCAACGTCAACGACGCGGTCACCAAGAGCAAGTTCGACAACACCTACGGCTGCCGGCACAGCCTCATCGACGGCATCAACCGCGCCACCGACGTGCTCATCGGCGGCAAGGTCGCGGTCGTCTGCGGCTACGGCGACGTCGGCAAGGGGTGCGCGGAGGCGCTGCGCGGTCAGGGTGCCCGGGTCGTCGTCACCGAGATCGACCCGATCTGCGCGCTGCAGGCCGCGATGGACGGATATCAGGTCGCCCGGCTGGAGGACGTCATCGGCTCGGCCGACTTCGTCATCACCGCGACCGGGTGCAAGGACGTCGTCACCCCGCAGCACATGGCCGCGATGAAGGACAAGGCCGTGCTGGGCAACATCGGCCATTTCGACAACGAGATCGACATGGCCGGTCTCGCCCGGGTGCCGGACGTGCAGCGGGTGGAGATCAAGCCGCAGGTGCACGAGTGGACCTTCACCGACGGGCGCTCGATCATCGTGCTCTCCGAGGGTCGGCTGCTCAACCTCGGCAACGCCACCGGGCACCCGAGCTTCGTCATGTCGACGAGCTTCGCCAACCAGGTCCTGGCCCAGATCGAGCTGCACACCCGGATCGAGGCCTACCCCCTCGGGGTCCACACCCTGCGCAAGGAGCTCGACGAGGAGGTCGCGCGGCTCCACCTGGCCTCGGTCGCGGCCGACCTGACCGAGCTGACCAAGGAGCAGGCCAGCTACCTCGGGGTCGACGTGGCCGGCCCCTTCAAGCCGGAGCACTACCGCTACTGATGCTGGTGCAGGGGCACAGACGCAGGAGGAACCCGTGAGCGCTCGAGTACTCGTGGTCGACGACGACCAGGCCCTGGCCGAGATGCTCGGCATCGTGCTGCGCAAGGAGGGCTACGAGGTCGCCAGCTGCGCCGACGGCGGACGCGCGATGCCGATGTTCCGCGAGTTCCGTCCCGACCTCGTCCTCCTGGACGTCATGCTGCCGTCCAAGGACGGCATCGAGGTATGCCGTGAGCTGCGGGCCGAGTCCGGGATCCCCGTCGTCATGCTCACCGCCCGCACGGACACCAAGGACGTCGTGCTGGGCCTGGAGGCCGGCGCCGACGACTACGTCGTCAAGCCGTTCAAGCCGCAGGAGCTGCTGGCCCGGATCCGGGCGCGGCTGCGCCGCACCGACAGCGGCGACGACACCCGGCTGCAGGTCGGCGACGTCCAGATCGACGTGGCCGGGCACGAGGTGACCCGGGCCGGGGAGCAGATCCCGCTGACCCCGCTGGAGTTCGACCTCCTGGTGGCGCTGGCCAGCAAGCCCACGCAGGTCTTCGACCGGGAGTCGCTGCTGGAGCAGGTCTGGGGCTACCGCCACGCCGGCGACACCCGGCTGGTCAACGTGCACGTCCAGCGGCTGCGGAGCAAGATCGAGAAGGACCCGGAGAACCCCCAGATCGTGGTGACCGTGCGTGGCGTCGGATACAAGGCCGGGCATCCCTGACGAGCGCGCCGCCGGGCAGCGCCTGCTGACCTGGTGGCGGGGCTCGCTGCGGACGCGCGTCATCACCTCGACGGTCCTGCTCGGCTCCCTGCTGGCCATCCTCCTCGGCACCCTGCTCTACCAGCAGGTCTCCCGCGGCCTGGTCGAGCAGGCCATCGACAGCGCGGAGCGGGACGCCTCCCAGCAGGTCGCGAACGCGCAGCGGGCCTTCGACTCCACGGACCGGCGCGACGACAGCGGGCTGCGGGGCCTGGCCGAGGAGCAGATCCAGTCGATGAGCGGCCCGTCGGCCGCGGACGGGCGGCGGGCGCTGCTGCTCCCGGCCCTCGACAACACGAGCGGCGTGGTGGAGCGGATGTCGACCGGCGTGCTCGCCGAGGACGTCCCCGACGCGCTGCGCGAGGCGATCTCCCGGGACCCGGCCAACCAGCAGGTCATGGTGGTGCCGGTGTCGCTCGGCGACGGGCAGGAGCGCACGGCGGCCGTGGTCGTGGGGTCCCGGGTGTCGTTGTTGCGCGCCGGCCCCTACGACCTGGTCCTCGTCTACCCCCTGCTCCGGGAGCAGGAGACCCTCGACCTCGTCCGGCAGCTCTTCCTCCTCGGTGGGCTGGGCCTGCTCGCCCTGGCCGTCGGCCTGGCGCTGGTGGCGACCCGTATGGTCACCCGGCCGGTGGAGGAGGTGGCCAAGGCCTCCCAGGAGGTGGCGCAGGGCCACCTCGACGAGCGGCTGCCCGTCGTCGGCAACGACGAGATCGCCCAGCTCGCCACCTCCTTCAACACCATGGCCGACTCCATCCAGCACCAGATCCGCGAGCTGCGCTCGCTGTCCCAGCTGCAGCAGCGCTTCGTCTCCGACGTGTCGCACGAGCTGCGCACCCCGCTGACGACGATGCGGATGGCCGGCGACGTGCTGCACGCCTCCCGGGAGGACTTCGCGGCGCCGGTCGCCCGGTCCGCCGAGCTGCTCGACCAGGAGATGGACCGCTTCGAGGAGCTGCTCGCCGAGCTGCTCGAGATCAGCCGCTTCGACTCCGGGGCCGCCACCGTGGAGCGCCACGAGGAGGACATCCTGCCGGCCGTCGTCTCCGCGGTGCAGGGGGTCGAGACGCTCGCGGAGAAGGTGGGCACGGTGCTGCGGGTGCACGTGCCCGGCGAGCGGGTCGAGGTCTGCATGGACGGTCGCCGGGTCTCCCGGATCCTGCGCAACCTGCTGACCAACGCCGTCGAGCACGGCGAGGGGCTGCCGGTCGACGTCACCGTGGCCAGCAACGCCCAGGTGGTCTCGGTGAGCGTGCGCGACCACGGGATCGGGCTGAGCGAGGAGCAGCGCCACCAGGTCTTCGACCGGTTCTGGCGCGCCGACCCCGCCCGCACCCGCACCACCGGCGGCACCGGGCTGGGGCTGGCGATCGCGCAGGAGGACGCCCGCGTCCACGGCGGGTGGCTGCAGGTCGGCAGCCGGCCCGGCGAGGGAGCCTGCTTCCGGCTGCTGCTGCCCCGCGCCCATACCCACGTCATCGCCGAGAGGCCGCCGGAGGTGCCCTCCTCACCCGGGCCCGACGGTGGCGCGACCGTCGCGCAGGACGCCGAGGTGCCACCCGTCGTGCTGGCGCTGGCCACCAGAGAGGACGACTGATGCGCACCCCCCTGGTCGCGGCGCTGGCCGCCGCCGCGCTCATCACCACCGGCTGCTCGAGCCAGCTCCCGACCACGACCGCGCCGCGGGCCGGCCTGCCGGTCTCGCAGCAGTCCGAGCGCGAGGTCGACCGTCTGCTGCCGCCCGCCCAGCCCGGCGCCGGCCCCGGCGAGGTCGTGGAGGGGTTCCTGCGGGCCAGCGAGGGCTTCGCCGGGGACGACGACGTGTCCCGCTCCTACCTCACCTCCGAGCTGGCCAGCAGCTGGGTGCCCACCGCGACGGTGCTCGTCTACGAGGGTGACGCGGAGCTCACCCTGCTCTCCGAGGACGAGGTGAGCGTGGAGCTCGAGGTGGTGGGCCGGGTGGACGCCGAGGGACGGCTCACCGAGCAGACCCCGCAGACCTCCACGCAGACCTTCGGGCTCACCGAGGTCGACGGCGAGCCCCGCATCAGCACCTTCCCGGACGACGCCGGGCTGTGGCTCTCGGACACCGCCTTCGAGCGCGTCTTCCGGCCGACCGTGCTGTCCTACCTCAACACGCAGGAGGACGTCTTCGTCCCCGAGCTGCGGTGGCTGGCCGACAGCGAGGGCCTGCCCACGGCGCTCACCCGCGCCCAGCTCGCCCCGCTGCCCGGCTACCTGGAGGGTGCCGTCAGCACGGCTGCCAACGAGTCGGTGCGGCTCGCGACGCCGGCCGTCCCCGTCGACCCCTCGACCCTCGTGGCCACCGTCAACCTGCAGGGCGCGACGCTCGCCCAGGACGAGACGCGCGCGGAGGGGCTCAGCAGCCAGCTGGCGCACAGCCTGCTCGGGCTGTCCTCGGTGGCCGGGGTGGACGTGCAGGCCTCGGGCCAGCCCCTGCGGCTTGACGGCGCGGACGGGCCGATCACCGCCGCCACCGAGCTGCCCTACGCCGAGGTGGACCGGCAGGTGTCGGAGGTGCTGCTGCGGGTCGGCGAGGAGCTCACCCTCGTGGACCCCTCCCAGTACGCCCTGCGCGACCTCGACGTCCCCGACGACGTGGTGCTGCCCCAGGTCGAGCTGCGCTGGACCGGCCTCGCGGCCACGGAAGGGCTGGACGACCTGGCCGCGGTCTCGGTCGACGGCACCGCCTTCCGCCGGTGGCGCGGCGAGCGGGTGCACACCAACGAGGGCATCGGCGACGACCTCAGCGCCCCGGCGGTCGACCAGCAGGGCGCCTTCTGGGTCGGCGGGGTCCACCGCAGCAGCCGGACACCCCGGGTCTGGGTGGTCGACGGCGCCCAGCTCGACGCGGTGGCACGGCCCGTCGAGGCCGACTGGCTCGAGGACGAGGACCGCGTCGAGGCGGTGTCGATCTCGCCCGACGGCAGCAGGGCCGCCCTGGTCGTGGGCCCGGAGGTGACCGGCGAGTCGGAGGAGGCGCCGGTCCACCGCCTGCTCGTCAGCGGCATCGTCCGCGACTCCGCGGGCCGTCCGCGCGCGCTCACCAGCCCGCTGCCGGTCGCCACGCACCTGCGCGACGTCTCGGCGGCGCACTGGTCCGGGGCGGGCGAGCTGGTGCTCGTGGGGCAGCGCCAGGAGGACCTCGGGCCGCAGGCCTTCCGGCTCGAGCTCGGCGGGTGGCTGGAGCCCCTCGGTGAGCTCCCCGGTCTGGTCGACGCGGTCCCCGTGCCCCGGGTCACCGGGGTGGAGGTCATCGCCCGCACCCAGGACGGCGGGGTCTACGTCCCCGAGGGGCAGCAGGGCTGGCAGCCGGTCCGCAACGGGGACCAGGTGGTGGTCCCGGGCGGCTGAGCCGCCGCGACGCTCCGCACCGCGCTGTGGACAGCCGCACGACGCGCCCGCGGGTGCGACCCTGGGGTATGCCGTGGCGGCCGGGGGAGGACCTGCGCGCCCTGCTGGAGCTGGTCGCCCCGGCCGGGTGCGCCGGCTGCGGGCGGGCGGCGCACCGGCTCTGTCCCGACTGCCGGTGGCAGCTGCGCGCGACAGGCCCCCGCCCCTGGCGGCCGACGCCCTGCCCGCCGGGCTTCCCGCCCACCTGGTCGGGCCCGGCCTACGAGGGCGTCGTCCGCGCCCTCGTCGTCGCCTGGAAGGAGCAGGACCGGGTGGACCTCACGGCGGCGCTCGGGGAGGTCCTGCGGGCGGCGGTGGGCGCGGCGGTCGCGGGGTCCCCCGAGCACCGTGCCGCCGTCCGGGCCGGGCGCCCGGTGGCCGTGCTCCCCGCCCCGTCGGCCCTGGCCAGCTCCCGCTCCCGGGGCCGCTCCCCGGTGCGCGATCTCGCGGCCGTCGCCGCCGGGCGGCGGGCCGTGGTCCCGGCTCTCGTGCTGACCCGGGCCGTCGCCGACCAGGCCGGGCTGTCGGCCCGGCAGCGGTCGGCCAACCTCGGGGGCGCCGTCCGGGTGCGTCCGGGGCTGGTGACGTCCCTCGTCGGGGTGCCCTGCGTCGTCGTGGACGACGTCGTCACCACCGGGGCGACGCTCGGCGAGTGCACCCGCGCGCTGCGGGAGGTGGGGTGCGCCGGGGTCGTCGCGGCGACGGTGGCGGCGACCGCACGGCGGGGGCGCACCGACCCGGGGCCTGACCTACCGCGCACGGGTGAGCCGGACTAGTGTGGGTTCATGGAGCACCTCGCGAGCAGCCGTGAGGGGGTGAGGCCGGTCGAGATCAGGCGCCGTCGCCGACGCCATACCCCGAACCACACCGTCTTGCATGGAGGTTATTGATGGAACTCAGCGTGACTGGTCGCAAGAGAGACGTGCCCGAGCGCTTCCGCCGCCACATCGAGGACAAGCTGGACAAGATCCCGCAGCTGGCCCCCCGGGTCCGTCGCACCGAGGTGGTGCTGACCCACGAGACCAACCCGCGTCAGGCCAAGGAGGCCGAGCGCTGCGAGATCACCTGCTACGTCCACCGGACCGTGGTCCGCGCCGAGGCCGCGGCGGACGAGGAGTACGCCGCGCTGGACCTCGCCATGGGCAAGCTCGCGGAGCGGCTGCGGCGGATCGGTGACAAGCGTCGGGTCTCCCACACCGGCAAGCACCGCCTCCCCTCCGTCGCCGAGGCCACCTTCGGCCTCCCCACCGACCCGCTGGCGGCACAGGACGCCGGCCCCGAGGAGGCCGCCGGGCGCAGCCCGGAGGAGGCCGTGGACGAGGCGCTGCAGACGCGCGGCAACAGCCCCATCCAGATCCGCGAGAAGGTGCACGCGTCCCCGCCCATGACCGTGGGGGAGGCGCTGTCGCAGATGGAGCTGGTCGGCCACGAGTTCTTCCTCTTCCACGACGCGGACGCCGACCGGCCCAGCGTGGTCTACCGCCGCCGCGGCTGGTCCTACGGCGTGCTGCGCCTCGACTCGGTCGACGCCGACGGGGACACCGACGGCGACGAGGACGCGGTCCAGCCGCAGCAGGGCACGGGGGAGCGGACCCGGGCGGTCGCCTCCTGAGAGCAGGACCGGCACGGCCCGCACGGACCGGCCCCGGGGACCACCCGCACGCGGTGGCCCCGGGGCCGGTCCGTCGGAGGGCCCTGGCAGGGTGGTCCCCGTGCTGACCCTCACCCAGGCGCAGGCCCGTCGTGTCGCGCTCGCCGCCCAGGGCTTCGGCCGGGCCAGGCCGGCGGACCCCGGCACCCGGCAGCTGAACGGTGTCCTGGACCGTCTCGGTGTCGTCCAGATCGACAGCGTCAACGTCCTCACCCGCAGCCACTACCTGCCGTTCTTCGCCCGGCTCGGCGCCTACGACACGGCCTCGCTGGACCGGATGCGTGACGGCGCGGGCGTGCGCGGCCGCGCCAGGGCGGGCCGGCGCATGGTCGAGGTCTGGGCGCACGAGGCCTCCCTCGTCCCGCTCCCGACCTGGCCCCTGCTCGGCTTCCGTATGCGTCGCCCCCGGGTCCTCGCCCGTCGCGAGCAGCTGCGGGAGGAGCACCCGGGCCTGCTGGAGGCGGTCGGCGAGGTCGTGGCGGAGCACGGACCGCTCACCGCCCGGGAGGTCGAGGTGCACCTGCCCCACGGTGCGGCGCGCCGCAGCGACCACTGGGGGTGGAACTGGTCGGCGGTCAAGACCTCGCTGGAGTCGCTCTTCGCCACCGGCGAGCTCACCAGCGCCGCGCGGACCAGCCAGTTCGAGCGCCGGTACGCCTGCACCGAGCGGGTGCTGCCCCCGGAGGTCCTGCGCCGCGCCCCCGGTGGGCCGGACGCCCCGGACGAGCTGGGGTCGGTGGTGGAGCTGCTCGCGGTCTCGCTGCGGGCGCACGGGCTCGGCAGCATGCGCTGCCTGGCCGACTACTTCCGGGTGCGCGGGCCGGTGGTGAGGGCGGCGCTGGAGACGCTCGAGGGCCAGGGCCGGGCGGAGCGGGTGCACGTCCGCGGCTGGGACCGGCCGGTCTGGCTGGATCCCCAGGCCCGACGTCCGCGGCGGGTCGAGGGCGCCGCCCTGCTGAGCCCGTTCGACTCCCTGGTGTGGCAGCGGGAGCGGGTGGAGCAGCTCTGGGACTTCCGCTACCGCCTGGAGATCTACGTGCCCGAGCACCAGCGGGTGCACGGCTACTACGTCCTGCCGTTCCTGCTCGACGAGCACCTCGTGGGGCGGGTCGACCTCAAGGCGGACCGTGAGGCCGGGGTGCTCCGCGCGCGGGCCGTCCACTGGGAGCCCGGGACGGAGGTGGCGCACGCCGCTCCCCGGCTGGTCGAGGAGCTGGAGGCGATGGCCGGCTGGCTCGGTCTCGGGCGGGTCGACCTCCCGGTCCCCTGAGGGTGGGCGACCGGGCCGCCGCTCGTCGCCTGGGCCGTGCTCACCCGCGGGTGGGCACCTCGGAGGCCAGCAGGTCGAGACGCACCAGGTCGTCCACGGTGCCGTCGCGCAGGACCTCGGCCTGACGGTCCCGGCCCACCTCCTGGAGCCCGGCCGCGGCCGCGACGCGCCGGCTTGCCCGGTTGCTCGCCGCGGCCCGCACCCAGACCCGCGGCAGGCCCAGGCCGTCCTCGCCGACGGGCGCGACGGCATACCGGACGACCGCTCGCACCGCGGCCGTGGTCACCCCGCGGCCGCGCGCGTCCGGGTGGGCCCAGTAGCCGATCTCCCCGGGAGGCCCGGCGGTGGCCGCCCCGGTGAGGCTGACCGCCCCCAGGACCCGGTCGTCGGCCGCGTCCGCCACGGCCCAGGTGCGGCGCTCGCCGTCCTCGGCCGCCGCGGCACAGGTCTGGAGGAAGGCCGCCGCCTCCGGCTGGCCGTACGGGTCCGGCAGCTCGGGCAGGTACTGCCGGGTGAGCGGGTCGGACACCGCCTCGACGATCCGGTCCTCGTCGCCGGCGCGCCACGGGCGCAGCACCAGTCCGTCGGTGCGCAGCGTCGGGACCGGCGCCGGGACGTGTGGTGGTGCGTCCGTGGGCAGGCCCGGGGCCCTGCCGCGCGTCGTGGGCGTGAGCCCGGCGGCCGCGACGGACGGGGGAGGGCCCGGCAGCGGGGCGGCCTGGGCCGCGTCGTCGCCGAGCAGCTCGAAGCGGGCGGTGCCGTGCCTCTCGTCCCCGGTCCCGTCGACGGACGACTGGGGCTCGGTGACCGTCCACCGGAAGCCGGCGCGCAGCAGCGCGCGGTGGGCGGCGTCGTTGCGCTCGTCGGTGCGGGCGGCCATCCGGTGCACGCCGAGCTCGGCCACGGCATACCGCGTGACCAGGCGCACCGCCTGGGTCACCGCTCCCCGACCGCGGCCGGCGGGGAGCAGCCAGAAGCCGACCTCGCCGCAGCCGCGGGCGGAGGGGTCCTGCAGGTCGACGAGGGAGACCGAGCCGAGCGCCGCGTCGGAGCGCGCGTCGGCGATGCACCAGGTGAGGCCGCGCCCGAGCAGGGCCGCCTCGAGCCGCGCCCTCGTCCAGGCCCGCACGGCCTCCTCGCCGGGCCCCGGCAGGGTCGTCCCGACGTACTGCCGGGCCACGTCGTCCACCGACGCCAGGGCCGCGGCGTCGTCGGCGTCCGCGCGCCACGGGCGCAGGCGGACGTCACCGTCCTCCTCGGCCAGCACGGGGATCTCCCGCCAGGGGTGTGCCGGCTCCCGCGGCTCGTCCCGGTGCAGGGTCGCGATCCACCCGTCGCGGGGCGTGGTGTCCTGGCCCCACCCCGGCAGCAGCCCCCGGACCAGCACCGGCACGGAGAACCCCAGCCGCCAGGCGACGCGGCGGGAGGCCCAGTGGTCGACCTCGGCGCGCCACCGGAGGAGGACGACGTCGTCCTCGTCGAAGGCGTGGCCGAGCGCCAGACCGAGCGCACCCGTGGCGACCCGCCGACCCCGGTGGTCGGGGTGCACGGCGTACCCGACCTCGGCGGCCCCGTGACCGTCGGGGCGGTACTCCACGACGCCGGCCGGACGCCAGACCGCATGCTCCTCGGCCCCGCCCGCCGGCCCGGTGGCCACCTCCGCGACCCAGCGTCGCGGCGCCCACCGGTGCTGGCCGGCCCACCCGTCGCGGGCGACCGACACCCAGGCCCGGGCCGCGCCGGGGTCCCGGACGGGCACGGCGTCACCCCACCGGCGGGCCTCCTCGTCGGCCCCCAGGTCCAGCAGCAGCGCGAGGTGCCCCTCGTGCGGCGGCACGATCCGCAGCCCCTCCTGGCGGCGCACCGCCCCCACGCTCGATGCGGCATCCTCAGCCATGCCGGTTAGCCTAGACGCGTGCCGAACCTGTTCGAGAAGATGCTGCGCGCCGGGGAGAAGTCCGCGCTGCGCCGACTGGAGACCGTCGCCAAGCAGGTCAACGCCCTCGAGGAGGACTTCGAGGGGTTGTCCGACGCCGAGCTGCGCGAGGAGACCGACCGGTTCAAGGCGAGGCTCGCCGACGGCCAGACCCTGGACCAGCTGCTGCCGGAGGCGTTCGCCGCCGTCCGCGAGGCCAGCAAGCGCACCATCGGCAAGCGCCACTTCGACGTGCAGATCATGGGCGGGGCCGCGCTGCACCAGGGCAACGTCGCCGAGATGCGCACGGGCGAGGGCAAGACGCTCGTCGCGACGCTGCCGTCGTACCTCAACGCCCTCACCGGCAGGGGTGTGCACGTCATCACCACCAACGACTACCTGGCGCAGTACCAGTCCGAGCTCATGGGACGCGTGCACCGCGCCCTCGGACTGGAGACCGGGTGCATCCTGTCGTCGATGACGCCGGCGCAGCGTCGTGACCAGTACGCCATGGACATCACCTACGGGACCAACAACGAGTTCGGCTTCGACTACCTGCGCGACAACATGGCGACCTCGCTCAAGGACCTCGTGCAGCGCGAGCACCAGTTCGCGATCGTGGACGAGGTCGACTCGATCCTCATCGACGAGGCGCGCACGCCGCTCATCATCTCCGGGCCCGCCGACCAGGCGACCAAGTGGTACACCGAGTTCTCCAAGGTCGTCCAGCGGCTGGAGCGCGGCGAGCCGGCCGACCCGCTGCGCGGGATCGAGTCCAGCGGGGACTACGAGGTCGACGAGAAGAAGAAGACCGTGGGGGTCCTCGAGCGCGGCATCGAGAAGGTCGAGGACTACCTCGGCATCGACAACCTCTACGAGTCGGCCAACACCCCCCTCATCGGCTACCTCAACAACGCCATCAAGGCCCGGGAGCTCTTCAAGCGCGACAAGGACTACGTCGTCATGGACGGTCAGGTGATGATCGTTGACGAGCACACCGGCCGCATCCTGCCGGGCCGTCGTTACAACGAGGGCATGCACCAGGCGATCGAGGCCAAGGAGGGGGTCGAGATCAAGAACGAGAACCAGACCCTGGCCACGGTGACCCTGCAGAACTACTTCCGGATGTACGACAAGCTCGCCGGGATGACCGGGACGGCGCAGACCGAGGCCGCCGAGCTGCACCAGATCTACAAGGTGGGCGTGCTGTCCATCCCCACCAACAAGCCGATGATCCGGCAGGACCGGCCGGACCTCGTGTACCGCACCGAGGAGGCCAAGTTCGGCGCGGTGGTCGACGACATCGTCGAGCGGCACCGGGCCGGGCAGCCGGTGCTCGTCGGCACCACCTCGGTCGCGAAGTCGGAGTACCTCTCCGACCAGCTGCGCCGGCGCGGTGTCCGGCACGAGGTGCTCAACGCCAAGCACCACGAGCGGGAGGCCTCGATCGTGGCCGAGGCGGGGCGCAAGGGCGCCGTCACCGTCTCCACCAACATGGCCGGCCGTGGCACCGACATCATGCTCGGGGGCAACTCGGAGTTCCGGGCGGTGTCGGCGCTGCAGGCCCGCGGCCTGGACCCGCACGAGACCCCGGAGGAGTACGAGGCGGCGTGGGACGAGGCGCTCGCGCAGGCCGAGGCCTCCGTCGAGGCCGAGCACGAGGAGGTCACCGAGCTCGGTGGCCTCTACGTCCTCGGCACCGAGCGGCATGAGTCGCGCCGCATCGACAACCAGCTGCGGGGCCGGGCCGGCCGTCAGGGCGACCCGGGGGAGTCGCGGTTCTACCTCTCCCTGCAGGACGACCTCATGCGGATGTTCAACGCCGCCCTCGTGGACCGGGTGATGTCGACGTCGGGGATGCAGGACGACGTGCCCATCGAGTCCAAGATCGTCTCCCGGTCCATCGCCAGCGCGCAGAGCCAGGTCGAGGCCCAGCACTTCGAGACCCGCAAGAACGTCCTCAAGTACGACGACGTGCTCAACCGTCAGCGCGAGGTCATCTACGCCGAGCGTCGCCGCGTGCTCGAGGGGGAGGACCTGCACGAGCAGGTCCGCCACTTCGTCAACGACGTGGTGGGCGACTACGTCACCAGCGCCGGGGGCGCCGGTCTGGCCGACGGCATCGACCTCGAGGCGCTGTGGCACGAGCTCGGCCAGGTCTACCCGGTCGGTCTCGGCATCGAGCAGATCGTGGAGCGGGCCGGGAGCCGGGCCGGGGTGACCACGGACCTGCTCGTCGAGGAGCTCACCAGCGACGCCCAGCACGCCTACGACGAGCGCGAGGCCGAGCTCGGCGAGGACGTCATGCGCGACGTGGAGCGACGGGTCGTGCTGCAGGTCCTCGACCGCAAGTGGCGCGAGCACCTCTACGAGATGGACTACCTCAAGGAGGGCATCGGGCTGCGCGCCATGGCCCAGCGCGAGCCGCTGGTGGAGTACCAGCGCGAGGGCTACCAGCTGTTCCAGGCGGTCATGGAGGCCATCAAGGAGGAGTCGGTGCGCCTGCTCTTCCACGCCCAGGTGTCCGCGTCGGGGACGCCGCAGGCGCAGCAGACCGCGCCCCGTCAGGGGCTGACCTTCGTCGCCCCGGGCGAGGGCGGGGACGCCCAGGCCAGTCGGGTCCGGGCCGACGGCAGCCACAGCGAGGACGCGACGAACGGCTCCGCGCCGGGCGGCCAGGGCCAGGGCAACCGCGCCCAGCGCCGGGCGGCCTCGCAGCGGGGACGCAGCTGACCGGACCGGGTGGGACGGGCCGCTAGCCCAGCTCCAGCGCGGTGATGACCCACCGCCCGTCGACCCCGCTCATGCGCAGGGCCAGGGCGCGGACCCGGCCGTCCAGGTGCACCACGGCCGCGACCTCGCACACCCCGTCGGCGGGGTGGCAGTCCAGGAGGGCGCGGACCACCGGTGGGGCGCTGCGGCAGCGCCCCCGCCGTCGCGCCAGCGCCGACCGACGGGCCACCCGCTCGCGCACCTCCGGCGCCAACCAGCGCGAGAGCTGGTCCACGGGCCGGGTCCCGGCACAGATCTCCAGCAGGGCCCGGACCATCCGGTGCGCCCAGGCCCGGGCCTCGGGGAGGTCGTCGGTGGCGGTGGCCTGAGGGCCGAAGTAGCTGTCGTAGGCCCCGTCCCGGAAGTCCACCGCCAGGGTCCCCTGCACGTAGTCGCCCTCGGCCGGCTGGGACCGCGCGTCGGTGCCGGACCAGTCGGGGCCCTCGGCAGGGGGCTCCGGGGCGTCGATGAGCCGCAGGTGCAGCACGCCGGGGGTCCGGGACGACCCGGTCACGGCCCGTCCTCCGGGGTGCCGGGCACGGTGAGCTCCTGACCGGGAAGGAGGAGGTCCGGGTCCGGGCCGATGGTGGCGAGGTTCGCGGCATACCACCGCGGCCACTCCTCGGCGACGTCCGCGGAGGTGGCTCCGGGGCCGAGGTGCCGGGCGGCCAGGTCCCACAGGGTGTCACCGCGCCGGACGACCACGTGGTCCGGCAGGTCTCCCTGCGCGACCCCGCGCCCGCCGACGAGGTCGACCTGGCCGCGTGGGTGGGCCTGCGGGGTGGCCGGCACCGGGGTCCAGCCGGGCAGCGGCACGTCCACGGGGTCGTGGCGCGGGGGCACGGGGCCGTCCGGCGAGGACTCGACCGCCCCGGGCCGGTCGTCCTGGGCGGTCGGGGCCGTGGTGCAGACCGTGGCGGCGACCGCCCCGGTGCCGCCGGCACCCGTCGCGAGCAGGACCAGCAGCGTCGTGGCGACCCGGACCGACGTCGAGGCGGTCGGGGGCACGCGTGCGGGACCGACGGCAGGCCGCACCCGCCAGGCCGCGACGAGGAGCACCCCCGCGACCCAGAGCAGCAGGCCGGTCGCCAGGGCGAGCACGGCCGCCAGCACGGCCGTCCCGGGGTCCGGCCCGACGGGGCTCGCCCAGGCGGTCACCGCCTGCCGCCCCAGGACCGTCGACGCGCCTAGGGCGGCGGCCCCGCCGCCCGCGCCCCAGGCGCTGGCCCGCCATCCGACGGGCGGGCCCCCGACCCACCCCCCTGTGGTGTCCATGTCATCCCCCTCCCCCGTGCCCCAGAGGCACGAAGCGTTCGTTTGCGTTCGTTTGCGGTCGATGACGGCAATCTACGAGCGGTCGTCCAGCGCGTCAAGGCCTGTGGACGACCTGCTGCTGGGGCCCGCCGCCTGGCAGCATGGGGGGATGCGGTGGGAGCAGCTCTTCGCGGACCTCGAGGGCCAGCAGGAGGACCGGGAGCGGCGGGAGAGGGAGGCCGAGGCCGCTGAGCACACCCGGGCCGAGCGCGGTCGCGTCGTCCTGGGGGACCGCCTGGCGGCGGACGTCGGTCGCGTGCTGCGTCTGGGGGTCCGTGGGGTCGGCGCCCTGGAGGGCCGGCTGGTCGACGTCGGTCCGGACTGGCTGCTGGTGCTCGACGCGCGGTCCTCCTCCCACCAGGAGCGTCTGGTGGTGACCGCCGCCCTGCTCTCCGTCGAGGGGCTCAGCGGTCGGGTGGACGACCGACCACGCCGCTACGACCTGCGCCACGCCGTGCGCGCGCTCAGCCGGGACCGGGCGCGGGTGCGCGTCGTCGACCAGGGCGGGGACCACCTGAGCGGCACCGTCGACCGGGCCCTGGCCGACCACCTCGACCTGGCACGGCACGCGGACGACGAACCACGCCGACCGGGAGCGGTCCGAGGGGTGGTGGCCGTGCCCTACGGCGCCATCGCGATGGTGCAGCGGCTCTGACCGCGGGGCGGACGCCGCCTCAGGGGCCCTCGCCCAGGTGCAGGGACTCACGGGTCCGCGTGTACATCCGTTGGATGTAGGCCTCCAGCTCGGCGGCCTCGACCCGCCAGACGCCACGGCCACCCAGCTTGATCCCGGGCAGGTCCCCGGACCGCACGATGGCCTTCACCTGGGCGAGGGAGACGTTGAGGGTCTCCGCCACGTCGGTGAGGGTCAGGAATCTGGGCCCAGCCACGCGGGTCTCCTCTCGTCGGTCCTGACCACGATGGTACGGATGACCCCGGGTGCCCCACGGTTCCTGTGGACAGGACGCGGTCAGGTGGGGCTGCGGGGCGCTATCGTGCGGTGCGGGCCGACAGGGACGAAGGGGGCCTCGAGATGGGACCGACGGCGACGACGCAGGACGGGCCGGGGCGCACCGCGCGCCGGTTGCAGGCTCCCGGGTGGCGTGACCTGCGGCTGGTCGTGGGAGTGCTGCTGGTGGTGCTCTCGGTGGCCGGGGGTGCCCGCCTGGTGTCCGGCCTCGACGACACCCGGCCGGTGTATGCGGCGGCGCGCGACCTGCTGCCCGGCCAACCGGTCACGGACGGTGACCTGGTCACCGTCCAGGTGCGGCTGGGGGACTCCGCCGAGCACTACCTCGACGCCACGGACCCGGTCTCCGACGGGACCTATCTCCTGCGGCGCGTCGCGGCCGGGGAGCTCGTGCCCGCGGCTGCCGTCGGCACGCAGCGACAGGCCCTGGACAAGACGGTCAACGTCCCGGTGGACGCCTCGACCGTCTCCGGGCTGCAGGTCGGGACGGCGGTCGACGTCTGGGTGAGCCGGCGCGACCCGGAGGCCGCCGGCGAGGTCTACCGCGACCCCGAGCTGCTGCTGCCGGGGGCCGTCATCGACCGTGTCGCAGACCAGTCCGGCGGGTTGGGAGCATCGCTGGGCCGGACCCCGGTGGCCCTCGTCGTGCCGGCGGACCGGGTCGGCGACGTCATCGCCGCGGTGGACCAGGACGCCCGGCTGACCCTGGTCCCGGCGCCCCGCACCCAGCGGGAGCAGGGCGGGTGAGCCGTCCGCTGGTGACCGCCGTGGCCCCCCGGTGGGAGAGCCAGGTCGCGGCCCTGCTCGCCGGGTCCACCCAGGCCCGGCTGGTGCGCCGGTGCGCCGACCTGCCCGAGCTGCTGGGCGTCGCCCGGGCCGGCCTGGCGGAGGTCGTCCTCGTCTCCCACGACCTGCGCGGGCTGGACCGGGACGCGGTGCAGGGCCTCGGTGCGGTCGGCGTGCACGTCGTGGGGGTGCACCCGCGTGACGACACGGAGGCGGCCCGCGCGTTGCACCGGCGCGGCGTCACCTGCGTGCTCGAGGTCGAGAGCAGCACCCCGGAGCTCGACGCGGTGCTCTCCTCGCTGGGGCGGGTGGACCCCACCGGCGACGACCGCCGACCGGCCGGCTCGCCGACCGCGCCCGGTGGGCCGACGTCTGCTGAGCACGGTCCGGGGCCCGGCCGGCACACGGACCCGGCAGCCGTGCTCGTCGACGCCGGTCCGGAGGGTGTCCGGGACGACGACGCCGGGACGCACGCCGCTTCGGCGACGGGCCAGGAGCACCCGCCCCGGACGGACGGTCCGTCCGAGGGCGAGGTCGTCGTGGTGTGGGGGCCGCACGGCAGCACCGGCCGCACCACGGTGGCCGTCAACCTCGCCGCCGAGCTGGCGTCGGCGACGACGCCGGTCCTGCTCGTGGACGCGGACACCTACGGTGCGGGGGTCGCGCAGGCGCTGGCCGTGCTCGACGAGTCACCCGGGGTCGCGGCCGCCGCCCGCGCCGCGGACCAGGGCACCCTCGACGAGGACAGCCTCCTGCGCCTCGCCCCGCAGGTGCGCCCCGGGCTGCTCGTCCTCACCGGGCTGCCCCGCGCCGACCGGTGGACCGAGCTGCGGGAGAGCGCCCTGGCCGACATCCTCCAGCAGGCCCGCTCCCTCGCCCGGTGGGTGGTCGTCGACATCGCCCCGACGGTGGAGCAGGACGAGGAGCTGTCCTTCGACACCAGCGCACCTCGACGCAACGGGGCCGCGCTGTGCGCCCTGGAGGAGGCCGACCGGGTGCTGGTCGTCGGCACCGGCGACCCGGTGGGGCTGCAGCGGCTCGTCCGCGGTGTCGACCAGCTGCCCGGGCTCACCCGGGCGGAGGTCCAGGTGGTGGTGACGCGGGTCCGCCCCGGACCGGTCGGTCCGGAGCCGGGCCGCCGGATCGCCGAGACCCTGCGCCGGTTCGCCGGGGTGGGCCAGGTGCACCTGGTCCCCGAGGACCGCGACGCCGTGGACGCGGCCCTGCTGCACGGGCACACCCTCGCCGAGTCACGCCCCACCAGCCCGGCACGGGAGTCGATCCGGACGCTGGCCCACCTGGTCAGCGGGCGTCGCGGGTCCGGGGACGCGCCACGCTCGCGCTGGTGGTCGCGTCGCCGCGCCCGCACCTGAGGCTGCGCCCCGTCGCCCCACCCGCCAGGACCGCTCCGACGTCTGACACCATGACGGTGAGGCCGCAGCCGTCGGCCTGGCCCGGTGACCCTGACGAGGAGGTCGGCGATGACGACCGTGCGGTGCTACGTGCCGTTGACGGGCGACCAGCTGGCCGCCCTGTCGCAGGACCGCCGCCTGAGCGGACCGCTGCGGGCGACCGCGGTGACCGAGGTGCTCCGGGCCCAGGAGCCGGGGGCGGACGGCGACGAGCTCGAGTACGCCGCCGCGCAGGTGGCCGCCGAGGACCTGGTGCGGACCGGTGTCCCGGTCGTGCTGGCCGCGGTGGACGTGGACGCGGGGCGCGTGACCGACGCCGCCACGGACGACCTGTGGATCGAGGTGGCGTCCGTGGAGCTGCCGCGGGTGGCCGCCCTGCACCTGGGCGACGACGTCGTCACCGGGGACGCCTCGCTGCTGGCCGACCACGACTCCGAGGACATCGAGCTGTCCTGGTTCGACACCACCGAGCTGGACCACGTGCTGGGGCTGGTCGGCCGGGCCCGCCCCTCCCGACCGGGTGGGCCGCCGACCGACCCGCCCACCGACCGACCGACCGACTGACCGCGAGGAGATCACGCCATGGATGGCATCGTCGACGTCCCCAGCCCGCTCAACGAGCCCGTGCTCGGCTACGCGCCGGGCAGCCCGGAACGAGGCACCCTCGAGGCTGCGCTCGCCGAGCTGGCGGCCAGCCCCGTGGACCTCCCGCACGTCATCGGCGGCGCGCCGGTCACCGGGGGCGGCGCCGCGATCGACGTCGTCCAGCCGCACGCTCACGCCGAGGTGCTCGGGACGATGCGGGACGCGACCAAGAAGGACGCGCGCGCGGCCGTCGAGGCGTCCCGCGAGGCGGCGCCGGCCTGGCGGGCGATGTCCTTCGAGGAGCGGGCCTCGATCTTCCTCAAGGCGGCCGAGCTGCTGGCCGGGCCCTGGCGCGCGCGGATGAACGCCGCCACGATGCTGGGACAGAGCAAGACGGCCACCCAGGCCGAGATCGACTCGGCCTGCGAGCTGGCCGACTTCTGGCGCTTCAACGTGCACTACGCGCGGCAGCTGCTCACCGAGCAGCCGATCCGCAACTCGCCCGGGACCTGGAACCGCATCGACCAGCGCCCGCTGGAAGGCTTCGTCTACGCGGTGACCCCCTTCAACTTCACCGCGATCGGTGGCAACCTCCCCACGGCCCCGGCGCTCATGGGCAACGTGGTGGTGTGGAAGCCGGCGCCGACCCAGCAGCGTGCGGCGAGCATGACGATGGACCTGCTGCGGGAGGCCGGCCTGCCCGACGGCGTCATCAACATGGTGACCGGCACCGGTCCTGCTGTCTCCGAGGTGGCGCTCGAGAGCCCCGACCTGGCCGGCATCCACTTCACCGGCTCCACCGCCGTCTTCAACATGCTCTGGCAGGGGGTGGCGTCGAACCTCGGCACCTACCGGTCCTACCCGCGCATCGTGGGCGAGACCGGGGGCAAGGACTTCGTCGTGGCCCACCCCAGCGCCGACCCCGACGTGCTGCGGACCGCCCTCGTGCGCGGCGCCTTCGAGTTCCAGGGCCAGAAGTGCTCGGCGGCGTCACGGGCCTACGTCCCCGCGTCGCTGTGGCGCAGGCTGCGCGACGAGCTCGCCCAGACGACCGAGGGGATCGCGGTCGGTGACGTGCGCGACCTGTCCAACTTCATGGGCGCCGTCATCGACGCCAAGGCCTTCGCCAAGCACCGTGACGTCATCGAGCGGGCCCACGCGGACTCCGGCGTCGAGGTCGTGGCGGGGGGCACCGTCGACGACTCCGTCGGATGGTTCGTGCGACCCACCGTCGCGGTGGTCGAGGACCCGACGCACCAGATGCTCACGACCGAGTACTTCGGCCCGATCCTCACCGTCCACGTCTACCCGGACGGTCAGTGGTCCTCGATGCTGGACCAGATGGAGTCCGTGGCGCCCTACGCGCTCACCGGCGGCGTCATCGCGCAGGACCGGGCCGCCGTGGGACAGGCGGTCGAGCGGCTGCGGTTCGCGGCAGGCAACTTCTACATCAACGACAAGCCCACCGGCGCCGTCGTCGGGCAGCAGCCGTTCGGCGGCGCGCGTGCCTCGGGGACCAACGACAAGGCGGGCTCCGCGGCCAACCTCCAGCGCTGGGTCAACACCCGGGTGATCAAGGAGACCTTCGTCCCGCCGACGGAGTACCGCTACCCGCACATGGGCTGAGCGGCCGGCTGCGCCGGGGCGCTCAGCCCCCGGCCAGCCACTCCCGCGCGACCCGCTCCTCCAGCTGCACGACCTCGCGCATCCGCTCGGCCACCATGGCCTCCACGCGCCGCCCGAGGAGCGGGACGCGCGCCTCCAGGTCGCCGTCCACGACGTGGTCGGTCACCTGGGGCTCGGAGCCACGACGCAGGTGGATGCCGCCGGTGAAGGTGATCGGCAGGCCCGGCATCTCCAGGCTCATGGCGCCCTCGCGCTCGCCGTCGGCGTCCGGCGACCCCCAGCGCACGGTCTCCACCACGAGCAGGCGGGGACCGACCAGGCCCTTGGCCATGTCGGGGATGCCGTCGCTGGGCAGGTGCCGCTGCGTGGTCACGGTCGTCGTGCCGTCGGGCGCGGTCTCGACGTGCACGGTCTGGTCCAACGACCCCGAGCGCTCGCAGCGCCGGACCTGGTAGGCGTGGTCGGTCAGCATCTCGAAGGTGCGCTGCGGGTCCGCCGGGTGACGGATCGTCTCGGTGATCCTCATGACCTCACCGTACGTCCTGACCGCCCGGCCCGGGGAGCGCAGCGCGCAACCGGCGGTGCAGGCCGTGCAGCCGTCGGAGGACGACGCCCTTGTCGGCCCGGGTGAGCGCCCCGCGGCGGGTCCGGTCCGCGACCCGGTCCAGGAGGTCGCCCAGGTCGGTCATCACCGTGGCGGTCTCCGTGGCCCAGGGCGCCGGGTGGGGGAGCAGCTCCTCGGCCAGGGCGCGCAGGCGCCCGGCGGCGGCCCGGCAGCCGGCGTGGTCGGGCAGCCGGTCGGTCCCGCCGATGGCCCCCACCACGAGCGGTTGCGGCCGGGGCTGCTCCCGGTCGGTGGCGGCGTCCGCCAGCACGTGGGCGACGCCGTCGAGCAACGCCTCCACGAGGCCGCTGGCCTCGGACCACCCCAGGTCGGGGGCCAGCGCGCTCACCTCCTCCGCGGCGCGCAGGAGGGTGGCGGGAGGAGATCCCGTCCCCGGCCGCTGCCGGGCGGCCGCGGGCCCGGGGGGCCGGTCGATCCCGGTCATGGGCCCACCCTAGGGGCCGCCGAAGGGTCGGCCGGAGGGTTGTCCCCAGGCGGGTGCGCAGGTGGGCAGCCGAGTAGGGTGGCCGCAGGCGCACGTCGGGGTGCGCCGGACGCCCGCGACCCGAGGAGTGCACGCGCACGATGACGTCGACCGACACGCTCACCGACAGGTTCTTCCACCACCTCGCCGCCACCGAGCTGGCGGGTCGCCAGCTGGAGCAGCGCGAGGCGATGGCAGGCTCGATGGCCGAGCTGTCCGAGCAGCGGGACGAGGGCCGGGCGGCCATCCGGGTCCTGAACCCCACCCTGGACGACGGTGGCTGGACGAGCCGTCAGACGGTGGTGCAGGTCGTGACCGACGACATGCCCTTCCTCGTGGACTCGGTGCTGGGGGAGGTCAGCCGGCACCGTCTGGGGGTGCACCAGCTCCTGCACCCGCAGGTCGTCGTCGACGAGGCCACCGGTGAGGTCCTCGACCTCGACCCGCAGGACGTGGGCGAGGGGCAGCGCGTCGAGTCCTGGATCCACGTCGAGGTCGACCGCGTCCCGGAGCCGGAGGACCGGGACTCGCTCGAGGACGACCTGGGCCGGGTGCTCACCGACGTCCGTCGCGCCTGCCGCGACTGGGGGACCATGCGCCAGCGCGCCCGGGCCATCGTCGACGAGCTCGAGATCGGGCCCCCGAGGTCCGTCGACCGGGACCAGATCGACTCGACCGTCGACTTCCTGACCTGGATCGACGACCACCACTTCACCTACCTGGGCTACCGCAGCTACGACCTCGTCGAGACCGGCGACGGGCTGGCGCTGCAGGCCGTCGCGGGCAGCGGGCTGGGGATCCTGCGGGACGAGGACGCCGACCCGGCGCCTACCGTGCTGCGGCCGGAGGCGGCCCGCACCGCGCGGGACCCCCGGCTGCTCACCGTCACCAAGGCCAACACGCGGGCCACCGTGCACCGGTCCGTGCCGCTGGACTACATCGGGGTCCGCCGGTTCGGCGAGCGGGGCGAGGTCGTCGGCGAGCACCGCTTCCTCGGGCTCTTCACCCAGAGCGCCTACGCGGAGTCGAGCCAGCGCCTGCCGATCGTCGGGGCCAAGGTCAAGCAGGTGCTCGCCGAGTCCGGGTTCGCCCCGGACAGCCACTCCGGCAAGGACCTCCTCAGCGTCCTCGAGGCCTACCCGCGGGACGAGCTGTTCCAGGCGCCGGTGGAGCACCTGGCGGCGACCGCCGGCGACGTGGTCCGTCTCCTCGAGCGTCCTGCGGCCAAGGCCTACGTCCGGGCGGACGAGTTCGGCCGGTTCGTCAGCGCCCTCGTCTATCTCCCCCGGGACCGCTACAACACCGCCAACCGGCTGCGCGTCCAGGAGCTCCTCGAGCAGACCTACGGCGGGGAGCTGGCCGATTACGCCACGCGGGTCGGGGACGGACCGCTGGCGCAGCTGCACTTCGTCATCACCGTCCCGCGGGACCAGGACCTGCCCCAGGTCGACCAGCGGCACCTCCAGGAGCGTCTGACCGCCGTCACCCGGACCTGGGTCGAGGGCCTCGCGGACGCCGTCGCGGCCCACGTCGAGGACGAGGGCGTCACCGGCGACCTCGTGGCGCGGTACGCCGACGCCTTCCCCGAGGCCTACAAGGAGGACTTCGACGGCGAGGCCGCCTACCTCGACCTGCAGCGTCTGGGTGAGCTGCACGGCAGCGACGCGTCGGCCCGCCCGCACGTCTACCGCGCCCCGGGAGAGGCGCCGACGGAGCGGCGGCTCAAGGTCTACCGCTCCGAGGAGATGTCGCTCACCCACGTCCTCCCGGTCTTCGCCGACCTCGGCCTGGAGGTCACCGTCCAGCGGCCCTACGAGCTGGACGGCAGCAACGACGACGGCTCGCCCGACTACATCTACGACTTCGGGCTGCGGGCCCCGTCGGAGTCGGTGTGGAGCGGTGGTGAGCACCGCACGGAGGACGAGGTGTCGGCCGCCTTCGAGGACGCCTTCACCGCCGTCTGGGGCGGGTCCGCCGAGTCCGACTCCCTCAACTCCCTGGTGCTCACGGCCGGCCTCGACTGGCGGCGCGTCGTCATCCTGCGCACCCTGGTCCGCTACCTGCGCCAGGTGGGCACCTTCAGCCTCGACTACCTCGAGGAGGCGCTGGTCGCGAACCCCGACATCGCGCGGCTGCTCATCGAGCTCTTCGAGGCTCGGTTCGACCCCGACGCCCCGGGCGAGGCGGAGGCGCGGGCGGCGCGCACCCAGGAGCTGGCCGACGACATCACCAGGGCGCTGGACGAGGTCGCCAGCCTCGACCAGGACCGCATCCTGCGCTCGCTGGCGGCCGTCGTCCAGGCGACGCTGCGCACCAACTTCTACCAGCAGGACGCCGAGGGCCGCCCCAAGGCCTGGGTGAGCCTCAAGCTGCTGCCGCGCGAGCTCGACCTGCTGCCCGAGCCGCGGCCGGCGTTCGAGATCTGGGTGTACGCCCCCCGGGTCGAGGGCAGCCACCTCAGGTTCGGGGCGGTGGCCCGTGGCGGCCTGCGCTGGAGCGACCGGCGCGAGGACTTCCGCACCGAGGTGCTCGGGCTGGTCAAGGCGCAGATGGTCAAGAACGCCGTCATCGTCCCCACCGGGTCCAAGGGCGCCTTCTTCCCCAAGGACCTGCCGGACCCGGCCGCCGACCGGGGCGCCTGGCTCGAGGAGGGGCAGGCGGCATACCGCACCTTCATCAGCGGCATGCTGGACATCACCGACAACCGCGTCGGCACCGACATCGAGCCGCCGGAGCGCGTGGTGCGCCACGACGGTGACGACCCCTACCTCGTGGTGGCGGCGGACAAGGGCACGGCGACGTTCTCCGACCTCGCCAACGGGGTGGCGCGGGACTACGGCTTCTGGCTCGACGACGCCTTCGCCTCGGGGGGCTCGGCCGGCTACGACCACAAGGGCATGGGCATCACCGCCCGGGGCGCGTGGGAGTCGGTGAAGCGGCACTTCCGGGAGCTGGGGCTGGACACCCAGAGCACGGAGTTCACCGTCGTCGGGGTGGGCGACATGAGCGGCGACGTCTTCGGCAACGGCATGCTGCTCTCGGAGCACATCCGCCTCGTCGCGGCCTTCGACCACCGCCACATCTTCCTGGACCCGGACCCTGACGTGGCCCGGTCCTACGCCGAGCGGCAGCGCCTGTTCGAGCTGCCGCGCTCCAGCTGGGCCGACTACGACACCGCCCTCATCAGCGAGGGCGGCGGGGTCTACCCCCGGACGCAGAAGTCGATCCCCGTGAGCGCGCAGGTGCGCGAGCGGCTGGGCCTGGACGAGGGCGTCAGCGCGATGGCGCCGCACGAGCTGCTGCGGGCGATCCTGCTGGCACCGGTGGACCTGCTCTGGAACGGCGGCATCGGCACCTACGTCAAGGCGTCCACCGAGACCGACCTGGAGATCGGCGACCGGGCCAACGACCCCATCCGGGTCGACGGCTCGCAGCTGCGCGTCCGCGTGGTCGGGGAGGGCGGCAACCTGGGTCTGTCCCAGCGGGGCCGCGTCGAGGCCGCACTGGCCGGTGTCCACGTCAACACCGACGCGATCGACAACTCCGCCGGTGTGGACACCTCCGACCACGAGGTCAACATCAAGATCGCGCTCACGCCGCTCGTGCAGGAGGGGGTGCTCTCCCGGGAGGAGCGCGACGAGCTGCTCGCCTCGATGACCGAGGAGGTGGCCCGCAAGGTCCTGCGGCACAACTATGAGCAGAACGTCCTCATCGGCAACGGCCGCCTGCAGAAGGGGGTCATGGCCTCGGTCCACCAGCGCCTGATCCGCTACCTCGGTGAGCACGCCGGGCTGGACCCCGAGCTGGAGTTCCTGCCCAGTGAGAAGGAGTGGGCGCGCCGCGAGGAGGCGGGCACCGGGCTGACGGCTCCCGAGTTCTCGGTCCTGGTGGCCTACGCCAAGCTCGGGCTCAAGACCGAGCTCGGCGAGACCGAGCTGCCCGACGACCCGGCGCTGCTCGAGTCCCTCCTGCACTACTTCCCGGAGCCGCTGCGCGAGCGCGCGCGGGAGCAGATCCTGGAGCACCCCCTGCGCCGGGAGATCGTGGTCAACGAGATCGCCAACGCCATGGTCAACCGCGGCGGTGTCTCCTTCGCCTTCCGCGCCCAGGAGGAGACCGGGGCGACGGTGGCGCAGATCACCCGGGCCTTCCACGTGGTGCGCTCGGTCTTCGGGCTGGCGGACTACACCGCGGCGGTCGAGGCGCTGGACAACCAGGTGCCGACGGACATCCAGACCGAGCTCTACCTCGAGGTGCGCCGGTTGCTGGACCGGGCCACCCGCTGGTTCCTCAACAACCGCTCGCTGTCGACCGGCATGGACGAGGAGATCCAGCGGTTCACCGAGCCGGTCCAGGCGCTGGTCCCGCGCCTGGGCGAGCTCCTGCAGGGCCACGAGCGCGAGCGCTGGGCCCAGCGCGCGGAGTGGGCGAGGACCAACGGCATACCGGAGGACCTCGCGCAGCTGTACGCCTCCCTGCTCGACAGCTACTCGCTGCTGGACGTCGCCGAGCTGGCCGGTGAGATCGGGCGGGACGTCACGGAGGTCGCCGAGGTCTACTTCGGGGTGTCCGAGGCCTTCCGCATCGACGACCTGCTCACGCACGTCTCGCACCTGCCGCGGGAGGACCGCTGGTCCTCCCTGGCGCGCGGCGCGCTGCGCGACGACCTGTACGGCGTCATGCGCGGGCTCACCCGGACCGTCGTGGAGCGCACCGGGGACCGAGGAGGCCGAGGGACTCCCTCGAGCGGGTGCGTGAGTGGATGGCGGAGAACCGCGAGGCGCTCGTGCGCACCAGCCAGGTGCTGCGGACCGTCAGCGGGATGAGCGAGCCCGACCTGGCTCCGCTCTCGGTGGCCCTGCGCACGCTGCGCGGACTGGTCCGGCAGGGATCGGCCGACTGACCTTTGCGACAATCTCCTCGTGGCTGTTCTCCGGGAGACCCTCTCGCGCTCGTCGATGTCGGGAGCCGACATCGACTGGGTGCACCGCCTCGTCGGTGACTGGCAGATGCTGGCGGACCTGGCGTTCGCCGACCTGACCCTCTGGCTCCCGGTGCAGCGCGACGACGTCGCCGACCCGCACCTCTCGCCGTGGTTCCTGGCCGCGCACGCGCGGCCCTCGACCGGGCCGAACTTCTACCACGACGACGTCATCGGGGAGGCCCCGGGCGCGGCGCGCGAGCGCCTGCTGACGCAGGTCATGGAGACCGGCCGGCCGCTGACCCCGGACGAGGTGGGCTACGTCCGGGAGCAGTACGTCCCCGTCGTCCGGACCGGTCGCCCGATCGCGGTGCTCGTCCGGCACACCGACCTGCAGAACATGCGTCAGCAGGGCGGCCTGGAGGTCAACTACCTCCAGATCAGCCAGCAGCTGTTCTCGATGATCTCCGAGGGCGCGTTCCCCATGGACCACGTGGCGACCGGGGTGGGGCGGGGGACCCCCCGGGTCGGGGACGGCGTGCTGCGGCTCACGGCCGACGGCGTCATCGACTACGCCAGCCCGAACGCCGTGTCGGCGCTGCGCCGGCTCGGGCACACCGACCACGTCAACGGCGCGGACCTCGCCCAGATCGTCTCGACGCGACTGACCCCCGGGGCGACGGTGGACGAGACGGTGCCGCTGGTCCTCACCGGTCGGGCGCCGTGGGGGACCGAGATCGAGACCTCCGCGGTCAACCTCACGCTGCGCTCGGTGCCGCTCACCCACGGAGGGCGGCGGGTGGGTGCGCTGCTGCTCATGCGCGACGTCAGCGAGATCCGTCGGCGCGAGCGTGAGCTGCTGAGCAAGGAGGCCACGATCCGGGAGATCCACCACCGGGTCAAGAACAACCTCCAGACCGTGGCCGCGCTGCTGAGGCTGCAGTCCCGGCGGCTGGACGACCCCAAGGCTCAGGAGGCGCTGGCCGAGGCGGGGCGGCGGTTGTCCACCGTGGCGCTGGTGCACGACACCCTCAGCCAGGCGTTCTCCGAGCGGGTCGACTTCGACGACGTCGCCACCCGCATCCTGCGGGCCACCGTGGAGGTCGCCTCCACGCAGGCCGTCGTGGAGACCGAGCTGGAGGGGTCCTTCGGCTGGCTGCCGCCGGACGACGCCACGCACCTGGCGATGGTCCTGGCCGAGCTGGTCCACAACGCGGTCGAGCACGGCTTCGAGGAGGGGGACCGCCCCGCCGGGGCGTCCCGTGTCGTGGTCAGCGCCTCGCGCGCCCGCGACGAGGGCGGGACCGACCTGCTGGAGGTGCGCGTGGAGGACAACGGTCGGGGGTATGCCCCCGAGGCCTCGGCGCGGCCCGGCCTGGGCACGCAGATCGTCGAGGCCCTCATCAGCGACCTGCGTGGGCAGATCGGGTGGGAGACGACGAAGCCGCACGGCACCGTCGTGCGGTTCACCGTGCGGCTGCGGGGCTCCGCCACCGGCTGAGGGTCACGGCCTCCTCCGGTGACGGAGTGCTCAGGGGTGTCGAGGTCAGCTCGCCCGTCGGGCGCGCGCCTTGCGACGCTTGAGCGCTCGGCGCTCGTCCTCGGACAGCCCACCCCACACACCGGCGTCCTGCCCGGTTTCCAGCGCCCACTTGAGACAGGTGTCGATCACCGGGCAGGTGCGGCAGACGGCCTTGGCCTCCTCGATCTGCTGCAGCGCCGGGCCGGTGTTGCCGATCGGGAAGAAGAGCTCGGGGTCCTCTTCCAGGCACGCCGCGCGGTTGCGCCAGTCCATCAGTGTCTGCTCCTTGGTCTGCGCCCGTTCAGGGGCGCCCTCTCGTCGTCGCCCACGTCCGGGGTCCAGGGGTGTCCGGCGGGCGACGACACCTCGTTGTTCCGTCTGTGTGAGCGGTGCCGGATCAGGGTATTGGCGCCGCTGTCTCTGCTGGGGCCAACGCCAGGCCCGTAGACAGTGTTCCCGATCCTCCCATCGCGACACGCCGTAGCACAAGGGTGAACCGCCGTCGGGGCCGCGCGACCGGGTGAGTGATCAGTCACACCCGTCCCAGGGCGAGGGGCCCGGAGCGGGGTGCGCCGGGGGCCGTCAGGGCCGCTGCGTAGGGTGGGAAGGGTCCTGATCCGCCGCTACCGAGGAGTTCCTGTGCCCAGTCCCCGACCGTCCCTAGCCATCGTCGGTGCCCGCGTCGTCCCGGTCGAGGGCGAGGTGATCGAGGACGGCACGGTGGTCGTGCGCGAGGGGCGCATCGCCGCCCTGGGACCCCGGGACCAGGTCGACGTCCCCGACGACGTGGAGGTCGTCGAGGCAGCGGGCTCCTGGCTGCTCCCCGGCCTCGTGGACGCCCACGTGCACCTCGGGGTCTGGGAGGAGGGGGAGGGCTGGGCCGGCCTGGACGGCAACGAGACCACCGACCCGGTCATGGCCGCGGCGCGGGCCATCGACGCCATCAACCCGCGCGAGCAGGGCTTCGACGACGCCCTCGGGGCCGGCGTCACGACGGTCAACGTCAACCCCGGGTCGGCGAACCCGATCGGGGGCCAGGCGGTGGCGCTCAAGACCTACGGCCGCTACGTGGACGAGATGGTGCTGCGCAACCCCAGCGGCATCAAGGCCGCGCTCGGCGAGAACCCCAAGCGGGTCTACGGCGAGCAGAAGAAGACCCCCGCCACCCGGCTCGGCGTCGCCCTGGTCATGCGCAAGGCCTTCGCCGCCGCCCGGTCCTACCAGGCGAAGGTCGCGGCGGCCGGGGACACCCCGGTCGACGCGGACCTCGTCAGCGAGGCCCTGGTCAAGGTCCTCGAGCGCGAGATCCCGTGGCGGCAGCACTGCCACCGGGCGGACGACATCGCCACCGCGATCCGGCTGGCCGAGGAGTTCGGCTACCGCCTCGTGCTGGACCACGGGACCGAGGCATACCTCGTCGCGGACCTCGTCGCCGAGCGGGACATCCCGGTGCTCTACGGGCCGATGATCGTCAGCCGCTCCAAGGTCGAGGTGCGCCACCGGAGCCCGAAGGCGCCCGGGATCCTCGACCGGGCCGGCGTGCAGGTGTCCATCATCACCGACCACCCGGTGGTGCCCATCGACCACCTCATCACCCAGGTCGCGCTCGCCGTCCGTGAGGGCATGGACCGGGACGCCGCGCTGCGGGCGGTGACCGTCAACCCGGCCCGGGTCCTGGGTGTCGAGGACCGGGTGGGCTCGCTCGTCGTGGGCAAGGACGCCGACCTGGCCCTGTGGTCCGGCGACTGGCTGGACCTGCAGTCCCGGGTGCTGCGCACGTGGATCGACGGGGTCGAGGTCTACGCCTACGACCGGGAGAGCGGCACCGGCACCGTCCGACCCCGCTGACGCGGGTGCCGCCGCGCGGCTGAGCCGGGGCCGGGAGTTCGCGCCCCCCGGTGCGCCCTCGATGGGAAGTCTGTGCACGGAATCGCAGCCTGAGCACGTCATCGGCACCCTGTGCATGCCGTCTACCGCATGCACAGGGTGCTGTCGACATGCTCAGGGTCGGTGGGCGTGCACAGGGTGCCGTATGCATGCACAGGGTGCCGTGGGCGTGCACAGGAGTGGTCCGGTGGGCGTCAGTGGCCGGTCGGCGGGCGTCAGTGGCCGGGCGTGACGAGGTGGGCGTGGGTGGGGGCCCGGACGCAGTCGGGGCACAGCCCGTGACCGGGTATGCGGTCGAACAGGCAGCAGCCGGCGCGCAGGAAGGCCTCGTCGGCCCGTTCCATGGGGCCGCCGACGCCGGTCGGCAGGCCGGCGCGGGACCGGGCGGCGCCGCCGGGGGCCAGCCCGGGCGCGGCCAGCACCAGGCGCACCACCGCCCAGGCCGTGGTGGCGGCCCCGGGCCTGGCCGTGCCCAGCACCCGTGCCGCCCCGACGAGGCTGGAGGCGGCGTTGCTCAGCAGCACCCTCGGTGGGACCCGCCCCACCCGGGAGCACGCCGCGTCCAGGTCCGCCAGGCTGCCGTCCACGACGGTGCGGGCGAGCTCGGCGGCGGCCTCGTGCGGTCCGGGCACGGCGCGCCATGGCGTCCCGTCCGCGAGGGCTAGCGGCACGTCCCCGCGGTGGCCGGGGGAGCCGAGCAGGTGCCGGGAGCGCAGGTCGGGCACGGTGCCGTGCAGCACCGCGGCGCCCAGGCCCACGGACCACAGGCGCGAGGCGAGCCCGACCTGTAGGGCCGACATCGCCACCCTCACCTCGACGTCGGCGGGGTCCTGGCCGGTGCCCTGCGCCAGCGCCTGCCGCACCTGGTCGAGGCGCCCCGCCAATGGCACGTCCCTCAGCAGCTCGTCGAAGGGGATGGCGTCGGTGCCCGTTGCGTCGGCCAGCGTGAAGAAGCCGCCGAGCGCCGACAGGTCGTCCATGACGTCCTGCGGTGCGTTCATGCGCTGCCCCCGTCCGCCTGCCCGAGCCGGGCATGCACCGGCCGACAGGCCCGCCCGGTGACCTGCCCCGGACGGGTCCCTCCTGCGCCGGCCCGGCCGGCTGTGCGGGTCAGGAGGCGTCCTGCTGCGCCAGCACCGCCCGGGCCGCGGCGAACCGGGCGATGGGCACGCGGTAAGGCGAGCAGGAGACGTAGCTCAGCCCGAGCTCCTCGAACAGCCCGATGGAGGCGGGGTCACCCCCGTGCTCCCCGCACACGCCGAGCTTGAGCTCGGGCTTGGTCGCCCGGCCGCCCTCGGCACCGAGCCGGACGAGGCCGCCGACCCCGTCCCGGTCGATCGACTCGAACGGGTTGTGCGGGATGACCTCGTCGGCGACGTAGGCCGACAGGAAGCCCCCCTCGGCGTCGTCCCGGGAGATGCCGATCCCGGTCTGCGTGAGGTCGTTGGTGCCGAAGGAGAAGAAGTCGGCGTGCTGCGCGATCTGGTCGGCCACCACCGCGGCACGGGGCAGCTCGATCATCGTGCCGACGGTGACGTCGAGCTCGGCGCCGGCGCTGTCCAGCTCCTCGGCGACCGCCCGCTCGACGACCGCCCGCTGTGCCCGCAGCTCGGAGGCGTAGGCCACCAGCGGGACCATGACCTCGACGCCGGCGGTGGTGCCCTCGCGCTCCCGCACCGCGAGGGCCGCGCGGACGATCGCCCGGGTCTGCATCTCGGGGATCTCCGGGTAGAGCATGGCGAGCCGGCACCCGCGGGTGCCGAGCATCGGGTTCTGCTCGTGCAGACGCTTGACCTGGCCGAGCAGGGCCTTGGCCGTGCTGAGCTCGTCGGGGTCGCCGCCGGTCAGCTCCAGGCGCTGCACCAGCAGCGACTGCTCGACGAGGTCGGGGAGGAACTCGTGCAGCGGCGGGTCCAGGAGGCGGACCGTCACGGGCAGGCCGCGCATCGCGGTGAAGATGGCCTCGAAGTCCTCCTGCTGCATGGGCAGGATGGTCTCCAGCGCCGCGGCCCGGTCCTCCTCCGTCTCGGCGAGGATCATCTGCCGGACGGCCGGCAGCCGGTCGGCCGCCATGAACATGTGCTCGGTGCGGCACAGCCCGATCCCCTCGGCGCCCAGCTCGCGCGCCTTGGCGGCGTCCTCGCCGGTGTCGGCGTTGGCCCGCACCCCGAGCCGACGCACCTCGTCGGCCCAGGTGACGATCGCCTCGAAGTCCTCGTTGATCTGCGGCGGCACCAGCTCGAGGGCCTCGCCGTAGACCTCCCCGGTCGAGCCGTCCAGGGTGATGAGGTCGCCCTCGGAGAAGGTGTGCTCCCCGATGGTGAGGGTGCGGTCGGCGGTGTTGATGCGGATGCCGCTGGCCCCGGCGACGCAGGGCTTGCCCATGCCGCGCGCGACGACCGCCGCGTGCGACGTCATACCTCCGTGGGCGGTGAGGACCCCCTGGGCGACGATGACGCCGTGGATGTCGTCCGGCGTCGTCTCGTAGCGGACGAGGACGACGGGCTCACCCGCCCCGCCGCGGGTGGCCGCGGTGTCGGCGTCGAAGACCACCTCGCCGACGGCGGCCCCGGGAGAGGCCGGCAGGCCCTTGGTCACCGGGCTGCGGCCGTGCTCGGGGTCGATGGCGGGGTGCAGCAGCTGGTCCAGCTGGCCGGGCTCGACGCGCTGCAGCGCCTCCTCCTGGGTCAGCACCCCCTCCTCGACGAGGTCGCGCGCCACCCGGAGGGCGGCCGCCGCGGTGCGCTTGCCGTTGCGGGTCTGCAGCAGGTAGAGCGTGCCGTCCTCGACGGTGAACTCGATGTCCTGCATGTCCTTGTAGTGCGCCTCGAGGTCGTGCATGGTCTGCACCAGCTGGGTGTAGGCCTCGGGCAGCACCTCCTCCATCTCGGCGAGCGGCTTGGGGGTGCGGATCCCGGCGACGACGTCCTCGCCCTGCGCGTTGACGAGGAACTCGCCGTAGAGCTCCTGGGCGCCGGTGGAGGGGTTGCGGGTGAAGCAGACCCCCGTCGCGGAGGTGTCGCCCCGGTTGCCGAACACCATCTGCATGACGTTGACGGCCGTCCCGAGGTCGTCGGGGATGCCGTTGGCCCGGCGGTAGACCCGGGCGCGCGGGGTGTCCCAGGAGTTGAAGACGGCCGAGATCGCCCCGCGCAGCTGGTCACGGGGGTCGGTGGGCAGGTCGCGGCCCAGCTCGCGGCGCGAGACCTCGAGGTAGGTCTGCACGAGCTCCTGCAGGTCCTCGGTGCTGAGGTCGGTGTCCTGCTCCACCCCCCGGCGGGCCTTGAGGGCGGTCAGCTCGTCCTCGTAGGCGTGCGGCGCCACGCCCTCGACGACCTCGCCGTACATCTGCAGGAAGCGGCGGTAGGAGTCCCAGGCGAACCGCGGGTTGTCCGACTCGGCGCCCAGGGCCTCGACGGTCTCCGCGCCGATGCCGAGGTTGAGGATGGTGTCCATCATCCCGGGCATGGAGACCACGGCGCCGGAGCGGACCGAGAGCAGCAGCGGGCGCTCGCCGCCCAGGGTGCGTCCGGTGCGCTCCTCCAGCCGCTCGAGGGAGGCGAGCACGGCCTCCCACAGACCCTCCGGCCACTCGCCGCCGGCCTCGGTCGTCGCGATGCAGGCCGCGGTGCTCACGGTGAACCCGTCGGGGACGGGGATGCCGAGGCGCTTCATCTCCGCCAGGTTGGCCCCCTTGCCACCCAGCAGGGCGCGCATCTGCGCGTTGCCCTCGGACATGTCGTAGAGGTAGGTCTGCGTCTCTCCGGCCATCTCTGCGCTCCTCGCGGTAGGGGCGGGGCCCCGTCGCCCCGTGCCGTCCTGTGTGGGACGGAGCCTACCGGGACAACGAGGTGCCGCCGGCGGCCGCCTCACGGCGCCGCTGCACCACCTCGATGACCCTCCCGGCCGCCTCCTCCAGGGCCAGGTCGGTGGTCTCGATGACCGGGCAGCCGAGGCTGCGCTGCAGCTGGGCGACCTCGTCCAGCTCGTCGAAGATCTTCACCAGGTCGGTGTAGCCGTCACGGTGGCTCTGCGGGCTGCCCATGGCGCGCACCCGCCGGCCGCGGATCTGCTGCAGCCGCTCGGGGTCGATGGTGAGACCCACGATCTTCCACCGCTGCACCTCCTGCAGCTGCTGCGGCGGGGCGATGCCGGGGACGAGCGGGATGTTGGCGGTGCGGTAGCCGAGGTAGCCGAGGTACATCGACAACGGGGTCTTGCCGGTGCGGCTCACCCCGATGAGCACGATGTCGGCCTCGCGCAGGTGGTTGGAGAGGTTGCCGTCGTCGTTGGCGATGGCGAACTCCATCGCGGCGACCCGCTTGAAGTAGTCCTCGCCGACCCCGACGGGTCGCACCACCCGCTCCGGCGCCTGGCCGGTGACCGCGGACAGCGCGGTGACCGCCGGCTCGAGGAGGTCGGCGTGCGGCAGCCCCTGCTCCTCGCACAGCTGGGTCACCCGCACCCGCAGGGCCTCGTCCACCACGGTGGAGAACACGACGGTGCGGACCTGCTCGGGCCGCATCCGCGCGAAGGAGTCGTGCAGGCCGTCGAGTGAGGACTGCCGCGGGTGCCGGATGATGCGCACGTCGTGGTCGGCGTACTGCGCGGCGGCCGCTCGCGCCACGCGGGCGGCGGTGTCGCCGGTGGAGTCGGCGATGATGTGCAGCTCGACCGGAGGGCGCGACATGGTGTCGAGGGTATGCCGTGACGTCGTCGCCGGCGTCGCGACGGGCCTCAGAGCCGGCCGCGGTGGTGCACGTCCTCCGACAGCCGGATGACGGCGTAGTAGAGCTCCAGGCTCATGCGCACGAACGCGAGGTAGACCAGCCCGATGATCGGGGAGGCCAGGAGCAGCAGGAAGCCGAGGACGACTCCCGCGCCGCCGCGGAACATCGTCGTCAGCCCGCTGATGGCGAAACCGATCGTCAGGAGAGCGACGAGGACGGTCGCGATGACGTAGACGATCTTGACGATGCTCGGGGTGACGAAGGTGTCGAAGTTGAAGTCGAAGAGCGCCTTGAGGCCGCCCCCAGGGGAGGAGGCGCGCTCTGGCTCACCAGGGGTGCTGGACGGGTGCTGGGTGCTCATGCCCCCAACCTAGCGCTGGTCAGTGACCTGCGTCACCCCTTCCGGATGTCAGACTTCCGGTATGCAGCGCGCCACCCCCTCGGCCGACGAGGCCGCGCCCGACCACCCGGTCGTGGCGGTGGTGGGGCCGACGGCGACCGGGAAGTCCGACCTGGGCGTGCGGCTCGCGCTCGAGCTGGGCGGGGAGGTCGTCGGGGCGGACGCCTCGCAGCTCTACCGGGGGATGGACATCGGGACCGCCAAGCTCACGCTGGCGCAGCGACGGGGGGTGCCGCACCACCAGCTCGACGTGCTGGACGTGCGCGACGAGGCCAGCCTGGCGGCATACCAGCAGGCGGCCCGCGCGGACGTCGCGGCGATCCGGTCCCGGGGCCGCGTACCGGTCGTGGTCGGCGGGTCCGGGCTCTACGTCCGGGCGCTGCTCGACCGGCTGGACATCCCGCCCACCGACCCCGAGGTCAGGGCCCGGTGGGAGGGGGAGCTGGCGGAGCGCGGCGTCGAGGCGCTGCACGCGGAGCTCGCGCGCCGCGACCCCGACGCGGCGGCCCGGATCGAGCGGCGCAACGGCCGACGGGTCGTGCGCGCCCTGGAGGTCGTCGAGCTGACCGGGCGTCCCTTCAGCGCGACGCTGCCGACCCGTGAGCTGCTCGAGCCTACCGTCCTGCTCGGCCTGCGGGCCGACCGCGAGGTGCTGGACCGGCGGGTCGCGCACCGCGCGGCGCGGATGTGGGCCGACGGGCTGCTCGAGGAGGTCCGCGGGCTGGCCGCGGCAGGTCTGCGGGAGGGGCGCACCGCCTCGCGGGCCGTGGGCTACGCGCAGGCGCTGCGCCAGCTCGACGGCGAGCTGGGGGAGCAGGAGGCGGTGGAGGAGACGGCGGCCGCCACCCGACGCCTGGTCCGGCGTCAGCAGTCGTGGTTCGGCCCCGACCCACGGGTCGTCTGGCTGGAGCACGACGACCCGGACCTGCTCGCCCGGGCCCTGGACGTGGTCGCGCGGGCGGCCGGCAGGGCAGGATGACCGCCATGGAGCTGGTCCCGCTGGCCGCGCCCTCGGCGTCCCCCACCTCGGACACCGCCCTGCTGTCGATGTTCTGGATCGGCTGCGTCCTCGTCGTCTCGCCGGTCGTGGTGCGGGCCTCGCGGGGCCTGCTGCCGGACGTGGTCGTGCTGCTCGTCCTGGGGTGCCTCGTCGGACCCGGCGTGCTGGCGCTCGCGGAGGTCGGGCCCGGGGTGGGGCTGGTGCGCGAGCTGGGCCTGGGGCTGCTTTTCCTGCTCGCCGGCACCGAGATCGACCCCGCCACGCTGCGGGCGCGCCAGGGGCGGCAGGCGGCGCTCACCTGGCTGCTGTGCCTGGTGCTGGCCCTGGGCCTGGCCTGGGCCCTCGTCCCCGACGAGAGCCTGGCCGCGGCCACCGTGCTCGCCATCGCGGTCACGTCCACCGCGCTGGGGACCCTGCTGCCGATCCTCAAGGACCGGGGCCAGCTGGACTCCCCGCTCGGGACGGCCGTGCTGACCCACGGGGCCGTGGGCGAGCTCATGCCGGTCATGGCCATGGCGCTGCTGCTCTCGACCCGGTCGACCTGGGTGTCGGCGGGTGTCCTGCTGGCCTTCTTCGCGGTCGCCGTGCTCGTGGCCGTGGTGCCGCACCGCCTGGTGATGCGGGTCCCGGGCATCCGCGCGGCCCTGGTGGAGGGGGCCGACACGACGGCCCAGACGGCGATGCGGGTGACGTTCTGGCTGCTGCTCACGCTCATGGCCGCGGCCAGCGTCTTCGAGCTGGACGTCGTGCTCGGTGCCTTCGCCGCCGGCTTCATCATCCGGGCCGTGCGTCCGGAGGGCTTCGAGGGCTACGAGGAGCGGCTGGAGGGGGCCGCCTACGGCTTCTTCGTGCCGGTGTTCTTCGTCACCTCCGGCATGAACATCGACGTGGCGGCGGTCGTCCAGCAGCCGCTCCTCCTGCTGGCCCTGGTCGTCATGATCCTGGTGCTGCGCGGTGGCGTCGTCTGGCTCCGCGAGCGGTTCAGCCGGACCGGCTCCGGCCTCACCGACCCGGCCGACCGACGACGGCTGGCGCTCTACGCGGCGACCGGGCTGCCCATCATCGTCGCGGTCACCGAGCTCGGCGTCTCCCGCGACCTCATCCCCGGCGAGCTCGCGGCCGTGCTCGTCGCCGCCGGTGCCCTCACGGTGCTGATCTTCCCGTTCCTCGCGCGCCCCCGTGAGCCGGGGCGCTCAGCCCCGGCCGACGCGTAGCACCCGGAAGCCCTTGCTGCTGGCCTCGCGGGACACCCGCACCGGTCCCATGGCGCCCGGCAGGGTCGACGCGAGCCAGGTCTGCAGGGAGTCGGCACCGAGGTTCTTCTGGACGACGAGGTAGGCCGCCGCCCCCTCCTGCTCGGACAGCCGGGGCAGCCAGGTGAGCAGCAGGTCGTGCAGCGCCTGCTTGCCGACCCGGATCGGCGGGTTGGACCACACCAGGTCGAAGCGCACGTCCGGGTCGACGTCCTCGGGGCGGTCGACCACCACGCCCGTGCGGTCCAGGAGCGCGGCGTTGCGCCGGGTGAGGTCCAGCGCGCGCTCGTTGACGTCCACGGCGTGCACCCGGGCCTCGGGGGACTCCAGGGCCAGGGTGAGCGCGAGCGGTCCCCAGCCGCACCCCAGGTCGAGGAACGTCCCCCGCGCCGGGGGTGCCGGCGTGTGCTCGAGCAGGACGCGGGTCCCCTTGTCGAGGCCGTCGGGGGAGAAGATGCCCGCGGCCGTGAGGACCTCGTGCTCGCGGCCGGCCAGCCGCACCGTCAGGGGGCGCAGCGCGTCCGCGGAGGCGGGCCGGGCGGAGAAGTAGTGGTCGGCCGGCTGCTGCGGGCCGTCGTCGTCCGTGCTCATCGGCGGCCAGTCTCGCACGCCACCTGCCCGCCCGAGGCAACAAATCGGTGGCCCGCTGCGTTGACCTGGTGAGAGGCTGGCGGGGAGCCGGCCGCAGGCATACCGTCTGCACGACCCGAAGGAGACCATGACCGCACCACGCACCGACCCGACCGGCACCGAGGGTGGCCGCCTGCTCGACCGCCGCGCCGAGGCGCTGATCGACGACGACGCGATCGACCTGCGCGAGGGCGACTGGGGCACGTGGGGCGAGTCCGAGGAGACCGACCGCGCCGACCTGGACCGGGACGGCGACCAGCTGGACCGGGAGGAGCGCGCCGCGCTGCGCCGGGTCGCCGGTCTGTCCACCGAGCTCGAGGACGTCACCGAGGTCGAGTACCGCCAGCTGCGCCTCGAGCGGGTCGTCCTCGCGAGCGTGTGGGAGGACAACGGCCAGACGACCCTCGAGGACGCGGAGAACTCGCTGCGCGAGCTCGCGGCGCTGGCCGAGACCGCCGGCTCGACCGTGCTCGACGGCGTCATCCAGCGGCGGCAGAAGCCGGACCCCGCGACCTACCTGGGCAGCGGCAAGGCCGTGCAGCTGCGGGAGATCGTGGCCGCGGAGGGCGCCGACACGGTCGTGTGCGACGGCGAGCTCGGCCCGTCCCAGCGGCGCGCGCTGGAGGACGTCGTCAAGGTCAAGGTCATCGACCGCACCGCCCTGATCCTCGACATCTTCGCCCAGCACGCCAAGAGCAAGGAGGGTCGCGCGCAGGTCGAGCTGGCCCAGCTGCAGTACCTCCTGCCGCGCCTGCGCGGCTGGGGCGAGTCGATGTCCCGCCAGGCCGGTGGCCGGGTGGCCGGCGGTGAGGGCATCGGCTCCCGCGGCCCCGGTGAGACCAAGATCGAGCTGGACCGGCGGCGGATCAACACCCGCATCGCCCGGCTCCGGCGGGAGATCACGGCGATGAAGACCGTCCGCGACACCAAGCGCTCCTCCCGGCGCAGCCACCGGGTCCCGAGCGTGGCCATCGTCGGCTACACCAACGCCGGCAAGTCGTCGCTGCTCAACCGCCTCACCGGGGCGGGGGTCCTGGTGCAGAACCAGCTCTTCGCGACCCTGGACCCGACGGTCCGGCGCACCGAGAGCGAGGAGGGCCGCACCTACACCCTGTCCGACACCGTCGGCTTCGTGAAGCGGCTGCCCCACCAGCTCGTCGAGGCCTTCCGGTCCACCCTGGAGGAGGCGGCGGACGCCGACGTGCTGCTCCACGTCGTCGACGGCTCGCACCCGGACCCCGAGGGGCAGGTCGACGCGGTGCACGCCGTGCTCGCGGAGATCGACGAGGGCTCGGCCCTCAAGATCCCCGAGATCGTGGCGGTCAACAAGGCCGACCTCGCCGACCCCGAGGTCCTCGACCGGCTGCGCCGCGCCTACCCGCGGGTGGTCGTCGTCTCGGCCAAGACCGGTGCCGGCGTGCCGGCGCTGCTCGAGGCGGTCGAGGCCGCGCTGCCCCGCCCGGAGATCCTCGTGGACGTGCTGCTGCCCTACGACCGGGGCGACCTCGTGGCGCGGCTCTACGACGAGGGCGAGATCCTCACCGAGGAGCACACCGCCGAGGGCACCCGGGTCGAGGCCAAGGTCGACCCCGACCTGCACGGCCAGCTCGGCGCCTACGCCGTCTGAGCTCCCTCTCGGGAGTGACCACGGGACAGCAGGACCGTCATCGGGACGTTCGCCGATGCAGGTTGTGCTATCCCGACGTCGGTCAGGGCTCGGCGGCGGGCAGCGGGACTCACACGGTGCCGGTATGCCGCCAGCCGTCGCCGTCGCGCTCCAGGACCACGCCCGCACCGGGGCCCAGGTCGGCGGCGAGGCCCGGCCACCCCAGCGCGGCCAACGTCGCCAGGATCGCGCCGCCGTGGCTCACCACCACGACCGTCTCGCCCCGGTGCCGGTCCGCCAGGTCCTCGAGCACCTCCCGCGCGATGCACGACCCGGCGGGGGCGCCCGTCCCCTCCGCCCACCGTGTGCCGGCGACCCCGAGCCCAACAGCGAGACGCTCCGCGATCGCAGCGGCAGCCGGGTCCGCGCCGCTGTAGACGTGCAGCACCCGTTCTCGGGAGAGGGCGCCGACCATGACATCGGCATCGTGATGGATCAGCAGGATCCGGGCGGGGCACTGCAGGTCGCTCATCCGACGAGCTCCACGACCTCGGCGGCGCAGCCCCAGCTGAGGGTCACGCCGGCGCCGCCGTGGCCGTAGCAGTGGATGACGTCACCCACCCGCTCGACCCGCACCTGCGGGCGCACCGGTCGCAGGCCGACGGCGTGCCGCAGCACCCGCGCCCCGGCGAGAGCGGGCACCAGCGCGGCGGCCCGCGCGAGGATGTCCTCGGCGGTGGCGGGATCGGGCTCGCGGTCCCGCTCGCCGGGCTGGTCGGTGCCGCCCAGCACGATGTCGTCGCGGCGGGGGACGACGTAGGTCGGGCCGCCGGGCGCACCCGGGTCGAGCCACCACTGCTCCAGCCCCACCTGCTCGACGACCACCACCTGGCCACGGACCGGTGACAGGGTCGGGTCGGCGACGAGCCGCTCGGCGCCGAGCCCGGAGGCGTTGACGACCACGTCGACGCCCTCGTCCTCACTCTCGGGCAGCCGGTCCAGGTAGGCCCGGGTCAGGGTGCCGCCGAGCTCCTCCAGACGCGCCGCCAGCCATCTCAGGTGCGTCCCCATCTCCGCCACGGGCGCCGTGAACCGCCAGCCACCGGCATACCCGGG